>CAYTLW010000008.1:0-116348 GCA_964438735.1 uncultured Enterobacteriaceae bacterium | reverse complement strand
CGGCGGCACCTGCGCCAGCCTCTGCACCGATGGTTGAAGTCCAGGCGCCATGGGTGCGTTGCGCTTGCAGGACGGGGACCCGCCTGACTATGATCCCGGT
Organism: uncultured Enterobacteriaceae bacterium; assembly: GCA_964438735.1. Classification (GTDB taxonomy): domain Bacteria; phylum Myxococcota_A; class UBA9042; order UBA9042; family UBA9042; genus CAYTLW01. The sequence continues at coordinate 116,248 of CAYTLW010000008.1, read as the reverse complement.
CGCCACCAGAATGCATGCGGTCGGCTTCGGGCCACGTCCCGGGAGGAAGAGATGATGCGGCAAGCAATCGCGACCCTGGCCGCCCTGGCCATCACCCTGGCCATGTTCATCGGCGGCTGCGAGAGCTTCGGCAGCAGCCCGGCGGACAAGCCCTTCGAGACCGACTGCCAGAAATCGACCAAGATCTCGTATCCGGACGGCAAGCGTCACGGCGAGGAGTGCACCAAGGCCGATGATTGTCAGTACGGCTACTGCAAGCTCGGCGCCCTGCAGCTCATCAACGACCACACCAAGGGCGTCTGCACCAAGGACTGCAGCTGCGGCGCCGGCTCGCAATGCGACGCCGACAACATCAGCGGCCAGGGCTACACCTGCCTCATCGGCGCCGCCAAACCCGTGCAGAAGGAGTGCGGGGCCACCTGCAGCAGCGACGCCGACTGCCAGGCGCTGAATCCGGCCCTGCCCTTCTGCCTGACCAACGCCAACGGGTACAGCGGCGTATTCTCCACAGCGCGCAAGGTCTGCGCCGCCAAGAAGCCATAGATCGAACGCGCCCGGGGCATCAGCAAGCCCCGGCCGACGACGCGGGATAAAGGGGGTTTGCCCGCCTCTGGAGCCCGTGGTATTTTGGGGCTCGCAACGTTGCGAAGTCGCAGCATAAGGAAGGCTCGAATTGGACCCAGCATCGACGGGCGGCAGTGACGACCCCCTCTCTACGATCGTCGCGATCGCGACCTGCCTGCTACTTTCATTCCTGTTCGCTGGCTCGGAGACGGCCATCACCAGCATGGGTGAGGCGCGTGTCCGCCGACTGATCGACGACGGCCGCGGACCCAAGAAGTTCCTCCGCCGCTGGCTCGAAGATCCCGCCTCGATCCTCACCACGCTGCTGGCCGGCAACACCCTGGTCAACATCATCGCCTCGGCGCTCACCACGGCCCTGGCCATCGATCTGAGCCACAGCGGCGTGCTACCCGCCTTCTTGTCCGACCACACTGTGAGCATCGGCGTCTTCGTCCTGACCATGGCCGTGCTCATCGGCGGCGAGATCGCGCCCAAGACCCTGGCCAAGACGCATCCGGAGTGGTTCCTGCGGCCTTTCTGGCTGATCTGGGGCTTCCACCGACTCAGCCACCACGTCACCGGAACCCTGGCGTGGGTGGCCCGCAAGCTGGTCGGTCTGCTCGGCGTCGACACCAGCAAGAACGGCTACCTGGTCAGTGAAGAAGAGGTCGAGGACATGGTCCGCATCGGCAGCGAGGAGGGCTCCATCGAGGCCGATCGCGGCGAGATGTTGCAGAACGTCTTCGAGCTCTGGGAGGTCTCCCTGCGGGCGATCATGACGCCGCGCATCCAGGTGCGCGGCCTCGACCTGGACGCCTCGCTCGAAGAGGTGCTGGACCTGGTCGCGGAGACCGGGTTCTCGCGCTATCCGGTCTACGATGGCTCGCCCGACAACGTGCCCGGCATCTTCTACGCCAAGAACATCATCGGCTATCTCGAAGCGCGCGATCGAGCGCCCTTCCAACTGGCCGACCACCTGGCTGCGCCCATGTTCGTACCCGAGCGGCAGAAGGCCAGCGAGGTGCTGCAGGAGTTCAAGTCCCGCAAGATGCACATGGCCATCGTGGTCGACGAGCATGGCGGCACCTCGGGCATCGTCACCCTCGAAGACGTGCTCGAGGAGCTGGTCGGCGAGATCTACGACGAATACGACCACGTCGAGCGCCTGCTGGAAGCGACCGGTGAAAACACCTGGTCCGTGGACGCCAGCGCCGAGATCCGCGAATTGGAGGAGATGCTCGAATTCGCCCTGCCCGAGAGCGAGACCTACAGCACACTGGCCGGATTCGTCATCGAGCAGAGCGGCAAGGTGCCAGAAGTCGGCTACGAGTTCGACTGGAACGACGTGCACCTCAAGGTGCTCGAAGCCGACGACAAGCGACCGCTGCGGGTCGAGCTGCTCTGGACGCCCGAGAGCGACGGCTCGGACGAAGACGCAGACGCGGACGAATAGCCGCTATCGGATGTGAGATCTGAGATCTGGCCGGGGCCGCGCGCTCAGGGGCCGCCGATGGTGATCGTCTGGCAGGACGGGTCGCAAAGCCTGTCTTCAGCTGCGACCTCTATCTCGCGCCCGGAGAGCACGCCGACGGTCACGCCGCCGAGCACCGTCACGCCCACCGCGGTCCAGAACCACCAGGCGCCGAAGATGGAATCATCCTTCTCGACGATAGGCGGTGGGATGTCCTTCAGGTCCACCGTCAGGTCCAGGGACTCGCCGGCCTTGACCTCGATGACACGCGTATCCTGCAGCTTGCCGGGCGCCACCACCTGCAGGGTGTGACGTCCGGGCTCCACGTCGCCGTCAAAGGGCGTTCGGCCGATGGGTTTGCCATCGAGCAGCACCTGGGCGCGGCGGATGTTGCACTTGATCTTGACCACTCCGCCCGAGGGCACCAGGTCGGCCTCGATCTCCTTCTGCTGGCCTCGCTTGATGCGCACCGTGTCGACGAAGGGGGTGAAGCCCCGCTTGGTCAGGCGGATGACGTGTGCCCGACCCGGAGCGAGCGCAACGGGCTCGGCCAGCGGCACCTCGCCAACGAGCTTGTCGTTGATGAAGACCTTGGCGCCGCGGGTCATGGACATGATCTCGAGCGTGGTCTTCTTGACGACCTTGGCCTTTCTGCCCCGACGACGACGGCGGGCTTCGGCGCTCTGCACCAGCATCGGACCGGCCACGAAGGCGCCGATCAGGAGGGCCGAGGCGAGGCGCGCCGTGGTGCTGTTGCCGAGGCGGTAGGCGATCATCGGGCGTCTCTCCAGCGCAAGGCGCGCCATCGCCAGACATTGTGGTCGCTGCCGGGCCGCAGCGCAAGCAGCCGACCGCCGCCCCCGGGGCCCCCAGACCCACTCAGGAGCGGCTACGGCGTTGCTTCCGCTCACGGGTCAGCAGGGCGGCCAGCCGGCGGTCCGCGCGCTCGCCTGCGCTCAAGGCCTGCAGCCGATGAGATTCGGCGCCATCGCGCCCGAAGCGGGCCTGATCCCACGCTTCGGCAAAACGGGCCAACGCCTGGCCGGTGTCGACGTCGCGCTCGGCCACCGCGACGGCGACCAGCTGCCAGGTCTGCCAGCGCAGCCGGGGCACGCCCAGGCCCCGCAAGCGCCGCTCCAGCCGTCGCTTCAGACGGGCCAGTCGGCGGTCGAAGACGGCCACCTTGGCGCCGCGCCCCAGCCACCAGCGTCGGGCCGCCCAACCCATCAGCAGCAGCAGGCTCAAGCCCGCCAGCGCCTGCGCCCAAGGCAGGGCCTGCACCTTCTTGGGCACGTCGCTCGGCGCGGAGTCGGCGGACGCCATGGCTCCGCCTGAAGACAGGCGCAGACCGCCGCCGAACTTACGCAGCGCCCGCCCCACGTCGCGGAACATGGCCACCTGGCGCTCCAGGTCGTATTCCACCACCCAGGTGTACCAGAGCATGGCCGCGCTATCGGCGAGACGGCGGGCGGTGGACAGGAGCCCATCGTCCACCAGGCCAAGCTGGCCCGAGGGCGGGGTGGGCTCGAATGTGCGCCAGCCTCGATGCGGGAAGAAGACCTCGACCCAGCTGTGAGCGTCCGCCTGGCGAATCATGCGGTAGTCACCAAAACCGTTGTACTGGCCGCCATAGAAGCCGTTGACCACGCGCGCCGGGTGGCCCAGCGTACGCAACATCAGGACCATGGCCGTGGCGAAGTACTCGCAGTGGCCGCGCTTGTTGCCGAACAGGAAGTCCTCCAGCGGCGCGTCGGCGTCCTGGTCCCCCTCGAGACTGTAGGTCCAGCCGCGGCGCAGGCCCCGTTCGATGGCCGTGGCGACGCCGAAGGTACTCTGCTGGCCTTTGCTCAGCGTGCGGGCCAGCTCCTCGATCCGGGGGTCGATGTTCGCCGGCAGCTCCGTCCATCGATCCTTCACCCAGCGTGGCACCTTGCCGGTGGCGCGATTCAAGATCAGGCGACGGCGGGCGTCGTCGATGGGCTCGATGGCCTGGATGCGGTAGCTGATCGCCGTGTCCAGCGGCGCCTTGAAGCTCAGGTCACCGCTGACCGACTGGCGCACCGCCTTGCGTCGACCGCGCAGGTTGTCGTACTGGCTGTCCAGGAACTCGACCCACTGGGTGCGCGGCGGCGCGAAGAGCACCTTGATGTCCGCGTCGATGGGTTCGAGATAGATCTCGGCCAGCCAGGTGCGCTCAAATTGCCGACGTACCCGGCGATTGCCCGGGATACCGTAGCGATCGCCGCGATGCATCAGCTCCCAGTCCGGGTCGGTCAGCCGCGTCCAGCCGTTGTTCTGCCAGCGATCGAAGCTCAGACCGCGGATGCGCATGGGCTCCTGGAGACGGGGCGGGTTTTCCGGGAAGCGCACCCGCATGACCACCTGGGCCGAGGACTTCAGCTTGCCGAAGTTGCCCAGCTTGACCTCATCGGAGAAGCCCACCACCGACTGCGAGTTCCGGGTCTGGGCGAAGAAGAACCCCATGCCCAGGCGGGGGAAGAGGAAGAAGAAGACCATCGAACCCAGCAGCACACCGATAGCCATCAGGCTCGACACCAGCAGGAAGCCGCCGCCGATCAAACGTCGACGACGCCAGGCCAGGGTCTCGGCAGCCACGGGCGACTCCGGCAAGGGCTCGCCCTCCTTGGTCGCCAGGGCGCGCTTTCGGCGCCAGGGCAGCCAGCCGAACCAAGGCTTGGCCGGCGGCAGCAGGTGTTCGGGTCCCGTGCGCGTCTGTACCTCGATGTCGGCCACCAGGTGCACCATGGTCAGGCCCCAGATGGCGAGCACCGTGTAGACCAGGAAGCTGATGGCGAATGTCAGCGATGGGTGGATCACCGCCGCCACCAGCATCAGCAGGAAGGTCAGGGCATAGAGCTGCAGGTAGTCCTTGGCGAAGCGGCGCTGGAAGAGGCGGCTGATGGTCATCAGCAGGGCGAACTCGAGCGCGTGCAGCAGCCAGTTGCCGTCGTTGATGGACCACAGGACCAGGGTGCCGAAGGCGAGGAAGAGAAACGCCGTCCACAGCTCCGCCGTGCGTCGACGTGGCGGCCCGTCGGTGCGCCGGAAGACGCTGATCACCACGCAGGTGGCGAAGATCGCCGGCGCGATCCAGCCGATCTCACCGCTCAGCGCCACGGCCAGAAAGGCCACGATCACCAGGCCGTAGGAGACGCCAACGAAGGTGCGCTCAAAGTCCAATGACGGCTCCACAGGGCGGGCTCAGGCCGCCCCCTCCAGGCTCGGGTCCAGCGGCCGCTCGATGGCGGCCAAAGCGCCCGTGTCGTCCAGGCGCAGGTCCATGGACGGCGGCGGCATGTCCAGGGTGACGTCCAGGCGGGATTCGTAGCGCACCAGCCAGGCTTCCCAGTTGCCGGCGCCGGGCATCGGCGGCGGTGTCAGGGGCGCGCCGGCGGCCAGGCGCGCGATGCGATCCTCGGTCTTGCGGTGGCAATCAACCCAGTCCTTGTCATCGAGCGGCCAGTCGGCCGGGGGCAGGCGATCGGCGGGCAGCAGGGTGGCCAGGTGCTGGCGAATGCGGGCCAGTTGACCGCCGCCGCCATCTGCATCCATCAGCGGGCTCACCGCGCCGAAGAGGGTGCGCAGGCCGACGGCCACGCCCTCGTCGAGCAGGTTGGCGCAGACGCCGGCGACCGTGGCGCAGGCGCCGTCCAGGGCCGCCGGATCGCCGCTGTCTCCAGGATCGACATGCGCGAAGTGGACCATCACCACGCGTGTGCTCTCGTCCTCCCACTCGCGGGCGATGAGGCGATCGCGCCTCGCCGAGACCTTCCAGTGGATGTCGCGCAGGGCGTCGCCGTAGCGGGCGTCGCGCAGGCCGCGGAACTCACTGCCATGGCCGACCCTGCGGCTGCGCTCGCGCTCCCCCCGACCGCCGCTGCCGCGCGGGCCGAAGTCCACCTCGGCGATCTCGGGCAGGACCACGAATCGCGTCGGCCGCTCGAAGATGCGCGACTTGCGCGCAAAACCGAACGGATAGGTGGTGGAGATGGCCAGACCGGAAGTGGCCAGCAGGCCGCGTCGCTGCGGCTTGGCGATCTGGAAGCACTGGCCCCGCTCAAAACCGGCCAGGTGCAGAACGTGGCCGGGTCGCAGGCGCACATGTTCGCCGTCGACCACTTCGGAGACTTCCAGGCTGAAAGCGGCGCGCGCCTTGTCGTTGAGGACCACCACGCGCAGCAGGGCCGCCTGCCCGGCCTCGAGCGTGCTCGGATAGACCCGCTCCAGGACCACGTCACGCAGGGTGATCTCGGACAGGATGCCCGAGATGGTGATGATGCTGATCAGCAAGCTGAGGACCAGATAGAGCAGGTTGTTGCCGGTGTTTACCGCGCCGATGCCGAGCAGCAAGGCGATGGCGATGATCCACTTGCCCTCGCGCGTGACCTCGAGCTTGCGCGGGAAGAGCCGATTGGAGCGCCCGATGCCGCGCCAGAAGCCGAGCCGACGACGCAATGCCTTGGCCATGGCCTGCCGCCGGCGGGCGATGAGCTGGCGATCGGTCAAAGTTCTACTGGCCTGGTTCATGGGCATGAGCCGAGGGGTGCGCCGGGGGTTCAGGATGCCGAGGAGGCGCTCCCCCGACAAGATGCAAACCACGACAGAGGCTTTGCATTCCGCGGTTACGTGGCGATCGTGGACGCGTCAATCACCACCGGAAAAGCCCAGCCTCAGGGTCCAGGCCACTTCTTGCGCACCGACGAGCAGGGTCCGGCGCAACCCGATGACCGTGCCCTGCCAGCGGGGTTCGCCGCCTTGGCTGCCTTCAATCAGGGGCGCGCGCTGCAAACGCACCGATTCGTCGCTGCGAACAGCGAAACGCAGGCCGCGCTCGGCGGCGATGATGCTGAATCCCTCACACGAGGCGCTGGTCGACCTGGCACGGGGCGAGCGGTCGGCCTCCGGCTGCCCTCGCACCAGGAACTCGGCGCCTCCGCCATCGGCGGCGGGATGCAGGTTGAACTCCACACACCAGTCCAGCGCATCGGTCAGCGGGGCAGACAGGTGCAGGCGCATCTCCACCTCAATGGCATCTTGTCGGGCGCTGACGGCGATCTCCTTGATCAGGGTGGCATCCAGCAGCTGGTCGCCCGAGCGGATGGCCCCCTCGCCAACGAGGCTGATCCGCGCCCGCTCCTGGGCGCCGCGTCCTTCGCAGTCCAGCGAGACCAACCTGTAGCGGGCGTCGACGAGCTGGCCGGGTTCGGCGGGTGTATCGATGCCCCCCTCGATCGAGGTCTCGGGCGCCAGGAAGCGGTCCATGAGGCATCCGCGATCTGCACCGGGCATCTCGGCTGGCGATCCCTGGCTCGCGGGCCCGTCGACCACATGGAGCAGGGCGGTGCGAGAGGGCAGGTGCTCCAACTCGGCCAGCCGGCAGCCCCGGGCAGGTCGAATCACGGCTCGCAGCTGCCGATTGCGGAGCAGGATTTCGGTCTCCAGGTCCGCATAGAGATCCTTGAGATTGACCTCGAGGTAGTCCACATCGCCGCGCACCAGGGCATCGGCGGCCACCTCGGCGTCGATCAGGTTGCGGTAGATCTCATCGCGCACCTCGGGATGCTGCAGCCCGCCGCCGTCGCCGCCGACCCACGCCTGACCGTATTGGCCGCGATAGAGCGCCCGCCGGGGCCGCGCCAGCTTGCTCATGGCGCGCCAACCCTGGTTGCGCAACACCCGCTCCACGGCGGCGAACCTGCGCGAGACCTCGATCATGCGCTTGTGCATCCGGTCGGCCAGCCCGTCTGCTACCAGCCAGCGCTGCCAGAGCCGGTGATCGGGCGTCTGCGTGGCCAGTGAGGGCAGGTAGATACGCGGTCGGCTGCCGGAGGCGGCCATGGTCGTGGCCGGCAGGCGCAGGTCCACGTCTTCGGCTTCGGTCAACGCGTCCAGCAGGGCGCCCGCCCGGGCCTCGACGCCATCCCCGGTGGCCAGGGCGGCCACGTTCACGACCAGGGTTACAGCCAGCTGGCCGGCTTGCCTGGCGCGCCGCAGGTCAGCGATCAGCTGTGCGGGCGGCCCATGCGCAGCCTTGGACAGGGACGTATCGATCGGCAGGATGGCCAGCGGTCGGCCCACGTGTTCGGTGACGTAAACGCCAGCCAGGGGGGAAGCGACGCCGGCTGAGAGCAGGTGCTCGTCGTCCAACAAGGCATAGCGCGCCCCGCCGTCGGCCAGCACCTCGGCCAGGCGCGGTTCCCAGACCCCACATTCCAGCCAGGCGCCGCGTGGTCGTCGGCCCGTGCGGCGCTCCAGGTAGCCGGACATCATGTCCTGCTGACCGATGGCATCGCGCCAGGGCACGATGGACAACAAGGGGGCGTAGAAGCCGCCGCCAATGAACTCCAGGCGCTCGTCGCTGACCAACCCGGCGAGTCGGTCGATGAGGCCCCGGTCGCTGCTGTCGAGCCACTCCAGCAGGTGCCCCGGCAGGTGGATCGCGCAACGGGCTTCAGCCCGCCGCTCCAACGCTTCGATCAACGGTCGATCGAGGCGCTCGACCGCGTCGCCGACGAGGTCATCCGGAGCGCGTGGCGCCCACGGGCGGTCCAGGACGAGGTGAAGGAGCAGAGGCCGCACCGGGCTCCTCCGAGAAGTTTGAAGGGGACGCGGAGTCGATCAGGGCTTGGGCGGGGCCCGACGCTTGCCGCGGTGGTAATACACCAGCACCTGCGCAGGCGAGACCATGTAGACCTGGCCACGCACGCTACGCAGCGCCAGCGGTTTGCCGGCCTCGATCTGGAAGAGGGTGCCGTGCAGCAGGGTCTGATCTTTGTTCTTGAGCAGGATCTGGTCGTAGGACTTGATGCCCTTGGGCTCGGCGCCGCTGGCAAAATCCAGCCGTTGGGCCTCGCGGAACTGCACGAAACGCAACTCCCCGTAGCGTTCGAGTACGTAGCCGTCCTGGTTCTTGCCGATCACCCGAGCGACGAGCACCTTGCCGTTCTTGAGCGTGATGCGATCGCCCTTCACCGGGCATTTCGGGCACACCGACTGCACGGCTGTGAAGGGGCGAAAGCCGGTCAGCAGCACGAACAGGGCGAGGCCGCCCAACAGGATTCCGACGCGTCGACTGGTCGCCATGCACACCTCCATCGCAGCAGGCGGCGCGACTATAACAACGGCCAGCCCGGACGACCAGCCGGGCAGCGACCGCCGACGTCACTTGCGGCCCGATTCCGGCGGACTATCGTGCAGTGGATTGCGGCGGACCGCCCCATTCGTCGAAAAGTGCCGAAGGCGCGGGCGCATATGCATACCCCACGCCTGCAGACCGGAGCCGAGCAGATGTCCCAGCAGCGCTTCATCGAGACCACCCTGCAAGAGAAGTTCCCCAACGCCGAGATCACGGTCGTCGACACCACTGGCGGCGGCGATCATTTCAGCGTCGAGATCGTCTCCAATCGATTCGATGGCCTGTCGATGCTCGAACAGCATCGGCTGGTCTACCAGGAGCTCGGCGAGCGTGTGGGTCACGAGATCCACGCCCTCGGCTTGCGAACACGGACCCCATAGAGAAGCAAGGAGGCGCGCATGAGCGACGTCAATCAGCAGATCGACGAATTGGTGAAGGGCAGCCCCATCGTGCTGTTCATGAAGGGCACGCCCGCGTTCCCCATGTGTGGCTTCTCCGCCCGGGTGGTGGACGTCCTCAAGAGCGTCGAGGTGCCGTTCCAGGCGGTCAATGTGCTGGCCGATCCCGCGGTCCGCGAGGGCATCAAGGTCTATGGCCAGTGGCCGACGATTCCGCAGCTGTACGTGGACGGAAAGCTGGTCGGCGGCTGCGACATCACCATGGAATTGCACGGCCGCGAAGAGCTGGCGCCCATGTTGCGCACCGCTGCCGGAGACGCGTCCTGATTCGAAGAGGCGTTCAGTTCGGCTCTTCGAGCAGCTGACCGATCTGGCGCGGGTCGATGCGGTAGCGCTCCTGGCAGTACTCGCAGACCGTCTCGATGGCCTCGCCCGAGGCGGCCAGTTCGGTCAGGTCCGCGCGCGGCAAGGTAGCCAGCGTGCCGAGCACGCGCTCCCGTGAACAACGACAGTCGAAGCGCAGCTCCTGTCGGGCGCATTGATCCCAGCGGAAATCCGCCAGCAAGGCGCTGGCCCACGCCCGGCCATCGGGATCATCGGCCGACTGCGCCTGCGGGATGGGCGGCATGTCGCCCAGGTTGTCCACCAATCGCTGCAGATCGGCTCGCGTACCCTCCGGCGTCACCTGCACCAGGTAGCCGAACAGGTCCAATTCGCCGCCATCGTCGATCTCTGCGCTGACCTGCAGCAGGCCGAGGATCTGCTCGCTCTCCAGGAGATAGCGCATGGCCAGCCCCTCGATGCCGTCGCCCGCCAGCTGCAGATCGGAGCGATAGGAGCCGCGCGCGCGACTGTAGCGCACGATGGTGGCGATGCCCTCGCCGACCAGGCCGCCACCGTCGGCGCTCGCCTTCGGGTTCGCCACGTGAGCCCGCATGCCGCCATCGGGCCAGGCGTCGACCACCAGCTGCCCCAGCGGCCCGTCATGTTGCAGCAGCAGCTGCATCTGGGCGTCGGGATTGACCGTCGAGCGCAGCAGCTGCAAGGCCGTCAGGGCCTCGCCGACCAGCTGGCCGACCTCGTTCGAGCAGCCCAGTCGGGAGACGATCTCGCGCGCCGTCCGGGTCGCGCGGCATACCAGCACGCGCAATTCGCCATCTCGGGTCAGGCCCCGCCAGAGGGTGTCTTCTTCGTAGCTCGGCGCCGGATCCAGCCACAGGGTCGGACCCGTGCGGCGGGCCTCGGCGGCGCGTCGATATTGTTCGGCTGCGGAGAGGGATTCGTCCCTGTCGCGCCCGCTCCCGTCACCGCTCATCTGCGAATCTCCGCGGTGACGCGCAGCACCTCTTCGAAAGAGGTCAGGCCCAGCGCCATCTTCTTGATGGCCGCCTGGCGCAGGGTGAGCATGCCATCGCGCGCTGACTGCCGGCCCAATTCGGCCGCGTCGGCGCCATCGAGGACCAGGCGGCGGATCTTGTCGTCGATGGGCATCACCTCGAAGACGCCGATACGGCCCTTCAGTCCGGTGTTGCGACAGGCCGGGCAGCCCTTGCCCTTGTAGACAGCGAAGCGCTCGCCCTGGCGCAATTCCAGGCCCAGCGCGCTGGCCTGATCGGGGGTCAGGGCGGCTTCCTCGCGGCAACGCAGGCAGACCTTGCGCAGCAGCCGCTGAGCGACCACCCCCACCAGCGTCGAAGCCAGCAGGAAGGGTTCGGCTTCCAGGTCGAGCATGCGCGAGATCGAGCTCGGCGCGTCGTTGGTATGCACCGTAGCCAGCACCAGGTGGCCGGTCAGCGCCGCCTGCACGGCGTTGCGCGCGGTCTCCGGATCGCGGATCTCGCCGACCATGATCACGTCGGGATCCTGGCGCAACAGGGTGCGCAGCAGGACGTCGAAGGTCAGCCCCAGGCGACGATTCACCGCCGTCTGGTTGAAGTCTTCGACCACCATCTCGATGGGATCTTCGATGGTGGCCACGTTGATCGTCGGCGAGGCGATGGCGCGCAGGGCGGAGTACAGGGTCGTGGTCTTGCCGCTGCCCGTGGGACCGGTGACCAGGATCAGGCCGTTCGGGCGCTGGATGAAGCCACGGAATGTCGCGATCTCGTTGCCGAAGAAGCCGATGTTATCGATCTCTTGGAGGAGCACCGCCGGGTCGAAGAAGCGGATGACCACCTTCTCGCCAAAGGCGGTCGGCATGGTCGAGATGCGCAGCTCCACCTCTTCATCGTGGTGGGCGATCTTGATGCGCCCATCCTGGGGCCGACGCTTCTCGGCGATGTCCAGGCGGGCCAGCGTCTTGATGCGCGAGGTGATCGCCTTGTGCACGACGTTGGGCACCTCCTGCACGCTGTGCAGCACGCCGTCGATGCGCAGGCGGACGCGCGACAGTTTTCGCTTCGGCTCGATGTGCAGGTCGGAGGCGGACTGGTCCAGGGCATAGCGCAGCAGGAAGTCCACGGCGTGGACCACGTGGCGATCGTCGCCTTCGAGGTTCTGCCCGGCGCTGGTGATGCGCACCAGCTGTTCGAGATTGCCGAAGTCCGTGCCGGGGTCGCCCAGGTCCTGCACCGCGCCGCGCACCGAAGCGCGGAAGCGGAACACCTCGTCGAGCACGCGCACGATGTCGGCGCGAACGGCCACGGCGAGCTCGACCGGCGCGTCCACGTGGGCGGCCATGGTGGCCCGGATGTCCTCCAGGTAGGGATCGTCCACCGCCAGGACCAGTCGTCCCGCCTCGTAGCCCATGGGCAGGACGCCATTTCTGCGGGCGTAGGCGTAGCTGATGGTGTCGGTGACCAGCTGGGCATCGACCTTCAGCGGGTCCACGTCCACGTAGCGCAAGCCGGCATCGTCGGCGACCACGCGCTGGATGTTTGCGGCGGTCACCACGCCCTTGCCCGGCGCCGGGACGCGCATGGAGCTGATGGTCTCCACATGGCTGATGATCGTGTCGTCATCGCCGGCGCGTTGCCGCTCCCGCAGCAGGCGACGTCGCTGCATGGGGGCCCGCATGCGGATGTCCGCCGCGCGGGCCTCGTCGACCAGACCGGCGGCGATCAACAGGTCGAGGAGCCTGTCGATGCTCAGGGGACCGCTGCTTTGGCGGCGTTTTTTCTTGGGTTTTTCCATGTGCGCGGGGGTCTCAGCCGGGCGGGAGCGCGCGCCGGACGCTTAGGAGAAGGCGTCGGCTTCGCGATCGGCTTTCTCGTCGCCATCTCGCGGTACAGTGTCGAAGTTCCAGGCCTTGTTGTCCATGAGAAAGCGGGGATGCACATTCTTCATGGCATGCAGGGCGCTCGGCAACGCGCCGGGATAGAGCGCGTCGATCTCACGCAGCAGGGTCTCCATCTGGGACCGCTTGAGGTCGGGCTGCTTGTCGCACAGGCGGCAGGGCAGGATGGGGTAGTCCTGGGTGCGCACGAAGGCCTTGATCATCTCCTCGGGCACATAGGCCAGGGGGCGGATGACGGTGTTGTAGCCGTCTTCGGCGCGCAGCACTGGCGGCATGGCTTTGAGCTGGCCGCAGAAAAAGACGTTGAGCAGGAAGGTGGCCAGCACATCATCCCGGTGATGGCCCAGGGCGACCTTGTTGCAGCCCAACTTGCGGGCGGCGTCGTACAGGATGCCCCGGCGCAGTCGGGAGCAGAGCGAGCAGGTGGTCTTACCTGGCTCCAGCTTCTCCATGACGATGTCGTAGGTGTGCTCGCGCACGATATGCCACGGCGAACCGCAGCCTTCGAGGTACGTCTGCAGGGTCTCGGTGGGGAATCCGGGCTGGCCCTGGTCCAGGTGCACGGCCAGGATCTCGAAATCGATGGGCGCCTTGCGCTGGGCCCGCTGCAGGAAGTGCAGCAGCGCGTAGCTGTCCTTGCCGCCGGACATGCAGACCATCAGCTTGTCGCCGTCGGCGATCATGCCGTAGTCATGGATGGCCTTGGTGACCATGTAGGCGATGCGCCGCTCGAGGGTGCGCGCGCTCTTGGGGATGACGGCCCGGGAAGGGACCGCGGGCGCTACGTCGCCGGCGAGCAGGCGGCCCAGGATGGCGCCGGGTGCCTCTTGTTGTGTGGATGTCGCGGCCTGCGCTGACGCCTCGTCGGACGCAGCGACCGGAGCTTGTGCCGGCTGGGGGACCTGGATGACGGGTAGACGGCTGCTCAAGGGCACCTCCAACGGAGGCCCTCTCTAGCAGAGGTCGCAGGGGTCGACAATGATTACTTCTTCTTCTTGCCCTTGGCGGCCGGCTTCTTCGCTGGCTTCTCTTTGGCGGCCGGCTTCTTGGCGGGCTTGGCGTCGGCCTTTTCTGCCTCGTCGTCAGCTTTGGCCTCGGGCTTCTTTTCGGCCTTTTCGGCTTTGGCCGGTGCGGCTTCGGCTTTGGCTGCCGGTGCGCCGCCCCCGCCGAGCGCGGCGACAACCGCCTCGGCACCCGCGCCGATCACCGACTCGCAGGCGCCGGCCAGGCTGCTGACAGCTTTACCGTCGTAGCTGTCGGCCTTGGTGACACCAGCGCCGGACAGCAGCGCGCCTGCCATGGTGCGGGCGCTCAGGTAGTCGTAGCGAAGCTCGAGGGCTTTGATGAGATCGTCGTGGCTGATGCTCGCCATGTCGAGGTTCCTCCGGGGCTTGCCGCGCCGCAGTGTGGGGTCGCGACTGGTGTGGGCGACGGCTGGCGCGACCTTAGCCCGAGATCGACGAGTTCTCAAGTTCGCGGCGGACCCTGTGAAGGACTTCCAACAAGTGTGAGCGTTGTCGCGGATCACTGTCGTGTCAGGGCGGTAGATGGTACCCTCGCGCGGCGCTGGAGCCAGTATGTCTCGCAACCGTTCACCCCAGATGATCGCCACGGCAGCCGCCCTGTTGGCCTGTTTTGGCCTTCAGGCATGCGGCAATGAGTTCGTGCAGGGCATCGTGGTGATGTCCGATGCGCGGGGTGATATCGGCGCCAACTTCGTCGGCGGATTCGACGCCGGTGGCACAGCCGGGCCGGTCGACACCGGCCAGGGCGGCAATCGAAATCCGACCAACGTGACGGTCAAGCGCGAGATCATCGTGCTGCTGAACACCGACCTGCCACAGGTGATCGGGCCGAGCGCGATCCTGCCCATCAACGTCAAGGTCATCGATTACACGGCCGGATCGCCGGCGGGCAACGTGGCGGTGCTGTACGAGCTCGCCGAAAACACGTCGGCAAATGGGGGCCCGGGCAAGGGCAGCCTGGACGCCATGATGACGGCCACGGATAACAAGGGCCTGACCGGCAACGTCTTCCGAGCGAACAAGGACCCGCTCGCCGACTACAAGATCAAGATCACCTGCGAGGGTGCCGAGCCGGCCTACGTCGACATCAAGGTCACCGACACGCCCAAGGGCAACATCCGCGTCACGATGGCGTACGACAACCAGGTGCAGCTGGCCCAGGTGGTCGTACGCATCATGCCGATGCCCTTCACCTGCGCCTCCTTCAAGCCGGTCTGGCCGCCCGCCGGCTACCTGGCCAGCAAGGCCGCCTTCCTCAACGACAAACCCGAGTTCATCGATCTCGCCGCGTCCAAGAAGTACGGCGTCTACGTCATCGCCATGGACGGCGCCAATCACCTCGCCGCGGCCGGCTGTGCCGACGGCATCCTCGTGGTCGATGGCCAGACCACCGATGTGACGATCACCGTCAAGACCCTGACCCTGCTGGCGTCGGGCTCCTACGACATGGTCAATCACTTCGACTTCACCGGCGCCATCCCGGGGCAGCTCGGCAAGATCCTCGATACGGCGGTTCAGATCTTCTATGATCCCGGCGCGTTCATCATCGACCAGGTCAAGAATCTCATCAAGCAGTTCGTGCCCGGCATCCTGGTCGACGCCGCCTTCAGCCTGTTCGAGAAGCAGCTGGCCAAGGTGGTGACGAAGTGGCTGCTGAACAGCTCGCCGAGCTGGCTGCAGGACTTCTTCCAGATCGGCCAGGACGTGCTGCAGGTGGTGAAGAAGCTGGAGATGCTCGGCATTTTGAAGATCTTCAAGCTCTCCAATGACTACTTCGTCAAGGGCGAGATCAACTTCACCGGCGTGAACCTGTACTGGAAGCTGGGTTGCGACAAGAAGGATCCGAAATACGCCGAGTGCGGCAAGATCCCGCTCGACATGAAGGGGGCGATCAACGATCCGAACTTCCCGCTGGATCTGCTCGCGGGCACGCTGACGGGCACCATCTCGGCGCAGACCAAGCTGACCATCGACTCCAGCACCATCAAGCTGAACTACGGCAAGCTGATCATGTACGTGCTCACCCATGTGATCCTCAAGAAGATCACGGGCGAGACCTCGTTCAGCGGCGCCATGAGCAAGCTGGTGAACTGTGCAGGCATCGCCAAGGGCATCGGCGGGTCGGTCCTGGGCAAGATCGGGGTCAAGGAAAAGACGGTGAAGAAGGCATGCGATAGCGCCGTATCGCTGCTGGTGCTGCCCATCGAGCAGGCGCTGCTGGGCCTGTCCCTGGACTCCAAGCTGATGCTCAACGGCGGCTGCATCATGGTCGACGACCTGCCCAAGGCGTCCAAGGGCAAGGACTGGGATGGCGATCTGAAGGTCGATCGCATGGTCGACGGCTGGTGGCAGGGTCAGATCATCTCCGGCACGCCGGGCAACCCGTTCAAGGGCGACTTCACAGCCGTCCGCCAAGAGGGTTTCTGAGTCCTCCGCTGCCCTGCCGCCGATCTCCGCTACACATCCAGGTTCGCTTGCCGTATACAACGGCCGACGCTGGCACGACCGGCGGGAGCAGCGGATGAAGCAGCGGATGAAGCAGCGGCTCAGCACAGCGGGTTTCGACATCGGCGCCCGCCTGGCGGGCATCGCGGTGGTCGGCGCGCTGACGTGCTGTGCCGGTCCGCAGCTGGATCGGCTCGATGGCGAACCCAAGAGCACGTGGACCTTCAGCCAGCCCACCGCCAAGCGCACCGCAGCGGCGGTCGATGGTGTACAGCGATTCATCCGCGCAGCCAGCAAAGGCGAGGTGGAGGCGGCGTGGTTGCAGCTCAGCGCCGCGACCCGGAACCGCCTGCAACAGCGCGCCAAACCAATCGGCAAACGCGGCTTTGACCTGCTGCGACCACCGCCGACCCGGGCCGGCGCCGGCGAACGGGCGCTGCATATCGCTGATCCCGTGGCCACGTTCGCCCTGCACAATCCCGTGGCGATGAAGGTGGGGCCGCCGCCGCTCCCCCCCCACAAACCCGCCGACGGTCGGACCCTGGAGCAAAAGGTCACCGTCAGCGACGCAGCCGGCAAGAGCAAGGTCCTGACCATGCGCTTCGAAGGGCTGCACTGGCGCATTCACAAGCCGGACATCGGCGCACCGGCGCAGGCCACGAAGTGAGCGCGTCCAGGCTCATCGGCGCGACGGAACTCAGCCGTCGCGATCGCGAACGCTTCTACGCGATCGAGACGATCGGCTGCCAGATGAACGTCTACGACAGCGAGCGCATGGCCGAGTCGCTCGGACGGCACGGCTATCGGGCCACGACCGACTACAGCCTGGCCGATCTCATCCTGATCAACACCTGCAGCGTGCGCGATAAAAGTGAGCACAAGATGGAGTCGGCCGTTGGCAAGCTCAAGGTGCTGCGAGAGCATAACTCCGACCTGGTCATCGGCGTGGCGGGCTGTGTCGCCCAGCAGGAGGGCGCCACGCTCCTGCGCAGGTTCCCGCAGTTGGACCTGGTGCTCGGCCCCGACCAGTTGACCCGCCTGCCAGCGCTGGTGGCCGACATCCGCGACACCCGGACGCGGCGGCTGGAGATCGAGCTCACGCATCGCAAGCAGTATCGCTTCGTGCAGCCGGAGCCGCCCACCGACGGGCGGGTGACGTCCTTCGTGACCGTGATGAAGGGGTGCAACAAGTTCTGCGCCTTCTGCATCGTGCCGACGACCCGCGGTCGGGAGGTGAGCAAACCCTCGGCCGAGGTGGTCGCCGAGGTGCGGCTGCTGGTCGAGCACGGCGTGCGCGAGGTCACGTTGCTGGGCCAGAACGTCAACAGTTACGGCAAGGACTGGCGCGGCGCCGAACCGGATTTCGCCGGCTTGCTGCGCCAGGTGCACGACATCGACGGCCTGGCGCGAATCCGCTTCACCACCAGCCATCCCATGGATTGCAGTCCACATCTCATCGAGGCATTCGGCGACCTGCCCCGGCTGGCGCCGTGGATGCATCTACCGGTGCAGGCGGGGTCCGAGCGCATCGTGCGCATGATGCGGCGCAGCCACAGCGTCGAGCAGCTGCGCGATCAGGTGGCCTCGTTGCGGCGGGCGCGGCCGGAAATCGCCATGTCCACCGACATCATCGTCGGCTTCCCCGGCGAGACCGAAGACGACTTTCAGTGCACGCTGAATCTGCTGGCCGAGCTGCGCTTTGCGACGATCTTCTCGTTCATCTACTCCGAGCGGCCGGGCACGGCGGCGGCGCGCATCGAGGACGACGTGCCGCTAGCGGTCAAGAAGGAGCGATTGCAGCGCGTCCAGAAGCTGCAGAACGATCTGACTGCCCGGTGGATGGCCAGCCACGCCAACCAGGAGGTCGACGTGCTCTTCGAAGGCCCCTCGGCGCGCCGGCCACCCGCGTTGGGTGCGACGATGAGCTCGCTCGGCGGACCACCTCAGGTCATGGGTCGCACCGGACAGAACGTCAAGGTGCACGTGGCGGCGAGCGACGCCAGCGCCATGTTGACCTGGCCGGGCCGCGTGGGTCGGGTCCAGGTCGAACGGGTGGGTCGCCACTCGCTGAGCGGTCGCTTGCTGAACCTGAATTGAGATTGCGGTGTGGGCTCAGCCCTCTTCGCCTGCCCGGGCCCAGCGCTCGTTCAGGGAGCGCTTCTGCTCCATGGCCACCTCTTCGGCGACCTGTTCTTCGAGGCGACGCAGCGTGCCCAGTTCGCGCACGTAGGTCTCGACCAGGGTCGGCAGGTGCTGGCCGCCGATGAAACGTGCCGGGGGTGCGTAGCCTGCCGGCTCGCGATCGTCGCCGCCGAGACCGCAGCGACCGGCCAGGGCCTCCACCTGCTCGTCTACCGGGGCCAGGGAGGCCCAGATGTGGCTCACCTGCCGCAGATCGCGGGTGCCTGGCAGATCGGCGGGGCCGCCCCGCCACAGGGAATCTTCGGCCAGCACGGCGCCGAGCTCCTCGACCAGGCTGCCACCCAACGCTGTGGCTTCCTTGCGCAGTTGGGCCAGCGCACCGTCGGTGATGGTCTCGGCGCGCACCGGGTCGGCGGTGAAGCGTCTGCGCATCTCTCGTTCGGGGTACCCACGCAGGTCTTCTGCCAGCAGGGCCCGGATGCGCTCAACGGTCTCGTCGAGGCGACGGATGCAGGCAGCTCGCTGCTCGGCTGCGGCGTTTGCATCGCTCATGGCGCGCTCCTTTCGTGCCCTCGGGTGGCCACGTTCTGCCTACAATCGCCCAAGCGGCGGCGCATCGCAAGACGGGGTGCCAGGCGAAGCTCCGCTTCCGTACGAGGCCACGTTGGCACGGCCACAGCTATTCGTTGACGTGTCTGCGGTGAGCCGCCATGCTGGAAATGCAACCCGCACGGGTGCGCACGCCAAGTGCCGTGTCCCGTTCGGAGGTGGACCGGCCCCAACGGCCCGCGCCGGTCGACCCTGCCCCCCGAGATCCACTGGGCCGGCGCAGGGGAATGGATCATGCGCCATTTCGGATCCGGTAAACGCGGCTTCACGCTCATCGAATTGATGATCGTGGTCGTCATCATCGCCATTTTAGCCACCATCGCCGTGGCCTCGTACAAACGATTCTCGCGCCGGGCGCGTGTACAGGAGGCCATCGCCTTCCTCGGTGACGTGCGCATCAAGCAGGAGAGCTACTTCCAGACCTACCATCGCTACGTATCCAGCGGCACCACGCCGACCACCTGGCATCCGGCCAGCATGGACTGGATGATGGGCGGCAATCTGTGGGGCATCGACTGCAATCTGGCGGGCAACCAGGCGGCGTTTCCAGGCTGGTGCAGCCTGGGCGCCGGCTACCCGGCCAACCAGGAGGTGCAATTCCAGTTCGTGGTGGTGGGTCGCGACCCGGCCAATCCCACCACGCCGCCGACCTTGTACATCAAGAATCCGGCGAAAGACTGGTGGTATGCCCGGGCGCGTGCTGATTTCGACGTCGACGGGATCTACTCGGACATCTTCCTGAGCAGCGAGATGCGCGAGCCCTTCCTCGACAACGAACTCGAGTAGCTCCGCAGAAACAAGGGGGCTTCCGGAAGCCCCCTCACCTCGGCTCGCCGCCAGCCTGTCTGGGACGGGGGTCCACGCCAGCGGCGCTGGCCTCGTCGCCCGCCTGCCAATCTTGCAGGATCGCGGCCAGGTCCGGCTGGCAGCTGCCGCCGCACGGGCCACAACCCGCAAAGGTCATGTCGTAGATGTCGGCCAGTGAATCGGCGCCGCCGACCAGGGCGTCGACGATGGTGCCCAGTCGAACCTCGTTGCAGAAGCAGACCACGGGATTGTCGACATCTCGTGGGTCGTCGCTCATACAACCACCGATTGCACAGCCGCTTCCAAGTCGGCGAGTACGGTGGCGCACACGTCGTCCAGAGAGCCGGTCAGGGTCGCGCCAGCGGCGTGATCATGTCCCCCGCCGCCGTGTTTGCGCGCGATATGGCCGATGCGAGCAGCCTTCTTTGAGCGCAGGGAGACCTTCCACTGCCCCGCCTCGCGGCCAGGCTTGAACATGGCCGCGGCCACGACGCCCTCAATACCGATCACCAGCGGCATGGCCTCGCCGGTGGCGCCGGCCGGCAACCCCAGGTCGCTGAAGAGTTCAGGCGGGGTCGCGACCCAGGCGACGCGGCCCTCGGCGGCGAACTGCAGACGGGCCAGGATGCGGCCCAGCAGAAGCGTCTCAGCGGGCGGGCGGCTGGCGAAGAGGGCCTCGTGAATCGGGTCGGCGTCCAGTCCCGTATCGAGCAACTCAGCAGCCACCCGCAAGGTCGTCGCCTGGTTGCGCAGGAAGCGAAACGAGCCGGTATCGAAGCTGATGGCCGCATACAAGCCGCGCGCCACGGCCGCGTCCACTGGCCAGCCGAGCGCCTCGATCAGCCGATAGCAGAGCTCGCCGGTAGACGAGAACGAAGGATCCACCGCACCGACCACATCTGCATCGGCGGCCACCGGGTGGTGGTCCAGGACGAAGATGTCGACCCCGGCATCGCGCAACGCCTGGGCTGGCGCGCCGACCCGATGTGCTTCCGAAGCGTCGAAGACCAGGCCGAGATCGGCCTCTTCCAGGGCCTCGCCGCGCGCCTCCCAGTGCCGCACCCGCTCGTCCGGGTCGAGCCAGGCATAGGCGCTCGGCAGCGGATCGGCGTTGACGATGCGCACGTCCACACCGGCATGCCTGGCCGACTCGGCAAAGGCGATCTGGCTGCCGATGCCGTCCGCATCGGGGTCGATATGGGTCATCAGGACAGGTCGGCGCGCCGCGCGCAGACGGTTGATGAACCACGGCTCGAAGGGATGAAGGGTCAAGCGCGGCATAACACCCCGGACCGCATCGCTGGCGGTCATGGCCGACGGCGTGCCGGCGCAGGCCTGACGATGAGCCCTGCGCGGCGGACCTGTCAACGCGTGGGCGGCCAGCGCCCGGCAGGCATGGGCACAAATGCCGGCAGTTGGGGGTTGGGGGTCGAGCGGTCAAGCCGGCCGTCTGCTATGCTCCCCGCCCCGGCCCGAGAGGCGGCCGTCTGAGAGGACAAATGGACGAGGTATTAGGGCTTTTCGACCGCGGCGGGCCCACCATGTACGCCCTTGCAGGCGTCGCCGCGCTCGGCATGGGTTTGTTCGTCGAGCGCTTCATCAAGCTGCGTGGGCTGATTCCGGATGTACAGCTGCTCGGCCAGCGGGTGCGCGATGCCTGCACCGCCGGCGACATGCCCACCGTGGCCGCGCTCTGCTCGGGCGCGGGGCATCACCTGGCGCCGGTCCTGGGCAAGGGTGTCGAGCTGTCCATGCGGGCGGCGGATCGCGAACACATCATCGAGGTCATGGCCCGCGAGACCCGGCGCTATTCGCTGCGCCTGCGGCGCGGATTGGGTCTGCTCGCCTCGCTGGGCACCATGGCCCCCTTCCTGGGCCTGCTGGGCACCGTGCTGGGCATCATGCAGGCGCTACGCGACATCGGTAAGACCGGCACGGCGGGCTTCGACGTGGTGTCCATCGGCGTCGCCGAGGCCCTGATCTCCACCGCCGCCGGCATCATGGTCGCCGTGGTCATCGTGTTGCTGCACCAGATGCTGAAATGGCAGCTGAACACCGCCGTGCTGGAGGTGCAGCTGCTGGTCGAAGAGGTCGCCGACCAGCTGGTCCGTGGCCGGAGCACCACGGCCGCCGGGGGCGATGATGGCCAGCCCTGATTGGCACGAACATCCCGAGGCGGAGGCCGGGGCGCAGGTCGAGCTCAACCTGACCTCGCTGGTGGACGTGGTCTTCGCCCTGCTGATCGTGTTCATGGTGTCATCTGCGGCGATGATCGAGCAGGGGCGCGTGGACGCGGCGACGGGCCAGGTCGACCTGGCGCTGCCCACCGGTCGCACCGCTGAGTCCCAGGCCCCGAGCAGTGAGATGGTCGTACAGCTGGACGCGGACGGAAATATGTACGAGTCCGGCGAATCCATGGACCGGACTTCACTCGGCCGAATGGTGCTCGAAAAACTCAAGGGCGCACCCGATCTGCAGGTGCGAATCGAAGCCGACCAGAAGTTGACCTACGAGAGGGTGATGGAGGTCATCAGCCGGCTGCAGGAGCTCGGCGTCAAGAACGTCGGCCTCGCCACCCGCGAACCAGGAAAATAGGCCCGCGGACCTCTCGTTCGAGACATCCGCGGACCTTCGAATCCGCTGCTACTTGCTAATCGTCGTATTCGGCGTAGGGATCGGGCGGCTCGATCGGGATATCGAGCTCCGGCTCCACTTCCGGCTCCGGCGGCTTGACCGGCTCGATGGGCTCGACCTCGATGACCACCGCTGCGGCCACGTCGTGGTGCAGCTTGACCGTCGCCGAGAACTCGCCGGCTGCCTTGATGGGCTGCGCCAACGAGATGTCACGACGATCGACGTCGAATCCTCGATCGGCGAGCATGTCGGCGATCTCACGGGTCGTCACCGAACCGTAGAGCTTGCCTTCCTCGCCGACGTGCTTGCGCACCTTCAGTCGGAGGTTGTCGAGCTTGCCGTGCAGGCTGAGGGCGCCAACGCGAGCGCGAGCCAGACGAATCTGGGTCACGCGGCGGTGATGGTCCAGCTCGCGCATGTTGCGCTCGTTGGCCAGCAGGGCGAGCTTGCGGGGCAGCAGGTAGTTGCGGCCGTAGCCATCAGCCACCTGGACGATGTCCCCGATTTTGCCGAGATTATGAACATTTTCACGAAGGATGACCTTCATTTTCGGGCCTCCTTGCGGCTAGTCGATACCAGTACTGGAGTACGGCATCAGGGCGATGACCCGGGCGCGCTTGATGGCCAGCTGCAGCTTGCGCTGATGCGGCGCGCAGACACCGGAGATCCGGCGCGGCACGATGCGGCCGCGCTCGGTGATGAAGCGCTTGAGCATGCTCGGGGTCTTGTAGTCGATGTACAGGGTCTTGTCGGCGCAGAAGGGGCAGACCTTGCGGCGGCCCATACGACGACGGCGGAATTCGGACTTCATGCGACCACCTCCGCGGTTTCTGCGGGCGCGGCCGGAGCCGCTTCCTGGGGTGCTTCGGCAGCGGGCGGACGCTCGCGATCCCGGTCACGATCGCGGTCGCGGCCACGATCCCTGTCGCGGTCACGGGAGCGGGGCCGATCGCGGCGATCGCGACGGCGCTCCTCTTCCTGCTCGTCCTGCGGATCCGGGGTCAAACCCTGGACGCGGGCGCGCTCGGCGGCCAGATCGAACGCCGTCAGCGGCAGCACCTTGCTCAGCGCGACCGTCTGGTAACGCAGCACGTCGGCGCTGAGACCCAGCAGACGATGCACCTCGCCGATGCAGCCGGGTGCAGCGATGAAGCCAAAGTAGAAGTAGTTGCCCTTGCGCTGCCGATCGATGGGATAGGCCAGTCGGCGCTTGCCCCAGTCAACCAGCTCGAGCTCGATGCCGCCCTGCTGCTCGATCGCCTTGAGAACGCGGCCGTGCAGCTTGTCGACCGCTTCCTTCTCGAAGTCGGGCTTGGTGATGAATATGGTCTCGTACGAGCGTACAAGCATTCTTGCTATCTCCTCTCGGTTCCGCGGCCCTCGCCGCGTTCGCCTGCTCCGTCCTGGCAGCAGGCGAGGAGTGATCGATCCGGACCTCCCGGATCGCGGGTCCCCGGCGGCGTCGACCTGATGCGATCAGATCACTCTCCGTCCGTTGACCTCGTTCATGGCCCCTCGTCCACCCAGCCTGGCGATCAGCCGGACCGCGTCGGCCGCGGCTTCGATGACCCTCGGCAGGTCCGTGCGTTCTGCCCGGGTAAAGGGCGTCAGCACGTGATCCGCCACGGTAGCTTCCTCCGGACGACCGACGCCGACGCGCAAGCGCAGGAAGTCGGGGCTGGACAGCCGACCGGCGATGGAGCGCAGACCGTTATGGCCAGCGTGACCGCCGCCGATCTTGACCTTCAGCTCGCCGAAGGGCAGGTCGATGTCGTCGTGCACGACCAGCAACTCGGCCGGTGGCACTCGGAAGAATGCGCACATGGGCTGGACCGAGTCGCCGCTCAGGTTCATCCACGTCTGTGGTGCCAGGAGCATCAACTCGCCATCGGCATCGACCAGACGGCCGAAGCGACCGCCGAACTTGCTGCGCAGCCGGAGTCCGGCTCGTCCTGCGAGTTCGTCGACCACCATGAATCCGACATTGTGACGCGTGGTGTTGTAGTCCGACCCGGGGTTGCCGAGGCCGGCCACGACACGTATCGCCTGGGCCGACTGCATGGTCCGCTCCTGGTGGGTGTGGGGCCTGGTTTGTCAGGGCATCAACGGGTGGGCTGCGGTCGCGCAGACCTTCGCCAAGACCCGAGCCCGTTGCGCTACTCTTCGGCAGCCTCTTCTTCGCCCTCTTCGCCTTCTTCGAGCTCCTCGCCTTCCTCGGGCTCTTCTTCCTCGAGCTTCGGCCGCGTGACCTCGAACAGTCGGTAGGACTTGCGATAGACCGGCCAGACGCCGTCGGGGTACGTGACCTCGTCCACCGTCAGGCCCTGCTGGCCCTCGAATGGGGTCAGGTCGACCTCGATGCCGTGCGGCATGTTCAGGGGTGTGCAGGACACCTTGATGTTCTGCTGCATGACGTTCAGGCGGCCGCCAGCCTTCTGGCCGATGGAGCGGCCCAGGAACAGCAGGGGCACCTTGACCTCGAAGCGGGTGTCGGGCTGCAGGACCAGGAAGTCCACGTGACGCAGGCGTCGCGACACCGGGTGGATATCCAGGTCCCGGGCGATCGCCAGGTACTCCGTATCGGAGTCCGTGATCTTCAGCTTGAAAAGCTGGTTGCGACCATAGCGACCTTTCAGCGCCTTGGTCAGCTCTTTGGGATCGGCCGCGACGGCCCGGGTCTCGATGCCCTTGCCGTACACCACGGCCGGCAACAGGCCGGCCCGTCGGATCTTCTTGGCAATGTCGGTGCCCGAGAGATGACGCGGGCGTACGCTGATCTGGAGAGTGTCCACGGTTGTCTCCGTTGCCTGGAGTGGCGGGTCGGCGGGGCGCTTGTGCCGGTGAGCAGCCGCTCGGGCGGTGCTCCGGCCGGGGGCGGCCGCGCGCAGAGCGGCAGGAGTATGCGCATTCTCAATGCGTTGTCAACGAGGTTTTGACCCGTTTGTCCGTGTTCGTGTCGCGATCTCGCTCAGCGCTCGTCGGGCTGCAGGCCGCTGTCGCCCAATTGCTCGAACAGGCGCCGCTGCTTGCGGTTGAGCTTCTTGGGGATGCGCACGCGGACGTGGGCGTAGAGATCGCCGCGACCGCTGCCATGCAAATGGGGCACGCCGCGCCCCTTGATGCGTACCCGTTCGTCCGGCTGGATGCCGGCCGGCAGCTTGACCCGCTCGTTGCTGCCGTCGACCAGCTCGACCTGTACGTGGCCGCCGAGCGCCGCTGTCACCACGTCGACGCCGACTTCGGTGTGCAGATCGTCGCCGTCGCGCTCGAAGGATGGGTGCGGCTCGACCACCAGCACGATGTAGAGATCGCCCGGGCCGCCACCGCGTTCGCCCACTTCCCCTTCGCCGCTGATGCGCATCCGGGTGCCTGTGTCCACGCCGGCGGGCACCTTGGCGGTGACACTGGACTCGATCTGCTCGCGCCCGGCCCCGCTGCAGCGACCGCAGCGATCGCGATCGCCGACCGTGCGTCCGGCCCCCTGGCAATGGGCGCAGGTCATGGAGAAGGTGAACGGGCCCTGGCTGTGGGAGACCTGGCCCCGGCCGCCACATTGCGGGCAGGTGCTGGGCGCGGCCCCGTCGCGCAGGCCGCTGCCGTGGCAGTCGTCGCAGGGTTTGATGCGCGGGATCGAGATCGTCTTACTGCAGCCCTCTACCGCCTCCTTGAGGCTGATCTGCAGATCGTAGCGAAGATCGCTGCCGCGCGAAGAGCGGCTCCGCGATCGCCGACCGCTGCCGAAGATGTCGCCGAAGATGTCGCCGAAGTGGCTGAAGATGTCTTCGACCGAGGAGGCGCCGCCGAAGCCGGCGCCCTGCAATCCGGCGTGACCGAATCGATCGTATCGACTGCGCTTGTCGGCGTCGCCGAGCACATCGTACGCCTCGGCCACCTCCTTGAAGCGCTCCTCGGCGTCCTGGTTGTCGGGATTGCGGTCGGGATGGTGCTTGAGCGCGAGCTTGCGGAACGCCGCCTTGATGTGGCTGGCTTCGGCGCCTCGATCGACGCCGAGTACCTCGTAGTAGTCCCGCTGCGACATGCAAATGCTCCGTCGTGGCGTCTGGTGGCCTGGCGGGCTGAAGAGGTCAGCGACAGCACCCGGCGCTCGATCGACGCGGCAGGGAAGGCGGAAATGTGCAGCCTGTCAAGGCAGCCGCCTGACGTGGATTCCTTGTGGAGTGCAGCATGGAAGACTAGAATCACCGCATGCAGGCCCCGGACCAATGCCCGGGTCGACACTGAAAGTTCCCCTATTTTCAGATGCTTGTAAAAGGCGGCACAGCCCACATGGATTTCAAGCAAAGCCTGTTCATCGCCCAGCGCCTCGAACAGCGGCTGGTCATGACGCAGCAGCTTCAGCAGGCCATTCGCCTGTTGCAGTTGTCGCGCGCCGAGCTGGTTGAATCGATCCGGGACTCGCTGAACGAGAATCCTCTGCTGGAAGATCTGGGCCTGACCGAAGACGGTAGCGCGAGCCAGGTCACCGGTGGCGAGGGTGAAGTCACCAACATGGATGACCGCCCTGGGGCCGACAAGGACCGGGGCGAGATCGACTGGCAACAGTACTTCGCCGACCTGGCCCGCGGCCCGAGCGACGGTGGTGGCGGCTTCCGCAGTCGCGATGATGAGCGCCCGCCCCTGTCGCAGACCCTGTCCCGCGAATCGACCCTGTCCGAGGTGCTCCTCGAGCAGATCGGCATGCTCGATATGAACGATCTGCAGCGTGCGATCGCCTGTGAGATCGTCGGCAACCTGGACGATGATGGCTACTTCCGGCCGACCGTGTTGGAGCTGCGGGGCGGCTCGGACGCCGGCCGCCGACTGTTGCGTCGGCGGGCCGAGTCGCACGGCATCCAGACGGAGGAGCAAGGGCCCGGTCTGCGACTGCTGTGGCTGTCCGACGACGAGGTCGCCGAGTGGCAGCGCGAGGGGGAAGGTCGCGGCCTGAAGGCGACGATCACCCCGGCGAACTCGACCCGGGATATCGCCGCGTCGTTGGACTGCAAGGCGGAGCAGGTCCACGACGTGTTGGACAGGATTCGCCAGCTGGAGCCGTCCGGTATCGCCAGTCGCGATCTGCGACAATGCCTGATGACCCAGGCGTTGGTGCAGCATCCCGACAACAGTCCACTGCACCGCCTGATCGACCGGCACCTGCCCAACCTGGAGCGGCGCAAGCACAACGTGATCATGCGCGACCTGCGGGCCAAACCCGACGAGATGCGCACCCTGGTGGACCTGCTGGCCACCTTGGAGCCCCGACCGGGGCGGCGCTACACCGGCGATGACGCGCGCTACATCACCCCCGACGTCTACGTTCACAAGGTGGGCGACGACTATACGGTGGTGGTCAACGAGGACGGGCTGCCTCGGCTGCGGGTATCGAACTTCTACAAGCAGGCGTTGTCGGAGGGTCACGGCAAGGAAGCGCGCGAGTACCTGCAGGAGAAGATGCGCCAGGCGGTGTGGATGATCCGATCGATCCACCAGCGCCAGAGCACGATCCAGCGGGTCACCGAGTCGATCATGCGTTTTCAACGCTCCTTCCTGGACCAGGGCATCTCGCAGCTGCGACCGCTGGTGCTGCGCCAGGTGGCGGAGGATTGCGGCCTGCACGAGTCGACCGTCTCGCGGGTGACCACCAACAAGTACGTGCACACGCCGCAGGGCATCTTCGAGTTGAAGTACTTCTTCAACAGTCGGATCCAGACCAACAGCGGCCACGACATGGCCAGCGAAGCCGTCAAGCACGCCATCGCCCGCCTGATCGAACACGAACAACCGGAGTCGCCGCTTTCGGACCAGGAGCTGGCCGAGATCCTCAAGGGGGATTGGGAGCGCGGCAAGGTGCTCGCGCGACTGAGCTGCGAAGAGGGCCAGCTCGATGGGCTGTTGCCCGGCAAGACCATGTCCATCGCCCGGCGAACGGTTGCCAAATACCGCGAGGCGATGAACATTCAGTCCTCCTCGCGCCGGCGGCGCATGTTCTGAGCGCGACAATTCCCTCGCCGACGCGCACAAGGCCGACCATGGTTCGATTGACGGCATATCTCAGAGCCGAGCAGATCCACTTGGATGTGCACGCCGGCGACAAGAACGATCTGCTTCGTACGGCTTCGGTGCGCGTCGCGGACGCGGTCGACACGCTCGATGCAGACGCCATCGCCGAGCTGTTGCTGGCACGCGAGCGCCTGGCGTCCACCGGCGTTGGCCACGGTATCGCCATCCCGCACGCGTCTTCGGCGGCGATCGACACGCCCTATGTGGGCCTGTACAGAACCGCAGATCCGGTGCCCTTCGACGCCGTCGACGATCAGCCCGTGCGGCTGATGGTCGTCGTGCTGGCGCCGCAACGGCAGCAGGCGCTGCACCTGCGGCTGCTGGCGCGAATCGCCCGGCTGGTGCGCTCGGAGGCGGTCCGCGAAGCATTGCTTGCCGCCGGTTCAGCCGAGGAAGCATACTCGTGCCTGGGCGGATTCGAAGGAACGGTATGAGAGCCGACGGCGGCTGGGTCATCGTCACGGGAATCAGCGGCTCGGGGCGCACGACGGCGCTGCGAGCGCTTGAGGATCTGGGCTTCTACTGCGTCGACAACCTGCCCTCCCGCATGCTGCCCGAGCTCCACGACGCCATGGTCGGGCGAGGCCAGCCGCAGCCGGTCGCCGTGGGCATCGACGCCCGGGCCGGCGCCTTTTTGGACGATATCGAAGGCGCGCTGGCGGGCCTGGAAGCCCGCGGTGTCGACGTGCAACTGATCTTCCTGGACTGCGCCGACGACGTGCTCGTGCGACGCTTCTCCGAGACCCGCCGGCGGCATCCGCTGCCGACGCCCGGCGGTACGGTGCTGGACTCGATCCGGCAGGAACGAGAGCTGATGCTGGCCTTTCGGGAGCGGACTACGCTGGTCCTGGATACCAGCGAGCTCAACATCCACCAACTGAAGGCGCGCATTCAGCGCATCTTCGAGACCATCGCGCCGGACCGCTCGGCGATGCTGGTGTCGGTGAACAGTTTCGGCTTCAAGCACGGCCTGCCAAGGGATGCCGACTACGTCTTTGACGTGCGCTTCCTGGACAATCCCCACTTCGTGCCGGAGTTGCGACCGCTGACCGGGCGTGACCAGACGGTGGCGGCGCACGTGCTGGGCAGCGAGTCCGGTGGCCGGGCGCTGGCCGCCATCATTGGGCTGCTCGACCTGGCCCTGCCGCTGCACGATCGCGAGGGCCGCGCGCTGGTCAATATCGCCGTCGGCTGTACCGGCGGACAACATCGCTCCGTGGCGGTCGCCGAGGCCCTGGCCGCCCACCTGCGCAGTCGGCCTGGGGCGCGTGTATCTGTGGGTCATCGCGACCTGTCCCGCATGAGCTCGAGCTGACCATGAGCCCTGCGCACAGCATCCAGGTGCGAATCGTCAATCCCATGGGACTGCACGCGCGGCCAGCGGGTCGTTTCGTCGCCGTGGCGGCCCGCTACGATGCGCACATCCGCGTCGCCTGCAACGGCGAAGAGGTGGACGGCGGCAGCATCCTGTCGCTGCTGATGCTCGAGGCTGTTCGGGGCACTGAACTCCAATTGATGGCCAGCGGCGCCGAAGCTGAAGAGGCGCTCGCCGCCCTCTCGGAGCTGGTCGCCAGCGGCTTTGAAGAAGCGGAGTCTGTCGACGGCAGAGGCGCCCGTGGCTGAATCCGTCTCCGGCATCCCCACCTCTCCAGGCTTGGGCGCGGGTCCGGCGCAGGTGATTCGGGCCGAACGCCCCCGCGTCGAACACCGTCGCATCGCCAACGAGACGGTGACGGCGGAGCAGGATCGATTCGACGCAGTTGTCGCTGAGGTGATCGGCGAGCTGGATCGCACCGATCAGCAGCTGCGGGGCCAGGGCCACACCGAACAGGCACGACTGGCCCTGGCGCTGGTCGCCTCCCACCGAGCGGTGCTCAATGATCCGCTGCTGATCGACGGCGTCAGGCGGGTCATCGAGGACGAGTGCTTGTGCGCGGAGTGGGCGTTGGAGCGCGTTCTGGCCGACCTGCGGGCCGCGTTTGCCCGCTTGACCAGCCCCGAGCTGCGCGACTGGTGGCGGGACGTCGAGGGGCTGGCGGCGACCCTGCTGAACTACCTGTTGCCAGGCGGTGATCGCCGCCCCTTCCGGCCACGCCGAGACGTGGTTCTGGTCGCCCATCGATTGACGGTCGGAGACGCCATCGCGGCGATCCAGGCTGGCATCGCCGGGGTGGTCTTGCAGGAAGGCTCGTTGACCTCGCACGTGGCCATCCTCTGCCGCTCGGCCGGGCTGCCTGCGGTGGTCGCCGTGGTCGGGGCGTGCAGCCGCTTCGAAGACGGCGACCTGTTGCGCGTCAACGGCGCCAGCGGCCAGGTGGACCGGTTTGAAGATGGGACCTCGCCCGATGGCCGCTCGAGGTCCAGGCGCGCGTTCCAGAGCCAGGCCATCGCCCTCGCGCCCGGCGTCGGTGCGCCCCAGACGATCGACGGCACGTCTGTGACCCTGCGCGCCAACCTGGATCTGCGCCTGGACGCTGACTACGCACGCGGCCATGGGACCACGGGTGTGGGCCTGATGCGCACGATCTACCAGTACGCCGGGCGGAGTGAGATGCCGGGGGAGGACGAACTCGCTGCGCTGTACGCCGATGTGGTGCGCGACTTCGCGCCCGAACCCGTGAGTATCCGCCTGCTCGACCTGGGCGGACCGCTGGACGAAGCCGACCTGCCCGAGCCCCTGCGCGAGCTGGGGGATTGTCGGGGCATTCGCTTGTTGCAACGTCGTCCCGAGGTGGTGCAGACCCAGTTGCGCGCCCTATGTCGCGCCGCCGGAGCCGGGCGGCTGCGCCTCCTGCTGCCTTTTGTCACGACGGTCGAGGAGGTGCTGGAGGTACGTAGCCTGGTCGCCGAGCTCATCGGGGACCTGGCGATCGATGGTTCCAATTTGTCGATTGGCGCCATGGTGGAGGTTCCCGCGGCGGTGTTGATGGTCCAGGAGCTGGCCGCGGTCTGCGACTTCCTGGCCATCGGTACCAACGACCTGTCGCAGTTCCTCTTCGCGATCCCCCGGGAAGCCACCAGCACGGTCCGCGCGGAGCTTCCACCGGCGGCCCTGTTGCGTGCCATCTCGACCATCACAGCGGCCGGACGGCAACAGAATATCGACGTCTGCCTGTGTGGAGAGTGGGCTTCGGAGCCCGAGGCCGTGCCGCTGTTGCTGGCGGCGGGTCTGCGAGAGTTGTCGGTCTCGCCGACTCTGGCGCCCGCAGTCCGAGCGGCCATCGAGGCGGTCACGTTGGGCGATAACTGAGTGTGTGCAGGCCGCGACGCGTTCTGACGGGGGCCGTGCCCGAGACGGTCTGCAAACCCAGGCCCCAGGGCGGCAATCGGCGTGATTCTTGCCCCTGGGTGCTGGACATCGATACTGGCTGATCGTGAGCCGATGCCACCCCGAGATCGCGATCCTGTGTTTGCTGCTGGCCGGCGCCTGCAGCGCACCTGAGGAACGGCCGAACTACGTCGACCGGATGCACTTCGTCGATGATGACGCGGTCGAACCCATCGTGCCCAATCCCAGGCATGTACGACTGCCAGCGGGCACCAGAATCCGCCAGCCGCGCAACAGGCGCCCTACCGCTGCGCCGCGTGCTTTGGGCGCTCCCCGATGTGCCAATCGCAAGGATGTCCCCTCGCGGTCACCCGGCAAGGCCACCGCTGGTCGCCTGGAGAACGGCTGCTTGTTTCCCAAGCGCGGGCCCGGCTGGGTGCGTCGCAACAAGGCCGGCTGGGGCACCGACCGCACGGTGGCGATCCTGCAGTGGGCGCTTGCCGAGGTGGTCCAACTGCATCGGGGCACGGTGCCGGTGGTGGTCGGCGCGCTGTCCCGGGAGAATGGCGGCCGCCTGCGACCGCATCGATCACATCGCAGTGGCCGCGACGTGGACATCGGCTACTTCGCCAGCAACAACGAAGCGTTGCCGCATTTTCGACGGATGCACTCGGGCAATATCGACATCGAGAAGACGTGGACGCTGATCGGAGCGCTGCTGCACACCGGCCTGGTGCACTACATCTTCGTCGACTACAACCTGCAGGCCTTGATGGTCCGCCACCTGGAAGATGAAGGCGTAGACGCCAGGACCCTGCACAAGGTCTTCCAATATCCGGCGGGTCGCTCGGCGCGACGGGGCATCATCCGGCACGCCCGCGGCCACGCCGACCACCTGCATGTGCGCTTCCGCTGCATCCCCGAAGATGGCGATGAATGCCAGAATTGACGCCCGCGGCGGCCGTGGCCCACCCTGACTCCAGGAGGCCACATGAACGACACCGACCCGCCGGAAGAAGACCAGCAAGACGTCGATGAACTTCGGCGGGAAGTGGCTGCGCTACGCCGCGAGGTGGAGGGCGGGTTGCGCTTCTGCCATGTCGTGCTCACCCGCAACCAGCGCGCCCTTCAGGCGCAGACGCACGTGCTCAACGGACTGGGGCACGCGCTCGCCAACGCGCGGGTCGTCGATACCGCAACGGTCGACCAGGCCAGCCGTGCCTACGCCGAACAGGCCGAGCAGCCACGCTTTCGGGTACGCATCGCGCCCGACGTGGACAAGTACGGCGACGACGTGCCGGTGACGGTGGTGGATTGCGCCGAGCGCTTGTCCAGCTGTCGCGCTGCCTGCTGTACCCAGGCTTTCGCCCTGGGCACCCAGGACCTGGATGAAGGCGTGGTCAAGTGGGAGTACCGCGATCCCTACGTCAACAAGCGGCGCAATGACGGTCGTTGTGTGCACCAATCGCCCGAGCTCGGCTGCACGGTCTGGGACAATCGCCCGCTGTTCTGCCGGACGTATCACTGTCGCGACGACGCGCGCATCTGGCTGGATTTCGATCGCCGCATCGCCAACCCGGCGCTGGCCGACGGCCCGCCGAACCTGACCCGCCCGGCGGATGCCGGAGAGGCCGATAAAGACGCGTAGCGACGCCAGCCGATGGCGATCTGCAGGTGCAGGTCGCCCAGATCCAATCGCTGGCCGGGCGCCTGGGAGATGTGGAGCCATCGCCAGCCTCCGCGCAGGCTGAGCCACAGACCTGACGTCGCCTTGCGGCTGCTCAGGGGCACGTCGAAGCCCAGGCCGACCTCGTTGTGCATCGCCCAGCGCGCCACGGTCGCCCCCTGGCCGCCGGTGGCGGCGACCAGATCGACGCCCTGCACCGACATATGCGCCGCGCCCGTGGACAGGTAGCCGTGCACGCCGGCACCGAGCCAGCCGGCCAGGTTATCCCAGACCAACAACCAGAACAGTGGGTGGAGGTTGACCTGAATGCCCAGCGTCGTGCGCCGGATGCTGCCCGCCCCGCTGGCGGGATGACCGCCGTATTCGCACCACGTCTCCAGGTCCAGCAGCTGCAGCAACGTCGCGTAGCGAAGGCCCGCCCGAATCCCCCAGCCGAGCTGGCCTGCGGGTGCGTCGAGGCGATCGGGCCAGCCGAAGCCGACGGCGGCGAAGGGGCCGATGTGGCCGCCGTCGAAGCGGGTCTCGGTCGGAACGGGCGCCGAAGGGGCCGGCACGCTGCTCAATGGCGGTCTGCTGCTGGGATCTTCGGCGGATAGCGGTGTCGGGGGCGCGGCCAACAGGGACCAAGGGGCCAGCGTCAGCAGCAACGCGAGGCCGAGCCGTGTGTTCACCGTCGCTTCCGCTTATCGGCCCGCTTCTTCGCTGCAGGTTTGGGGGCCGGTTCGGGCGCAGGCGGCGGTGCCTCTGCGCTCTCCGGCGCCGGCTTACCGTGACCGGGCACCCGCAGGCGCTGTCGATAGGAGTTGTAGTCAAATCGCGGCGAGTGCTCGTAGGTGTGGCATTCGCGGCAGGCCGAGGCCTCCGGAACCCGCTGCACGCCGCCCCCTTCGCCGTCGGCATCCACGTGCTTGGAGCCAGCGCCATGACAGGCTTCGCACTGCACGTTGACATATTGCGGCAGGTTGTCGAAGGCGCTGCCGCCCGGCTTCCGGAAGGCCGTGACATGGCATGGCACACAATCCAGGTCGCGGGTCTTGTTGACCTTCTGGAGGGTCTCCCAGGCGTGGTAGTGGGGATCGCTGTCGACGAAACCCGACACCTCGTCGTGGCAGTCCACGCACGCGGCATGACCGGCGTAGGTCGCCTTGCCGGGCAGCCCGGGCAGAGGTTTTGCGGCGGCTTTGACGTTGATTTCGGCGGCGGCGTCATCGTAGGCCTTCACCATGCGGGCGACCGCGGCGTCGGGGGTCAGCGACCAGGGCAGACCGACGGCTCGATAGGCTGCCAGGCGTCCTGCCGGCAGTGGCTTGCCACGCACGGCTTTGGCTTGCTCGTACCGCTTGCGGGTCTCGTTCAAGCGGCGCTCGAAGAAGGGCAGCGCCCTGGCAACGGAGACCCCGCCCCCCTTGCGAAGGCGGGCGATATCGTCGCGCTGGGCCTGCTCACGGGCGCTGAGTTCATCGACGGCGCCGGGGGCGTATTCGCTGACCTCGCGCCACTTTCCTTCGCCGTTGAGGGCCAGGGTCAATCGCGCCAGCCAGGCGCCATGCCTTGGGGTGCGCAAGAGCAACGTGCCCTCGTTGGCACCGTCGCGCTCCAGCTCGTCCACAGGTTCGGAGCGCTCGGGCACCTGGCCGATGACGACGACGTCGATGCCCTGCACCTTGCGGGCCAGCTTGCGGCTCTGGCGCATGCCCAGATTGCTCAACAGGATGATGATCTGGGC
The DNA here is from genome assembly GCA_964438735.1 of uncultured Enterobacteriaceae bacterium. Lineage (GTDB taxonomy): Bacteria > Myxococcota_A > UBA9042 > UBA9042 > UBA9042 > CAYTLW01. The sequence continues at coordinate 81,021 of CAYTLW010000008.1, read as the reverse complement.
CCCTTCCCCGCGCATGGCCTGCACGTGGCCGGCGACCAGGGCGACACGCTTCTTGGCCGTCGCCGCGGAGCGGGGATCGACGGCGGTGATGCCCACCTGCACGCCGCTGGCTGTACGAGCGATGGTCGTGGCGCGGGCGCGCTTGACGCCGCTCTTCCAACCGCTGGCCAGGACCGGCCAATGGGATCGGTTGTAGGCCGCATTCACCGACGGCCCACCGCGAGCCAGGTCGGCGCTGGACAGGGCCACAGCGGCCATGTCGATGTGATCGAGCATGCGCGAGAATGCGCCGACTCTCAGATTCCGCTGTTGCCGGCGATCGGCATCGGGCGCTTCATCCTCGGTCAGCAGCGTACCGGCATGTAGCAGCAATACGGAGCCGTCCGCGGCACGCAGCGAAGCCAGGTCGCGGGCGATCCGCTCGATGCCGCCCCGCTGCAATTCGATGGTGCATCCGCAGGGCTTGAGCACCGCCTGCCAGTCGCTCAGCGCGACCAGGGTCACGTGGGGCAGCGCATTGAGCGACGCGGATGAGGGGGTGCCCTCCGTGGCCCGAGCGCCGGCCGCAGGGCGCTGCTTGCCGCAACATGCAGCTACGCTAAGCAGCAGCACCAATCCGTAAACGGTGACCGATTGCCTGGCCATACTGGAAAGGTCGACTCCCGCCCGGGAGAGGTGTGGCCTAACGGCGGATCACCGCGGTCCGGGCCTTGCCGCCGAGAATCTTGTTCAGCGGGGCCTTGCAGCGGGCCTTGCACCGACTCGGGTAGACCGCGATCACCGTGAACGAGCTGCCGGACAGCCCCTTGATGTATCCCTTGGCGCCCTTCTTCACCTTCTTGTTGTCGCCGGCGCTCAAGGTCAACAGGGAGCCGTTACCAGTGGCGCGGGCGTCGACTACGGAGCAGACGATATCGCTCTTCTTGGTGACGCACTTGCCACCTTTGCGGACCTGGCCGGCCGGGCAGCGGGCAGCCCGCTTGACGCAGCGACCGCTGGACCGCGCGCAATACTGACCCGAGGGGCAGCGAACGCCAGCGCATAGATTCGTGCCGCCGCCGCCGGAGTCGCGCACGCACTTGCGCGAGGAGCGGTCGCAGCGGTGTCCCGCGCCGCATCCGCCCGGGCAGGCCCTGGCCACGCAGCGGCCATTGACGCAGTCCTGTTTGGACGAGCAGGAGGCGCAGTTGCCCTCGCCAAAGTCGACCTCGACGGCGTATTGACCCTTGCCACGGCTGGCCCGGAAGCGAACCAGGTAGCGCATGTCGGTCTCGACCTCGAAGCGGAACTTGAGCGTGCCGCTGCCGGACGGCATCTCTTTCTCGGCGATCCGATCGCCCACTTCGGTGAAGATCGTGACGTGGCCGGAGATGCTGGATTCCTCCCACTTGCCGACGGAGATGCGCATCTGCATGCGACCGGCGCGCTCGGGCAGGATGTAACGCCAGTCCTCGCGGTCGCCGATGCCGACGTTCAGGTTGTCCTCGGTCGGGCCGAGTTTGGAGAACGGCCGCGCCTTGTCGCGGGTGCCGTCTCCGTCCGGGTCCTTGATGTGCTGCCCGCTACACGCGACAAGCGCGCCGGTAGCGGCCAGAGCAAGAAGAGCGATGTAGCGGCGAGCGAAGGGGGTTCGCGGGACGCTGACAGGTTCGTTCTGAGGGGCGTTGGGGTAGCGCATGTGACGTCGCGTGCGTGTGGGTCGGGAAGGAAGAAGGGGCCGAAACCTCCAAGTCGGCTCGACCGTAGCGGTGTGGGCTCGGCGGGTCAAGGAAGGTACCTGTTGCCGCAGTGGTCGCCGAAGCGACAATGCGATACAACCCCGCGGCGCGTGCTGCGGGATGGTGACGCGTGGGCTGACGTGGGTTGGCAGGAGGCGTCATGGGTCGCGGACGACGGGTCGCACGCCCCGGTCGGAGAGGACCGGACAGACGGCAGGATCGCCGCCGTGCGCCGGCTCCGCGTGGGCGACGTCCGCCGGGTCCACGCGCACTCGACCCGCTGCCGCCGACTCGCCTGTTGGTGGCCACCACAAACGCCGGCAAGCTGGCCGAGTTCAGCAAGCTGCTGTCGGACCAGGCGGTTGAGGTCGTGGGCCCCGATTCGCTCGACACGCAACTTCCCGAAGTGGAGGAGAACGCCGAGAACTTCGTCGGCAACGCCTTGCTGAAGGCGGTGTCGGGCTTCCGGCATAGCGGGCTCAGCACCCTGGCCGACGACTCCGGACTGGTCGTCGACGCGTTGGATGGCGCGCCGGGCGTGCACAGCGCGCGCTTCGCCGGTGCCGAAGCCGACGACGCGACAAATATGACCCTGTTGCTCGAGCGCATGGCCGACGTGCCGGCCGCCGGCAGGCTCGCTGCGTTCGAGTGTGCCCTGGTGCTCTGTGGGCCGCTGGCCGAGGGGCCGGGCTGCCGGCGAACCGAAGACGGGCTGCCCTGGCGGGCCTTCACCGGGCGGGTGCGCGGCACGTTGTTGCAGGCGCCACGCGGAGAGGGGGGCTTTGGCTACGATCCGATCTTCTTTCACGAAGGGTTGGGCAAGACCTTCGCCGAGGCCGCGCCAGAGGCCAAGCATGGGGTCTCCCATCGCGGTCGGGCTGCCGCCAGGTTGAGCGCCACGGTGTTGGGCCTGCAGGACGCTCGAAGTCGAGGTGCGGCGCCGCTCTTCGTACGTCGGCTGGGCCTGGAGGCCATGGCCGCGGCGTTCGACATCGCGTTGACACGCAACCTGCGCTACGCCGACAAGGCGATGGAGGCGGCCCTCGGTGACCGTCCGATGCTGGGCGCCCGTGAACGGGCCGCCGTAGCTGAGGTGGTCTGGCATGGCCTGCGAAACCTGGGCCGGCTGGCCCTGGCGCGAGCGGCCCTGGGTCGCGATGCCGGCGACCCTGAGACCATGGACCCGCGGGAGCTGTCGCCATCGAACGCCCCGCTGCTGGCAGTCCTGGCGCTCGCCGACCTCGATCCAGCGGGCGCGCCCTTGGATCATCGCGGCGGCAGCGGCGCCAGCGCGCTGGATGCCTTTGCCAGTCGCGACACCGGGCTCGACGATCGATTGCCACAGAGCCGCAAGCGGCTCGCGCGCGCCTTGCGAGCGGCGCAGAATCGGCTGGCCAGTGATGATGGCCCGGCGGCCCAGGCGCTCGTGATGGGTCATCATCCCGATTTCGTCGCCGCCTGTCGGCAGCAGCTCGGCCCGGCACACGCCGACGCGGCCCTGCGATACCAGGATCAACGCGGTCCATTGACCGTGCGAATCAACCCGGCGCGCGGCGATCGACAGCACATTGTGAGGACGCTGGCGAAGGTTGGCGTGCGCACGACGGCGGCGCCTGGTCTGGCGCATGGTCTGCTCTGCCTGCGCAATACCCGCATCACCGCCCTGCCGGAGTTTGCGGCCGGTCATTTCGAGATCCAGGACGCCGGCAGCCAGGCCATCGCCCAGGCCGTCGACGCCCAGCCGGGGGAGACGGTCGCCGACTGGTGCGCCGGCGCTGGCGGCAAGACGCTGGCTCTGGCCGCGGCCATGGCTGGCCGGGGCGTGCTCGTCGCCATGGACGTGCACCATCGTCGGCTCGCCGAGTGCAGCCGACGGCTGCGCCGCGCGGGGCTGGACAGGGTCATTGTCCGCCACCACGCAGACCGGCCACATCGGGCCGAACCAGACGGCGGATTCGACGCGGTCCTGGTGGACGCCCCCTGTTCGTCGGCGGGGGCCCTGCGCCGCACGCCGGAGCTTCGCTGGCACCTGGATGCCCAGTGGCTCGGGCGCTTTGCCGACCAGCAGCTGGCCATTCTGCGCCAGGCGGCTGTCGCAGTGCGTCCCGGTGGACGCCTGATCTACGCCACCTGCTCCATCCTGCCGGCCGAAAACGAGCAGGTCATCCGCCGCTTCCTGGACGAGGCGACCGATTGGCAGCTGACAAATGAAGGCCGCCAGGGGCCCGCGGACGCTGACTTCATGGCCACGGGCCCGCTCTCCGCCGTCGGGCCGGATGGCTTCTACCACGCCAGATTGACGAGGGATCATGACTGAGCCACCCGCCGCCGAGCCGCAAGCCGCTGAGCCGCCGGCCACCGGGCTGGCCATCACCCGCAGTGGTTTCGCCACGCTGGCCGGTCGGCCGAACGCGGGCAAGTCCACGCTGATGAACGCCATGCTGGGCGAGAAACTGGCCATCGTCAGCCCCAAGCCGCAGACCACTCGGGACCAGATCCGCGGCATCCTGACAACGAAGTCCACCCAGGTCGTGTTCATCGACACCCCGGGACTGCACGAGCCACGTTCTCGTCTCAACCGCGCCATGGTCGGCATCGCGGTGGAGGCGATGCAGACCGTGGACCTGGTGGTGCTGGTCGTCGATGCCCGCCGCGTGCACCAGGGTGGGCGCCGCAAAGGGAAGCGCCGTGCCCAGCGCGTCCAGCTGCGACAACCGGACGAGCAGGTAGCCACCGATGGACCGCCGCCCCTGGACGAGCGCATCCCGGCCGACGACCGCCGGATCATCCACCAGATTCGGGAACACGGCCGACGCTGGCTCATCGCCCTGAACAAGATCGACGCCGTACGCAAGCCGCACCTGCTGCCGTTGATGGCCGCCTATGGCAGCGCCACCGATGCCGAGGCCCTGATCCCCATCAGCGCCCGCGAGGGCGACGGCCTGGACAGCCTGGTGGCGGCCATCGAAGACCACATGCCGGCGGGGCCGCAGTTGTACAGCGCCGACCAGTTGACCGATCGCAGCCTGCGCTTCCTGGCCGCCGAGTTGATTCGCGAGCAGGTCTTCCTGCAGATCGAGCAGGAGGTGCCCTACGGCGTGGCGGTGGAGATCGAGGTCTGGGACGAGTCCGAAGAGAAGGTGCACGTGCAGGCCCTGATCCACGTCGAGCGGACCAGCCAGCGCGGCATCCTGGTGGGTCGCGGCGGCGCCCGGCTCAAGGCCATCGGTCAGGCGTCCAGGCGCGAGATCGAGAAGATGATCGACCGCAAGGTCTACCTGCAGACGCTGGTGCGCGTCGAAGCTCGCTGGAGCGAGCGCCTGGCCACGCTACGCCGCTTCGGCTACGTAGGCCGCTGAGGGAGCCATGAGCGCGTCCATTCCGTTGATCGCCCTGGTCGGCCGCCCCAATGTGGGCAAGTCGACGCTCTTCAATCGCTGGGTCGGCGAGCGCCGGGCCATCGTCGAAGATGAACCCGGCGTCACCCGCGATCGGCAATATGCGATCTGCGAGCAGAACGGGCGCAGGTTGCAGTTGATCGACACCGGCGGCTTCGATCCCGAAGAGCGCACCGGCATGCTGTCGTTGATGCGCAGGCAGGCCGCCGTGGCCATCGAAGAGGCCGACGCCGTCATCTGGTTGTGCGATGCACGCGAGGGCGTCACGCCGGCGGATACCGAGATCGGCGCCGTGCTTCGGCGGAGCGACAAGCCGGTGTTCTGCGTCGCCAATAAGTGCGACGTGGAACGCCATGACGCGCTCGGCATGGAGCTGTACAGCCTGGGCGTCGAGCGGGTGTATTCGGTCTCGGCCGAACACAACCGCGGCCTGCTGGACCTGCTCGATGATGTGATCGAGGCGCTCGATCAACGCGACGCATTCGCTGAGATCGACGACGGCATGGAGGAGGGCCCGCAGGGTCCACAGCAGCAGCAACGCGGCGGTTTTGTCGATCGGATCCGAATCTGCGTCATCGGCCGGCCCAATGTGGGCAAGTCGACGTTGATCAACGCCATGCTGGGCGACGATCGGATGCTCATCTCCGATCAACCGGGCACCACCCGCGACGCCATCGACATCGAGATCGACCACGAGGGCACCGCGTGCACCCTCATCGACACGGCCGGCATGCGGCGACGCCCGCGCATCAGCCACAGCGTCGAGCAGTATTCAGTCAGCCGCGCAGTGCGCGCCCTGGAGCGCAGTCATGTGGCCTTGCTGGTGCTGGATACGACGCGCGAGATCGCCGACCAGGACGCCCGCATCGCTGCCCTGATCGAGCGTCGAGGCCGGGCCTGCGTGGTGATCTGCAACAAGTGGGATGTGGTCGAAAAGGACACCCGCACCATGGCTGCCTACGAGCATGACCTGCGCGAGCGGCTGCCCTTCGTTGCCCACGCGCCGACCGTCTTCGTCAGCGCACTCACGGGGCGACGGGTGCAGAAGGTGATGGAGACGGTGCTGAAAGTCTTCACGGCGTTCGATACCTGGATCCCCACCGGCAAGCTCAATCGGTGGTTGGAGGGTGTGCAACGCCACCGGCAGCCGCCGGTCTGGCGGGGCAAGCGACTGAAGATCTATTTCGGCGCCCAGGTCGGCGTAAGGCCGCCGACCTTCGCCTTGCAAGTCAACAATGAAAAGGCCATGGCCGAGCACTATCGTCGCTTCTTGATCAACCGATTCCGGGCGGACTTCTCGTTTGATGGTGCGCCCATCCGACTGCGCATCAAGGGCAAGAAGGCGCGCCAGGCCAGGCGCCCGGCCCCGGCCAGCGGCATGGACCATATGCCCGATGTGGCCGAGCTGGACGGTGTGGAGGCGCACGGCGAAGGAGTCGACGCGGAGGCGCCTGGCAACGACGACTCCGTGGGCGAGGTCGACATCGCATCGGCGCAGACCGGGACCGAAGACAAGCCACCGCGGGAGGCGTGATGGCAGCGGACAAACATGATTCCACGGCGGCGGCGGATCGAGTCCGGCGGCCGTATAGCCAGGCCCAACGACTGCTGCGCATCTACCTGGCCCTGGCCAATGCCCGTGGCGGCCTCACAGTGGCGCAGCTGCGCGAGCGCACAGGCGTCACCCGACGCACCATCAGTCGGGACCTGGCGGTCCTGCAGGAAGACCACCTGGTCCATACCCGGGGCATCGACGAAGATGGCCGCAAACGCTGGTCGGTCCTGCCCACCGGCCCCGCGAGCAGCATCACATTTACCCGCGGCGAGTTGCTGGCCCTCTACCTGGGTCGATCCATGCTGGCCTTCGCCCGGGGAACCGAACTCTACGCCTCCATGCGCGGCGCTTTCGACAAGGTCGCCGACCGCCTCGCCGAACGAGACCTCGACGGGCTGGACCTGGAGCGCAAGCTATATGCCGTACCCGACGCTCCCGTGGTCGCCGCCGAGGGCGAACATTACGACGACTGCCTCAACGACATCTTGACGGCCGTGCTGCGCAGCGACGAATTGCAGCTGTCCTACCCGGACTCGAGCACTGGCGAGGTGCTGGAGCTGACGGTGCGACCGCTGACGCTGGCCTACTACCGCGGTCGCCTCTACCTGGTCGCCGACTCGACCCACCATGGCCGCATCCGACTCTTCGCCGTGCACCGCGTGGTGGACGCCAGTTGGCAGCGCGGAGTGCGCTTTGCGGCCCCTGCTGGCTACACGCCGGACAGCTACTTCAGCAGCAGCTTCGGCCTTTTTCACGGCGAATTCCCCGAGGCCGTACGCGTCCGATTTGCGCCAGGAGCGGCCCGATACGCCAGGGAGCGCTTGTGGCATGCCAGCCAGCGCTGCGCCGATCTCGCCGACGGCGGGTGTGAGATGGCCTGGAGCGTGCCGATCACACCCGATCTTCGCTCGTGGCTGCTCAGCTTTGGCCCTTCGGTCGAGGTGCTCGAACCGGACTCGCTCCGGCGCAGCGTCGCCGATGACCTGCGGGCAGCGATCGCCGCCTACGAGGACGCGACAGGCGCGGTCTGAGGCGCAAGCAAGGCGTGAAAGTCGGGCCGGCGCATGGTATCGTCCGGCCCCCATGCGACGAGGCCCTCAGCGGCCACGACCACAGGTGATCGCCATGCATCACTCCACTCTCGGGCGGCACATCGCGATGGTGGCCACGGTCGTTTCGCTGTGCGCGTGCTTCGATGACGGCGCCGACGGGCCGCGATTCATCCAGGTGACCCAGTTGGAGGATACCTGGAGCGACAGCGCCGCCTACACGGTGTGGGCCACGGTCCGCGGCGATCCCGACCTGGACTGGGTGCGCCTGTCCTACGCTCGCATGGACGGCACGTTGTCGTTCGCCAAAGTGCACATGACGTCCATCGGCAGCCACACATGGCGCGGTGAGATCCCGCCCCAACCGCGCGGCACCACCGTGCTCTACTTCGTCGACGCGCGCACAGGCGGCGGCTTGCTTGGCAGCCACCCGCCGGAGGCCGAGCCGGCGACCTACCTGAGCTTCCGCGTGCTGCGCGAGGACGAGACCCGCAAGCCCCCGCAGCCGGTGATCATCCCCTCTGGACCCATCGATAGCGGCGCCGTCGACGCCGGTGGCACGGACGCTGGCGATGCGGGACAGCCGGACCTGGGTACACCGGCCGACGTCGCCTTCGACGCCGGACCGGATGCGGGCGTCGTCGATACCGCGCAGCCCGACGCCGGCAACACAGACTCGGGCCCGACATATGACACCTTCGACGTCGCCGGCGTGGACACCGGGCCGCTGATCGACAGCGACAAGGACGGCATCTGGGACGTCAACGATAACTGCCCGAACACGATCAATACCAAGCAGGAAGACGCCGACAGCGATGGCATCGGCGACATCTGCGATTCGGATCGGGATGGCGACGGCATCGTCAACGAGTCGGATAATTGCGTCGACCTGCCCAATACGGACCAGGGCAACGTCGACGGCGACAAGTGGGGCGACGTCTGCGACAAGGATCTGGACGGAGACGGATCCAAGAACCTCGAGGATAACTGCCCCTACGTGGCCAACGCCGACCAGGCGGACGACGACGGCGACGGGGTGGGCGACGCCTGCGATCCCTTCGACAACCAGCCCAAGGACAAGGACCAGGATGGCGTCGCCGATCCCGACGACAACTGCCCCAGCGTGCCCAACCCACAACAGAAGGACCTGGACGGCGACAACAAGGGCGACGCCTGCGACGCCGACATGGATGGCGACCTGGTGCCCAATACGAAGGATAACTGCCCCTTCCAGCCCAATGCCGATCAGGCAGATGGGGACGGCAATGGCAAGGGCGACGCCTGCGACATGACCAACGACAAGGACTTCGATGGCGTGCTCGACGACAAGGACAACTGCCCGGTGGTGCCCAATCCCAAGCAGAGCGACATGGATGGCGACGGCGAGGGCGACGTCTGCGACAAGGATCTCGACGGCGACAAGTGGCTGAACGCCTTCGACAACTGCCCAGACGTCAAGAACGGCAACCAGGCCGACACGGACGGCGATGGCATCGGTGATGCCTGCGATGACGAGACCAGCTGCACCAAGGACATCCAATGCATCCAGGGCGAACTCTGTTTTGCGCCCATCTGCCTGCCGCCCGTGCCCTGCAAAAAGCAGGGCGACTGCAAGGTCGGCACCTACTGTTACGACGGCTACTGCGTGCCGCCCCAGACCGTGCCGGCCAACTTCTGCACCGACAGCAACACCTGCCCCGAAGGATTCGTCTGCCAGCTGTCCAGCTGCGCCCCGGACACTTGCAAGAACAACTCCGATTGTCCCAAGGGCAAGAAGTGCCTCTACGGCGAATGCCTGCCTGGCCAGATCCCCATCTCCGGCTGCAGCTCGGACAAGGAGTGCAAGACCGACGAGCAGTGCATCGCCAAGCTCTGCGTGCCCAAGATGTGCTCACATAAGACCGATTGCGCCTCGAACGAGAAGTGCTTCAAGGGGCTGTGCATCCCGGCCATCATCCCCACCATCGAGTGCACCAAGTCTTCGGAATGCCTGTCCATCGGAGGGTTCAAGCTGGTCTGCGCCGCGGGCGTTTGCGTGCCGGAGATCCCCGGCCTGCCCGTGGACCTGTGCACCAGCGACGACGACTGCAAGGCGGACGAGCAATGCCTGATCGCCGTCTGCGCGCCCAAGGACTGCAACTCGAGCAAGGATTGCCCCAAAGGCCAGGCCTGCACGCTCGGCTTCTGCCTCGATAGCGACCAGCCCATACCGCAGCCTGGCCAATGCCAGACCGACGCCGACTGCAAGAAGAACAACTCCTGCGTGGCGACCATCTGCCTGCCGTTCAAGGTGCCCGCCGGACTGCCCGATTTCTGCGGCCCGGGCGGCAAATGCCCCAAGGGAAAGACCTGTCAATTCGGCGTTGTCTGCTTGTAGGCCTGCCATGCCCAGCGCTGACGAGGCCCACTTCGACGCACCGCTGCTGCCGGCTCGTTCGGGCGACGCGCCGCTGGATCTACGCGAGGTGGACCTGCGCGGCGGCCTTTTTTCGGGGGCCGATCTGAACGACGCTGATCTGCGTCATGCCTGCCTGGAGCTGGCCAATCTCAGTGGCGCACGTTTGCGCGGAGCGCGGCTGTCTGCTGCCGACCTGACCCTGGCCGACCTGCGCGGTGCTGACCTGCGCGGCGCGGACCTGTCCGGTGCGGACCTGTCGGGCGCCGACCTGCGCGATGCCGACTTGCAAGGCGCCGACCTGACCTCGACCCAGCTCGAATGGAGTCGGCCGGTGGGTTGTCGTGGGCTGCCGGATGACGTGCGCGCGCTGCCCCGGGCGGGCGACGGCCGCATTCGCGGCAAGCAAGCGGCCGAAGAGGACGAGCCGGCCGCCGGGCTGGCCGCCTGGGAGCGCGGTCGACGGGCCCACCACAACGGCAGCCTGGGCGAAGCCGAGCGCCACTATCGGGTCGCCCTGGCCTGGGTGCCCGAATCGGACGCGGTCCGCTATGGACTGGGCTGCGTGGCGTTGGAACGGCGGGACCCGCAGGCCGCCTTGCGCTGGTGGCGGGAGGCCGTGCGCGAGCAGCCGGCGGCCGATCGAGCACGGGTGGACGCGGTGATCCTGTGCCTTGCCGACGAAGACATGCAGGGCGCTACCGAGTTGCTGCAGCCGCTTGGCGCTCGGGCGGACAAGGTGGGCGACGCCGCCAAGGCGGCCTTGGCGAAAGGGCGCGCCGGCGACGTTGATGGCGCGGTAGCAGAGCTGCAGGAGCTCGTCGCAGACTCGCCCGCCCTGCGCTGGTTTCAACGCCCGACCACGCCGCCGGCCCCGGCATCTGCGGAAGCGTCCTCCCAGGACCTGATCGCCAAGCTGGTCGACCCTGTATGGGTGGCGGACGAGCGCGCAGACCTGGAGCGCATGCTGCAGCAGGGCGCCACGGAGGCCTGGGTCTGGCATGCGGCGATCGCGCGAGCGATCACCATTGGCGCCATGGACCTGGCCGCGCTGGCCGAGCAACGGCTCAACCGCGTCGCCCCCGAGCATCGCCTCTGGGGTATCGAGTTGCGACATCTGGACCTCACCGGACAGGCGTTCGAGGCCCTGGTGCGCACCCGCCGGCAGCGTCTCGGCGCCATCAAGAGGCTGTGTTGGGTGGCCATCGGCGCCCATGGTCCCACCGCGCTACTTCAATGCGAGGGCGGAACCTTCTACGCCAAGCGCTATGTCGGTGCCGGTCGCCCCGCTGCGTCGGTGGCCTTCACCCACCGCGTCAGCCGGGTGCTGGCCGAGCGCGGAATACGAGTGCCCCTGCCGCTGGGCGATCGCGACGGCGACGAGGTGATGGTCTTCAGCGACGACCTGTTGGCCCTGTACCCGGACATGGGCGGGCGCTCGATCGGCGATGAGGACATCCCGGTCGGGGAGGCGGCGCAGGTGGCCGCATTGCTGGCGACCATTCATGTGCGGGGCGGCGACATGGCAGGCGGCGGTCGCCCGGCTGGCGGCATCCGGGTCGGCACCCGGGTCCTGCGCCACGTGTCGCCGGCGGCCGCCTGGCAGCTGCACATGGCCCGCGACGTGGACTGCGCCGCGAGATTCGACAACCACCCGCTGCGAGCTCGGCTGGAGTCGCTGCTCACCGCGACCGGTCGTCGGCTGGCCGGCGTGATCGAACGCTGTCCGCAGGTCCTTGTGCATGGCGACTTCGGCCCGGGAAACGTGCTCCGTCGGACGGACGGTGGGGCGTGGTCGGTGATCGATTGGGACCTCTGCGACGTGGACCTTGCGGTGTGGGATCTGGCCCGCGCCATCGACCGGCTGTCGGTGTACTGGGCCACCGAGAGCGGGCGACCGGCGGAGATCCGATCGGCGGTGGCGATGGCCATGCGCCGGGCCTACGAAGAGGTCCGCCCGCTGAACGCCAGCGAACGGGCGGCCCTGCCGATCCTCGTCGCGGCCAGTCGCGTCGACATGGATGCCAGCGTGCTGCCGATGTGCATCTCCCTGGAGCCCGACGCCGCCGAGCCGGTCCTGGGCGCCATGTTGGCGCGCCTGTCTCGCGCCGCTGCCGGAGCGCCGGAGATCGCCGATGCTCTCAGCGGTGCTTGAGCGCCAGGCAGTGCATTGACGCACATCTGAACCGGCCGCCGTCCGTTGGCCAGGGTGGCAATCGTCGGTTAGCATCGCCGCGATGCGCGTCTGGACCCCCAGAATCGATCATGGCAGCGATTTGTCACCTCGACCCCGCCGGGGCGCCAGGGTGGCGAGTCGTCTTCTGGGCGCGGCATTGCTCCTGCTGGCATCCCCTTCGGCCTGGGCTCAGGCAGCCGCTACGCCCGACGCCGGGGTCAAGGCACCGAGCGATAAACGCGCCACGCCGCCAACCGCGCCCCCGGCCGCGGCTGCCAAGCCCGCCAAAGCCGCCCCGAAAGTCACTTCGCTGAGCGCCTACGAAGACGCCGTAAACGCGTTCAAGTACCAGGATTTTGACAACGCGATCAAGCGCTTGCGAGCCCTGCTCTACCCCCGCACGCAGTTGAACCAGACCCGGGAGTGGCGAGCGAGGGAGTATCTGGGCGCGGCGCTGTGGTGGCATGACGAGAAACAGGCCGCGCTGGACGAATTCACCGCGTTGCTGGTGCGAAACCCGCAAGCGCGCCTGGATCCGACCTTCTACCCGCCACAGATGATCAAGGACTTCGCCAATCTGCGCTCGAACCTGGTTCGCCTGGGCGTGATCCGGGCGGACCAGAAGCCAACCCCGCCCAAACTGCGCAAGCTTCCGACCAGTCCGCCCAGAATGCTGGCGTGGGTCCCGTTCGGCGTCGGTCAGATCGCCAACGACGAGCCCTTGAAAGGCACGGCGTTCATGGTCGCCGAGGTCGCGTTGGGGGCGACTTCGGTGCTGCTGTGGCAGCGCAACAGCCTGGATCGGGCCGACGAGGTTGCACCCACCCGCCAGGTGTTGCAGGTGTCGACGGGGGTGGGCTTCTGGCTGGTCGCTGCCTGGGGGGTGGTCGACGCCGTTCTCGAATGGCGGAAATTGGACGCCGCCGCCAGGCGAGCGCAACGGAAGACAGCCAACACTTCTCCCTGATGACGGTCCGATGGTCGAATCGGATTGCCAGTGCGCGCCGGTTTGGTCATGCTCTGGCCCCCCTGGTGCGGAGAGCAAGCATGGTCCCCAAGGCATCGCTACTTGAACTGGGCGCCCGCGGCGTCACCATCGCTACCCACGTCATCGACAAGCGCGTGTGCAGCATTGGTACGGACAAGCACTCGGACATCCAACTCAGCGGCCGCGGCGTGGCGCCGGTACACGCTCAACTGCGCGCGGCGGGTCAGGGCATCACCATCGAAGCGGTCGCCGGTGAGCGCCTGGTGATCAACGGTCGGCGCGCCGACAGCCACCTGCTCGCCGACGACGATGTCGTGCACCTGGGTGCGGTGCGCTTGCGCTTCCAGACACGTTTTGAGGCAAGTCGAAGCCCCGGCGGCACAACCACGCCACCGCAGGCGATGACGCGCACCCTGACCGCCATGGCCGAGTTCAGCGAGGCCGTGGCCGGCACCTACAACATCGACGAGCTGCTCGCCAACATGCTCGATTCGATCATCGAGGTCACCGACGCCGGGCGCGGCGTCGTCATGCTGCTGGTCGATGGCCGGCCACAGGTCAAGGCGGCGCGCCAGGCTGGCACCGCTCGTTCCGGCGCCTCCATGCCCATCTCGGACTCCATCGTTCAGAAGGTGATCGCCAGCAAGCAGCCAACCATCGTCTCCGATGCCCTCAACGACGAGGAGTTCTCCGCCGCGCGTTCGGTGATGGACTACCGCCTCTGCTCGGTGCTCTGCGTGCCCTTGATGGTGCGCGGCGAGTTGCTCGGAGTCATCTACCTGGGCAACGACAACGTGGTGAACCTGTTTTCCCGCGAGGCGCTCAATGTGGCGACGGTCTTCGCCGCCCAGGCCGCGATGGTGCTGCGCAACGCGATCCTGATCCGCGAACTGCAGCTGTCCAACGAGAGCCTGACCCAGCAGATCGAGCGGATGAACTTCGGCGGGCTGATCGGCACCAGCCCGTCCATGCGCGAGATCTTTCGCAAGATCGACAAGGTCGCCAAGACCGACGTGAGCGTGCTGATCGAAGGCGAGACCGGCACGGGCAAGGAGTTGGTCGCCGGCGAAGTGCACCGACGCTCCAATCGCAAAGACGGCCCCTTCGTGGTCATCAACTGCGGCGCGATCCCCGAAAACCTGCTCGAGAGCGAACTCTTCGGTCACGTCAAAGGCGCATTCACCGGCGCGGTGGCGACCCGCGACGGCAAGTTCCAACAGGCCGACGGCGGAAGTCTCTTCCTGGACGAGGTCGGCGAGATGCCGCTCAACCTGCAGGTGAAGCTGCTGCGGGTCCTCGAAGAGCGCAGCCTGACCCGCATCGGCGAGTCCAAATCACGGGACATCAACATCCGCGTGGTGGCGGCCACCAACCGGAACCTGGCCGAGGAGGTCAAGGCCGGCAACTTCCGCGAAGACCTCTATTACCGGCTCAACGTGGTCCGGCTGCACCTGGATGGGCTGCGCGACCGCGGTGACGACGTCGAGCTGCTGGCTCGCTATTTCCTGCGCCGCTACGCCGAAGAGCTGGGCGTGGTGCTGAACGGCTTCTCGGACGACGCCATGCGGGCCATGCGGCTGCATCGCTGGCCGGGCAACATCCGCGAGCTGGAAAACCGGATCAAGAAGGCGACCATCTTCTGCGACAGCGGCACCATCACGGCCGCGGACCTGGACCTCGCCGAGCTCAACGCCGACCAGATCGAGCCGTTGAATGAGGCCAAAGAGACCTTCGCTTTGCGCTATGTTCGACGCATTCTCGAACTGAACGGCGGCAACCGCACCGACACTGCACGCGACCTGGGCGTCGACGTGCGAACGGTGTTCCGCTACCTGGAGAAGGAGCGCGAGCTCGACGGCGCCATCGGTTGACCAGCGCCCGATTGGGATTGGCTCAGGGCCCCGCGGCGGGCGTTGGCGCGCGGGCCGGCTTTGCTGACAGCTTCTGTAACTCACGCCGGGCCACGGCCCGGAACTTGGCCTCGTGTTTGCGGTCGGCGGCGACCTGCAGATAGGCCTTGAACGCCTGAGCGGCGCCGGCGATGTCGCGCGTATCGCGCAGGGCGAAGGCGACGTTGTACAGCGCCGGCGTATACTTCGGCCTCAGCGCCAGGCACTTGCGGTAGGCGGCCACCTCGGACTCGCGATCCTTGAGGCGGTTGTGAATCAAGCCGATGTTGTAGTGCGCACGATAGTGCGAGGCGTCCAGGTGGATGGCCTTGTAGTAGGTCGAGATCGCCTTGCGTAGCCCCTGAGTACGGGCCGGCTCCTGCAGCCCTTCGGCCTGGATATCCAAGGCCTCGGCCAGGTCGAACCAGGCTTCCGGGTTGTCATCCTTGACCTTGACCGCAGCCTCGAAAGCGCGCACCGCCTCGTCCACCCGTTTGCCGGCGAGCAGGAGCATGGCCCGATTCAAGCGGGCGTCTTGCGCTTTCGGTTGCGCGGCGATGGCCCGTTCATAGTGACGCAGGGCCTTGTCGGCTTTGCCGAGGTCTTCGTAGACCACGCCCAGGTTGAAGTGGGCCCGACCGTAGTTCGGGTCCAGGGCGACGGCCTTGTCGTACGCAGCCGCCTCGCTGGCGAAGGCGCGCTTGCGACCAAACGCCACACCGAGATTGAACCAGCATTCCTTCTGGTCGGGTTTGTACTGGACGCAGAATTGAAAGCTCTGGATGGCCGCGTCATTACGGCCCGCGCCGAGGTGTTCGACGCCCTCGCGGAAATAGTCCTCCGAGGTGCGCTTTCGCTCGGACTGCGCCGTGACCGTGGTCGCCAGGCCTGCCGTCGCCAACACCAGGGCCACCGAAAGCCATTGACGAGCCCATGCCATCTGCCACCTCCTGAATCGTCTGGGCGCCGCGAACACCTCCGGCAGCATCGCCGGTGCCGGCGCCCTGTCAAGCGAAACGGACCGGAACCTGGACGATTCGAAGCGTACCTTGTTTGTCCGCCCCCAAGCCGTCCGCTATACTGCCGCGTCCTTGATTGCCCGGCGGTTCGGCGCTCCCGGGCGGGTCTCCTTTGCCACGCCGAAACCCGTGAACACCATGCGTCAACGCCCAGGTCTCCCGATTCTCCTCGCCCTGCTGGCCGCCGCCATACTCGCGGTTGGTTGTGGCAATGGCAGCACCGACACCACGCCGACCACCACGCCGAAGCCGGACGCGGTGGGGTTCGACGCTCCGGGTGACGTCACGCCGGAATGCGAAGTCGACAAGGATTGTGACGACGAAAACGTCTGCACCGAGGACTTCTGCGTGCTCAAGCTGTGCAAGTACGGCAACAACAAGGCCAGCTGCGACGACGGCGACAGTTGCACCGGCGGCGACTTCTGCGACAAGGGCACCTGCAAGGCGGGCAAGAAGGACCTCTGCGTCAAGTACGACGGGCCCCAGAAGGGCGAACTGGTAATCACCGAGATCATGTACAAACCCGCCGGCCCGGAAGACAAGCCGCTCAACTACAAGGTCGCCGAGTGGTTCGAGGTCAAGAACGTCTCCGCCAAGACGCTGCCCCTGCTGGGTATGCGCATCGGCAACTTCGACAAGAAGGGCCAGCCCGGACCCGACGGCCTGCTGCCGTTCAAGGAAGACGACGAGGTCGAAGACAAGACGGTGACCATCGCGCCGGGCGAGTGGTTCGTCATCGGGCGCAGCAAGGACAAGGCGGTGAACGGCGGCATCGACGTCGACCTGGAGGCCCTGTTCGGCCTGACCAACGACGCCGACTCGGTGGTACTGACCACGCCGTCTGGAGAGATCATCGACGCGGTGGCGTGGAACGTGAAGAAGGCCTGGCCGAAGCTGCACGCAGCGTCGCTGTCGCTGAGTCCCGCGTCCACCGATCCCAAAGCCAATGACAAGCCCGGCGTGTGGTGCGGCGCGACGACCAAGATGCCGTCGGGCGATCTCGGCACCCCCGGCAAGGTCAACGACGAGTGCCCGCCGACCGTCGGCCCGCCCAATTGTGGCGACGGCGAAAAAGACCCAGACGAGGCCTGCGATGACGGCAACAAGGAAGGCGGCGACGGCTGCGGGCCGTGGTGCGACGAGGAAGCCGCGGTCGCAGAGGGCGACCTGATCATCGCTGAGTTCCTGCCCAATCCAGCCACCCTGGCCGACAGCGAGGCCGAGTGGATCGAGATCATCAATACCAGCGACGCCGATATCGACCTGAACGGCGTCACCCTGGCCAAGCAGACGACCTCGACCAACACCGGCAAGGTGAGCAAGTGGCAGCATGTAATCCAGCAAATGAAGCCGCTGATGCTCAAGCCGAACACGCCCTTCCTGCTGGCCATCGGCGACAAGCCCGACCACTTCGGTGGCGTCGAGCCGGGCTACGTCTACGGCAAGATCTCGCTCAACAACACGGGCAAGGTCGACCTGATGCTCAAGTCCCAGGGCCAGCTGGTGGACCTGGTGGTCTACCAGGGCAGCGCCAAGACCGGGCATTCCGTATCCCTGGATCCCGGCGCGCTCGACCACATCAAGAATGACGACCCGGCCAACTGGTGCCCGGCTCAGCTGCACTACACGCTGGGCAATTTCGGCACGCCAGCGGCGGCAAATCCCGACTGCAAGTGGGCCGCCGATGATGCCGACAAGGACGGCGTGTCGGACCACTTCGACAACTGCGATAACGTCGACAACAAGGAGCAGAAGGATGGCGACAAGGACGGCGTGGGCGACGCCTGCGATAACTGTCCGAAGATGGCCAATCCCAATCAGGAAGACATCAACAGCAACAAGATCGGAGACCTCTGCGAACCGCCCGGCTGCGGCAATACCAAGAAGGAGGCCAACGAGGAGTGCGACGACGGCAACATCCTGCCCGCCGATGGCTGCTCACAGCAGTGCAAGATCGAGGATCCCATCGAGCCCGGTGAGCTCATCGTCAACGAGTTCATCACCGATCCCAGCGCCGTCGAAGACAAGCACGGCGAGTGGATCGAGCTCTACAACCCCAGCACGGCGGACATCGCCCTCAACGGGCTGGAGGTGAACGCCAAGTCCACCAGCCATGTCATCGGTCTGACCGACGCCAAGCCGGTGATCATCAAGTCCAAGGGCTACCTGATCCTGGGACGTAACGCGGATACAAAGGTCAACGGCGGCGTCACGGTGCACTACCAGTGGACCTCCCTGAACCTGACCAATCCCTCCGGCAAGGTCACCCTGACCTGGGGCAAGACCCTGGTCGATGACGTCACCTACGACAGCGGCAAGGACGGCTGGCCCACATTTGCCAAGGGCGCCGCCATCCAGCTGAGCGCCCAACACACGGCCACCGCCGACAACGGCGCCGGCAAGCATTGGTGCGTGGCCACCGAGGTCTTCGGCATCGGCGACAAGGGCACGCCCGGCAAGGCGAACCTGGTCTGCATCCCGGACGGCGACAAGGACGGTGTGCCGGACAGCAAGGATAACTGCCCGGCCAAGTCCAACAGCAGCCAGGGCGACTCCGACAAGGATGGGGTGGGCAATGTCTGCGACAACTGCCCCAACAAGGCCAACAAGGACCAGGCCGACAAGGACAAGGATGGCAAGGGCGATGTCTGTGACCTGCCGCCGCCGCCGGTCTGCGGAGACAAGAAGAAGGAAGGCGCCGAGCAGTGCGATGATGGCAACGACAAGTCCGGTGACGGCTGTTCATCGACCTGCAAGAACGAGCCGCCGAACCTGGCCGCCGGAACCCTGGTCATCAGCGAGTTCATGTCCGATTCGGGCGCCAAGAGCGACACCGTCGGCGAGTGGATCGAACTCTACAACCCGGCCTCCGCTGCGGTGGATGTGGAAGGCTATACGCTGGCCGACAACACCAAGAGCGGCCATCACCTCATCGCCAACGCCGGCCAGGGCGTGAAGATCCCGGGCAAGGGCTACGCCGTCTTCGGCCTGAGCGCTGACGCCAAGGTCAACGGCGGCTTCACGCCGATCTACGTCTACGAAGGCATCGGCCTGAACAACACCACCGACTCTGTGCGCCTGCTCAACCCCAACGGCACGGTCATCGACCAGGTCGATTACAAGAACGGCGGCGCCGGCTGGCCGCCCACGACCACGGCCAAGGCGCTGCAACTCAACCCGACCAAGCTGACCGCCGTGGCCAATGACGATGGCAACAACTGGTGCCTGGCGTCAGCCAAATACGGCGACGGTGACCTCGGCACACCGGGCACCGCCAACAGCGTCTGCAAGAAGGACAAGGACGGCGACGGCGTGGGCGACGAGACCGATAACTGCCTGCTCAAGGCCAACAAGGACCAGGCCGACGGCGACAAGGATGGTGTCGGCGACGTCTGCGACAACTGCGTCAAGGTGGCCAATAAGGACCAGGCCGACGGCGACAAGGATGGCATCGGCGACGCCTGCGCGCCCAAGTGCGGCGACGGCGACAAGGCCGGCAAGGAGCAGTGCGATGATGGCAACAAGAAGGATGGCGACGGCTGCAGCGCCGAGTGCCTGATCGAGCAGCCGGCGCAGACCGGTGCGATCGTGATCACAGAACTGCTCTTCGATCCCAAGGCGGTGAGCGACAGCAAGGGGGAGTGGCTCGAGCTGTACAACCCAGGCGTCACGGAGGTGGACCTGGACGGCTGGAAGCTGCAGACGAAATCCAAGGCGCACACGATCAAGGGACCCCTGAAGATCGCCTCCAAGGCGCACATCGCCATCGGGCTGAACAAGGACGACAAGACCAATGGCGGCGTGACGACCATCACCTACCAGTACAGCTCGGTCAGCCTGGGCAACACGGGCCCCGGCAAGCTGCAGCTCTTCGACAAGGCCGACAAGCTGGTGGACATCGTCGATTACGAGACGACCGTGGGTAAATACGGCTGGCCGGGCAAGGTCTCCGGCCGGGCCATTCAGCTGGATCCGACCAAGCTCGACACCAAGCTCAACGACGCTGGCAAGAACTGGTGCCTGGCCACCAAGGCGTTGACCGGGGGCGACAAGGGCACACCTGGGGTCAAGAATGACAGCTGTGCGCCGCCCGCACCGCCACCGCCGGCGGGGGCCTCGTGGCATCATTTTGCAGATGGGCAGGCGCCGTCAGCGCACGTCGACCTGTTGGTCAACGTCTGGCTCAAGCTGTGGAAGTGGCAGTGGTGGGGACCCTTCGCGTAGTGGCTCGAATCCCGCTCCGCAGACCGCGCCTCCGTTCAAGCACGCCTGCGTGCCGTGGCGGGGGTCGTTCATGAGCGCGCCATGGCCCGAATCGCCAGGTGAAGACGACCTGCCGGACTTTCTGGACGCCGACGACGAGGCGCCGCCCGTTGCCGAACGGGCAGATCTGACGAGACTCCGGCAGCGACTCCTGGGCGCGGACCTGAACGATGCCCTGCAGGCCATCGATGAGCTGGCGAGCGCCGGCCATGGCGAGCTGCAGGTGGAGTTGACCGGCTTCTTCTACGACCGGCTGGCGGACCTGGATCACGCCGCCATCGAGCGGGTGCTGGATTGCCTGTCAACAGTCGGCGACGGCCGCTGTGTGCGCGGCATGGAGAGGGTGCTTCACGAGCGCTGGCAGCACCTCAACGAACACCAGGCCTGGCGCGCGCGCCACATCGTGCAGAGTATCCGCCGCGGCGGCCGGAAATAGGCTGCATGCGCCCTGTCAGTGTTGGTGCCCGTGGTGCCCGTGGTGCCCGTGGTGCCCCTTCTTGGCCGGAAACTTCTTCTTGTGGGCGTTCACGAATGCCAGCACCTTGGCGTGATCGCTCACCTCGCTGCCAAGCGGATGCATGGACAGGGCCAGCGTGCCCGCCCCCTCGTGGCCGACGACGCCCCCTTCCAACTCCAGGCCCAGGCGTTGCAGCCGAGCGCGGGCCCGGGCCAGCCTGGCCTGCATGATCTTGCGCGACTGCTCGGTCAACTTCAGGTCCGCATTCGGGCCCTCGGAAGCGGCCAACTCCGTCTGCATGGACTGCACCTGTTGGGCCAGCGCAGCGCGCTCTGAGTCCATGGAACGCAGCAGGTTCTCAACCCGCCAGCCGCGCCCCTTCTCGCCGGCATGAATGAGCATCTGGGCGACGTACTTGCCCTTCATGTAGGTGTCGCCATAGAGCAGGCTGCCGAGCCGCTGTAGCGACTGGGTCAACTCCATATTGCTGGAGCCCAGGACCACGTCCAGGCCCTTGACCTTGTCGCCCAGGTCCTCGATCTCGTGTCGCTTGAGTTGGCTGAGTGCGATGACAATGTCACAACCCTTGTCGCGCAACGCACGCACCGCCTTGCGAGCGGCGCCGACCGGCGCGACGACCCGCAGCCCGCGCTCGACGAAGAGCTTTCCGTAATTCGGAGGGCTCTCGGTGACCAGGCCGAAGAAGCCGATCTTCAGGCCGCCGACCTTGCGGACCAGGTGGCTGCTGAACGCCGGCTTGCCTGTCTTGTCGTCCAGAATGTTCGCCGACAGCAGGGCGATCCGTTGGGCGCCGGCTGCCTTGCGCAACGCCTTGCGATCCATGGCCATCTCGTGAGGGCCGATGTTGAGTGCCACATAGCCCATGGCCGCCAGGGAGCGGAAGAAGCAGCGCGCCCGGCTGGCAACCTCGGCGTCGGACTCCGAGACGAAATGTGGGTTGGCGATGAGCAGACCACCGGTGTCGACGGCCAGGTTGCCCTTGAACCGCTCGGCGTTCTGTCGAATCCAGGTTGAGCGCCGGGCAAGACCGCCCAGCGGAGCGCGTGCTCACCCGCAGGGATCGGTCTCGCCGATCACGTTGCCGGTATAGAAGAGCGCGATCCTCTCGGCATCGGGTGTATCCGGGACGGCCTGGGCGGGCGACGGGACCACCGTGCCGGCAGCCGCCGCGGCGGACGCCACAGGCAGCAACTTGGGCGCACTGACCTTTGCCGCCGCGAGCAACATCTCGTCGTGTACCTGCAACGCGGCCACCACGCCCGAGCGAAGGACGTGGGCCGTCGTCGGCGCGGGCTGGGCCACAGCGACCGGCACCGCGCCAGTCGAGGTGGCGCGAGTACCGCCGGTCGGCAGCCAGAGCAGCACCGACGCTGGCAGGGCCACTGCGCCTACAGTGACGAGCCACCTGGTGATCTTCATGTTCAGCTCCCAAGCGGGGTCGAGTCGGAGTGGCTGTGAAGTATGCCGCCACAGCCAGCAGCGAGCGCGTACCCTAGCACCCGCCCTGGAGACCAGGCAACGATCTGGCCACCTGTCGGCGTCCAGCCCGGTGATTCGATTGACCCGGTCGCCGCGGTGGCAGTACATTGCCGCGCCGCTCCAACCAGCCCGAAGACGGGCGGATTCCTGGAGCGCGACAACCGGCCGCAGAGGCGCCCTCGGCGAACATGCCCAATCCACCCGAAGTCGACGGTCGCCCTTCCCGACGCTGGCAATTGCTGCTGGCCGTCGCGGCTGTGGTCGGCGTGGTCTACGGCGTGACCGCGTGGGATCGCCTGTTGAAGCCGACGCCCCATTTCCACTTCACCGATCTGGCCAACTCCTTCCTCAACGGAAGACTGGACACCGACACGCCGCGCCGACGCGGCAAGTCAAGGCCGCAACCTGACGATCCGCCCGGCTACCAGGAGGCGATCGATCGAGCGGTCGGCGGCGGCTCCGGCTGGAATGACTGGGCCAGCTACCGCGTCCTGGTGCTGAACGGCGGCCAGGAAGTTCGCGGCGTCTTCCCGTACAAGAATACCAACGGCCCTCGAAAGACCGAGTTCTGGACCGTCGATGGCAAGATGATGTTCATCGACGTCAGCCGGGACCTGGCCAGCGGATGCGACCCCAAGCGGCCGCGGGCTCGCTGTGATCGGGTCGTGTACCAGATCTCCTTCCCGCCCTTCCCGGCCGTCATGTTGATGCCTCTTGTGGCCGTGGTGGGCTACCACGTCAACGACGTGATCGTTACCCTGCTCTTTGGCGTCCTGGCCGCCCTGCTACTGCTCATCTGGCTGGGGCGACTGCGGGCGCAGGGGTTGCTCTACCACGGCCGCGCCGATCAGTTGTGGCTGGTGGCGCTCTTCGCCTTCGGTACCGTGCTCTGGTACAGCGCCACACGCGGCGAGGTGTGGTTCACCGCCCTGACCATGGGCGTGGCCATGCACCTGGGCTTCCTGCTGGCGGCCCAGGGCGCGCGACATCCCCTGCTGGCTGGTCTGATCCTGGGCCTGGGCGTCGCCACGCGCACGCCCCTGCTCTTTGCGGCCGTCTTCCTGCCCCTGGAGGCGCTCTTCCCGCGGGGGCAGTGGCTGGGTGGAGATGGCTGGGCCGGGTTCCGCCGCGCCGCCGGCCGCATCGCCCTCTTCTGCATTCCCATGGCGGCCATCGGTCTGGCGCTCGCCTGGTACAACTGGGCCCGCTGGCAGAACCCTCTCGAGTTCGGCCACTTCTACCTGTTGGAGGGGACGCGGGCGCCCACTCGCGACTTCGGGCTGTTCAACTTCCACTTCCTCAATCGCAACCTCAGCGCGGCCCTGACCAACCTGCCCCGACTCACCGATCATCCGCCCTTCGTGCAGATTACGCGGCACGGACTGGGCATCCTGGCCTGTACGCCGGCGCTTTTCGCCCTGTTTGGAGCCATGCGAAGCCATCCTGCGGCGCCGCCGGCGGACCAGGACGACAAGGCGCGGGAGCGGCGGGCGCTCATCCGCCACCTGGCCATCGCCATCGCGGTCATCGCCACTCCGGCGCTGCTCTACCAGAACGACGGCTGGCAGCAGTTCGGCTACCGCTTTGCGCTCGATTTCTGGCCGGCCTTGGTGGGCCTCTTCGCGCTGCGGGTCGGTCACTTGAGTCGACGGCTCAAGGTACTGATCGTGATCTGTATGATCATTCAACTGTTCGGCGCGATCACCTTCGGCCGATTCGAGACCTTCTACTACGATTGACGCGCGGGTCTGAGGTCTCGGACCCCGACACTGGCGACGCCCTCGCGCGGCGCGCGGAGGCTGAATGGCCGGTGCCCCCATCGAATCTCTGTCGGAGTGCGTGGCCTGGCTCGAGGACGGCGCCAAGACCCGCGACGGCTTGCTGATCGGCACCGAGCACGAGTGTCTGGCCTTCGACAGCGCGGGGCGCAAGCTGCAATACGATGGCGCCGTCGGCATCCGGACCCTGATGGAGCGCCTCGCCGAGCGCTTCGACTGGCAGCCCGTCTACGAGGATGGGCGCCTGGTGTCGCTATTGCGCGACGCCGCCTCCATCACGTTGGAGCCCGCCGGCCAATTCGAACTCAGCGGTGCGCCGGTCAAGCGCGTGGACGACATGCTCGCCGAGCTCGATCGTCACATCGCCGAACTGGGTGATGTTGCAAGCGATCTTGGTGTTCGATTCGGCCACGTTGGCCTGGACCCGCTGGGTACGGTCGAGGCGGCACCGCGCATGCCCAAGGCCCGCTACGGCATCATGCGGGCGCGTATGCCGCGGGTCGGCGGGCATGGTCTGCAGATGATGCACCTGACCTGCACGGTGCAGACCAATGTGGACTTCACCGACGGCGCAGAGGCCATGGAGATGATGCGCCTGGGTCACCTGGCGACGCCGGCCATCATCGCGCTCTTCGCCAACTCCCCCTGGCGAGGAGGCCGGCCCACGGGCATGGCGTCGACCCGCGCCGACATCTGGCTCGACGTGGAGGCGGCGCGTTGCCTGCCGGGCGCCATGGCCTTCGATCCGGCGGCCACGGTCGCCGACTGGGTCGACTGGGTGGCCGACGCGCCGATGTACTTCCGCAAGGGCGTGGATGCCTCCGGCGAACACGTCTACCTGGAGGTCCCTTGGGGTACGACCTTCCGCGACTTCGTCCACGACGGCGTGCATGGCGTCCGACCGACCCTGGACGACTGGGAGTTGCACCTTTCGACCGTCTTTCCGGACATGCGTTTGAAGCGCTACATCGAGATTCGAGGCGCCGACTGCGTGCCGGCCCCGTTGCTGCCGGGCCTGCCTGCGCTGATCAAAGGCCTGTTCTACGACGTGGCCAGCCGCCGGGCCGCCCTGCAGTTGCTCCAAGATGGGGACTGGAGCGTGGATCGGGCAGCGCTGCGCGCGGCAGCCTGCAAAGACGGACTCGACGGTCGATCAAATGAGCATCACGTGGGCGAGCAGGCGCGGGCCCTGCTGGACCTGGCCCGAGCTGGGCTGGACCGCTTGCGCCAAGAGTTCGGCGAGGATCGCGCCGCGGACGAAGGGCTGGACCGGCTGCAGGCCATCGCTACGGGCGAAGAACTGCCGGCATGGCAACAAACGGCCGCGCGCTTGCAGGCCCGCCCGTCGCTGCTGTCGCTGCTTTGAGTGGGGCCGAAGCGCCCAGCAGGCGTTGTCCGTCTATTTGACGGTCGCCTATTTGACGGTCACCGACAGGGCCAGGGACTCGCCGCGCAGGACGAAGCACTGCTCGTCGTTGCAGACGCTGAAGTTGCCAATGATGCTCAAATCACCGGTTCCTACGGCGACGGCACTCAGCGGGATGGTGACCACGCCGGTCTTGCCGTCCATCTTGACGTCGCCGGCGCGTTTGGTCAGGTCCTTCTTGTCGCACTTGGCGTGACGGCCCGCGTTGACGATGAACTTGGACGGGAAGTCCTTGTTGAACTTCAACCCCTTGGCCGGCTGGATTGTCAGCTTCGTGGTGGTCTTGCCGCCCGCACGGATGGTCACCGGCGTGGCGACGACCGAGTAGCGCCCCGCCTTGCCGGATGGAGCGCCAGCGGGTACCGCCGCCTGACTCGGCGCGCCGGGCTGAACCGCCGCAGATGTCGCGGCAGTCGCCTGTTCGTTGTCGTTGGCTTGGCTCTCGTGGCAGGCCATCAACGCAAATATCGCGCACGCGGCGACGACGAAACGCATCGAGGTCATGTTCTGTACTCCATTTGCTGTGCAGTCTGGTGGCGCCTTTCCCTTGGTGGGCGCCTCGGCTGGCGTGGGGTGTGAAGCCATGTCCAGCAACCCGAACGACTCGCGGGTCATTCCGATTCACAAGGATTGCCGGGGCCTGCGACCCTGTCAAACCCGCTCTTGCCCGCTTGCGACATCGGTCCCGTCCGGGCTCACATCGGACGTGAGAACACGGCGGGCAGCGGTCGGGTTGACGGTCGCGTGCAGGGTGGCAACATGGGCGACGTGATGAAGAACAAACCGACCTCTGTGACCGTTCGGCTCACCGCCCTGGCGTGTGGACTGACCCTGTTCCTCGCCCTGCCCGGCCCAGCCCATGCGCGACTCGGCAAAGCCGAACGCGCTCGCGCTGAAGCCAAGGCCATGGAGGCCAAGATCGAGTTCAAGAGCGGCAACCACGCCAAGGCTGCCCAGCTCTTCCTCGAGGCGTTTGCCATCTCGCGCGCACCCGCGCTGATGTACAACGCCGCCCGCGCCTACCAGAAAGGGGCCATGCCGGCCAAGGCGATCATCGTCTTCGAGCAGTACCTGGACCTGCAGGGCCTGAGCGCCGCCGGTCGGGCCGAGGCCAAAGGCCACATCGAGACGCTGAAGAAGCAGGTCGCGGCGGGCAAGGCCGCGCCGAAGGAAGAGCCGAAACCCGAACCCAAGGTCGAACCGAAGCCTGAACCCAAGGTAGAGCCGAAGCCAGAGCCGAAAGGCGAGGCCAAACCTCAGCCTGTGGTGCCTCCACCCGGAGTGGTCCAACCAGCGCCGGCCGACGAGCGGGGCAAGTGGGTCACCTGGGGCCTGCTGGGCGGCGGTGGTCTGCTCTTCCTGATCGGTACCGCGACCATGTCCGGCGCCGCGTCGGACCTGGAGGCGGCCAACAACATGGATTTCGGCAGCGACAACGCCAAGCAGACCTACAACAAGCAGGCCGACTCCGCCAAGGCCAGGCATAGCGCCGGAATCTTCTTCACCCTCGCCGGTCTGGGCCTGGGCGGCTGGGGCGCCTGGCGCATGTTCATGAAGAAGCCGGCGACAACGGCGGTGCCAGCCAGCGCGTGGTTCGCTCGACCGCAGGTGGGCCGAACCTGGGATGGCCAGGCGCAATACGGCCTGACGGTGGGAGGGCACTTCCGATGAGATGCCTGAAGATATGCGCCACTGTCGCCGCCTTCTCCTTGCTCTTGGGTTGCCTGCCCGAGCGCATCAGCGAAGAGGAACTGGACCAGAAGATCAACGAGGCGCTCTGTGGCGGCGACAACGCCGCCGCCGATGACAACGAGAGTTGCGACGACGGCAACAAGAAGGCCTGCGACGGCTGCGAACAATGCGGGGCGCGCCGGGTCCTCAGTGTCGAGGGTGCTTCCGATCTGCTCGTCGTCCAGACCGGAGATTTCGAGACCTTGAAGCCGACGAAGGCCGATTCATTCGCCCTGTCGCTCTGGTTCAAGCCCAAGAAGAAGCTCGTCGCCGACAAGCTCAGCGTGCTCGTGGGTCGCCGAGAGCAAGGTGGCGAACGCGGGTTTGCCATCGGACTCGTTGGCGTCAACGGTGGCAATGGCGTCGCTCCCGCGTGCGGAATTGCCGCCAACAAGGGCGAAGGCGCGTGGGTGATGGCCTATGACTACGCGCTGAAGCCCGACGAATGGCACCACATCGTCTGCGGCTACAATGGCGACAAGAAGGTGATCGGCGTGGCGGCCGACCTCAATCCTCTGAAGGAGGTGAACGCAAAAATCGCCAAGGGCGAGGGCCCGATCTTCGCCGACAACGACCTCATCGGTCTCGGCTTCTTCAAAGGTGACGCAGCCATAGGTGACAACACCGTGCCCTACGTCGGGCTGATCGACGAGGTACGCTGGTCCAACGAATACCCGGCCAAGCTGCCGAAGTTCGAGCGCCGCTACGAAAACGACCTGTCCAGCACGGTCTTCCTCTTCCACCTGGACGGACCGAGTTCGGGCGCCGCTTACTCGGTCAAGAACGCCCGCGGCACCCTCACCGCCGCCGCGCTGGACATCACACACAAGCTGAACTTCGCCAACGACAACTGCTACGACACCGATGGCTGGGCGTTGTTGTGCGAGCTATCCGAGTCGCCGCCGGACTGGTGCGACGACGTCCAGCAGTAGTCGCGACCGCCCCAACCTCAGCCGCTGCCGTGTGCGCTGCGATCGATCTCGTGCATCGCCACGGGCGTCACCGAGATCATGAAGCGCCGCTCCAGCGCCTCCATGGCCAGGGCCTCTTCTGCGTCTACATGGTCGTGGCCCAGCAGGTGCAGCAAGCCGTGCGTGGCCAGAAAGAGCGTCTCTTCGCGCAGCCGATAGGGCGAATCGCCCTCTGAGCCATGAGCCGCGGTCACCAGCGCGGCCTGGCGCCGGGCGCAATCCAGCGAGATCACGATATCGCCCAGCACCGCCAGCGGACCGACCTGTGGCCCGGCTTCCTCCAAAGCGAAGCTGAGCACGTCGGTCACGGAATCGATGCCGCGATGGTCACGATTCAGGGCGCGGATCTCCTCGTCGTCGACCAGCGAGACGTCCACCAACGCCCGCGGCCGACCAAAGGCGCGCAAGATGCCGCGCAGGTGCCGGGCCAGGGCGCGCTTGTCGACCCGCAGGCGGACGTGTCGGTTGTGGATTTCGACTGGCATTTCGATTTCGACAGGCCTTTCGATCGCAGCAAACCAGGCGCTCAGGAACGGCGGCCCCTGCGCGAGCTGACCACCGCGGTCGGCGATTCGGGCGGCGCCGGTTCGTCGCCATTGGCGAGGCGCTCTGCCGGTACACGCGCGACCTCGACCGTGTCGCCCTTGTCCGCGGCCTCTTCGACCTCTTCTTCCAGGTCCTGGTGCGTATCCCGGACACCGGACTCCATGCGCACCGTCTCGCGCACGCCGGAGGTCTTGCTGTTGTCACCGGTGAAGTCTCCGGTGGTTCGATGGCGCCGCATCTCTCGGGCTGACTTGAGCAGCGCAGCTCGATCGGAACGTTCCGGCGGCGGCAAATAGACTGGACGGGTGTGGTGCATACCCGCGAGCACACGGGTGAACGCCTTGTCCACCGCGGCCAGCTCGCGCAACGTCATGTCGCACTCGTTGAACTGCCCATCCTCCATCTTCCTGGCGATCAGGCGCTGCACCAGCGCCTGAATTCGGGTCGGATTCGGGTCGGGCATGGCCTTGGCGGCCGCTTCGACCATGTCGGCGATCATCATCAACGCCGCTTCCTTGGTCTGGGGTTTGGGCCCCGGATAGCGGAAGTCGCCCTCCTCCACCTCGGCACCGCTGTCCACCGCCTCCCGGCGGGCCAGGTTGTGGAAGTGCTCGATCAACGACGTGCCGTGGTGTTGAGGCACGAAATCGATAATCTCCTGGGGCAATCCGAAGCCCTTGAGCAGCTTGATACCATCCTTGACGTGACTCTTGATGATCAGGGCGCTCAGGTGGGGCTTCAGGCGGCCATGTGGGTTCTCACCGGTCTGGTTCTCGGCGAAATAGCGCGGCGCCTTGGTCTTGCCCACGTCGTGGTAGTAGGCGCCGACCCGAGCCAGCAATCCGTTGGCGCCGATGGCATCGCAAGCGGCCTCGGCGAGGTTGCCGACCATCACGCTGTGGGTGAATGTGCCCGGCGTCTCGGTGGCCAGCAGGCGCAGGGCCGGGTGGTTCATGCTGGTCAACTCGAGCAATTTGATGTCGGTGAGGCGTTTGAAGATGCTCTCGAAGATGGGCGTCAACGCGGCCACGAGCAGGTAGGAGAGGGCCCCCGAGGCGGCGCCCAT
This sequence comes from uncultured Enterobacteriaceae bacterium, assembly GCA_964438735.1. GTDB lineage: Bacteria > Myxococcota_A > UBA9042 > UBA9042 > UBA9042 > CAYTLW01. The sequence continues at coordinate 51,096 of CAYTLW010000008.1, read as the reverse complement.
CAGCACCACCATGCCGTTGTGCAGGTCGAAGAGATCGCTCGCCACCGGCGCGGTGAACAGGGCCACACCGGTGGCCGTAGCGATGCCGAAGCCGGCGACGAAGACGGCACCGATGAGCAGGTCGGCGCGCTGGCGGAAGCGACGGGTCGAGTAGACGCCCGCCAGGCCAAGGATCAGGGCGCACATGGCCACCAGGCCGATAAGCAGCGGTTCGGTGCGCAGCAAGGGCGCGTTATGTGCCATCAGGGCGGCCACCACGGTGGTCACCAGGGCGAAGGGAGCCGCCGTCATGGGACGCAGGAAGAGCGTGGCCAGGGTCGGGCCCAGGGCGTAGGGCAGCAACACCGCCCACATGGTCACCGACACGCCGCCGCCCGGCTCGACCACCAGGTCGCCCAACTCCAACAGCAGGCGCAGAGCGACCGCATGCAGAATCAGGATGCCGGAGAGCAGGGCCACATCCTTGGGACGGCGGCGCAGCGTGGGCAGGTAGCGACCGGCAAACGCGGAAAAGAGCAGCAGCACGGCCGCCAGAAGCAGCCCGGTGGCGACGAACGCACGCGGCGTATCGCTGGTCTCCAGGCCGCGCAGCATCTCGGCGATGCGTCGCTGGATGCCGAGGGTGACCACATCGCCCCGCTTGACCAGGCTCTGGCCGGTCTTGAAGTGCACCACCCGGGTCTTGGGCACGGAGTTGCGGGCCGCGGTGCGAACCCGCTCCGTGGCTTCAAGATCGCGGTCGAAGGTGGGTACCACGGTGCTGCGAGCCAGGCTCTTCACCGCCGCCCGCAGGACAGCATCGTCGAAGATCGAGGGACGTTTCTGGCGCACGAACTCGTCCACGTACTGGTCGGAGAGCTCGCGCGCTCGTTCGACGCTGACGGCCAGCTTCTTGGCTTGCTCTCGCTCGTAGCGCTTGTTGGCGCTCACATCCAGCAGGCCGCGGGCGAGATCGTCCTCGAAACGATGCTTGTCCTTGACGATCCGCTGGCTCAGCAACGACTGCACCACGTCCGACAGCAGCAGCTCGATCTCCTCAGAGAATCGGTGCTTGCGCAGGGTCTCGAAGGTCTCGACCTGTAAGGCCGCGCCGCGTGCGGCCAGTCGACTCTCGAACTCTGGCCGCAGCTTGCTCATCTCCTCGTGAAAGCGCGCATCGAGCTCCGCGACCAGGTCGGGCTCAGGCTCTTCACCACGATCCCCACTCGGTCGTTTTTTGCGGCTGCTGGCGCGGCGCTGTTCGCGCGACTTCTGTTTGCGGGCTGCTGCCTTTTCGCTCTTTTCCTGCTCCAGGGCCTCGCGATCGGCGTGATAGAGGCGATAACGTGGACGAACCAGGCGAAATGCAGCGCGCAATCCGTCGATTCGCTCGCCAACGGCCTCCTCGCGGAAGACGTAATGAACCGGTACGGCCGCGGCCGCACGCTCCTGCTGCACGGCCAGGTCTGCGACCGGCTCGGCATCATCGAAGTCACGCAGGGCGATCATGTCCCGCGATGCGGGGCCCAGGGGCGGCGGTTCCAGCGCCGCCTCGGTCGGCCCGACCAGGAAGGTGAGCAGCATCCAACCCGCCACGGCACCCACGGCGTAGACGAATCGACGGCGCAACCCGGCGCGGCGCTTGCGAGCCTGCTGTTGTTCGCCCGGCAGCCCGGCGGGAGCGGCGGGGGCAGATCGGGAGCGGCCAGCCATCGCTCAGCCCTCCCCGCGGCGCTTCTTGGCGTCGCTCTCGTAGGCCTGCGCGATGCGAGCCACCAGCGGATGTCGGACCACGTCGGATTGATCCAACACCACGACATCGATGCCGGCGATATCGGTCAGCAGCGAAACGGCGTGGTTCAGGCCGCTGTCGCGCCCCCTGGGCAGGTCACTCTGCGACATATCGCCGGTGACCACGGCCTTGGAGTGCGGACCGATGCGGGTGAGGAACATGGCCATCTGCTCGATGGTGCAGTTCTGCGCCTCGTCCAGGATGACGTAGCTGCTCGACAACGTTCGGCCGCGCATGAACGCCAGCGGCGCCACTTCGACCTGGCCTTTTTCCATCATGCGTTCGACGCGGTCGCGATCGAGCATCTCGTCGAGCGCGTCGAGCAGGGGGCGCAGGTAGGGATTGACCTTGGCGGCCAGGTCGCCGGGCAGAAAGCCCAGCCGCTCGCCCGCCTCGACGGCTGGACGGGTCAATACGATGCGCTTGATCTCGTTGCGATGCAGCGCGGTCAGGGCGCTGGCCACGGCCAGGAAGGTCTTGCCCGTGCCCGCAGGGCCAACACCAAAAACCACGTCATTGGCGCCCAACGCGTCCACGTAGCGTCGTTGACCGTCGGTTCTGGCGCTGATGGGCCGGCCGCCGAGGCCCAGATCCCGACGTGCGCGTCCGGCGCCCTGACGTTTGGCTCGTGCGTTGTGTCGCGTGCGCTGTTCGATGAAGCGATGCATGGCGTCATCGTCGACCGCGTCACCGTCGTCGATGCGTTGCGACATGGCGCGCAGCACCTCTGCTGCCAGCCCCACATCGTCGCTGCCGCCATGTATCTGAAGCTCTCCGCCCCGGGCGAGCACGGAGATGCCGAGCCGCGACTCCAGCCAGCGCAGATTTCGATCGCGCTCGCCGCAGAGCTCGCGCATGCCCTCAGCGTCGTGAACTCCGACCGTGACTCGCCGCGTCTGCGTATCCAAGCGCGCCCCGTGTGTCCCCATCATGGGGCCCGTGGGCGGCCCACCGCCCGGCGAGGCGGCCACCGCTCGTGGCCAAGGGTACCGCAGGCAGCCGCGCCATGTCACCGTCACCGCCCACCGGCAGCGACCAGGCGGGGGTTCAGGCCTGTGCGTCGACGATCAAGGAGGCGCCCACTGGTAGTCGAAAACGCGACAACAGGTGCACTTCGGCGCCGAAGATGGTGGCCAGGGCCTGGTTCAGCGGCGCTGGAGGCATGGCGACGTCGCTCGTGGCGGCAGCGGGCCGCGGCCGCAGACGACCGGCCAGCCGAATCAGCGCGATGGGCGGTAGGAGCAGCGTATTGTAGTAGCTGAGTCGCCGAATCGTGAAACCGGCGTCGAGGAGACGCTGACGGAGCTCGGCCAGGTGATAGCGCCGGTGGTGGTGCAGCGCCTCGTCATGCTCGCTCCAGAGCCAGCGCAGCGCAGGCACCGTGGCGATCAGTCGCCCGCCCGGCCGCAGGATGCGGCGCACTTCGGCCATCGCCGCCCCGTCGTCCGCGACATGCTCGAAGACGTCCAGGGAGAGCGCCAGGTCGAAGGCCCCGTCGCGAAAGGGCAACGCTGGCAGCCCGGCGCGAACCACTCGCAGGTCGCGGCTGCGGATGAAGGCGGCGCCCTCGGGGCTCCATTCGGCCCCCCACGCCTCGCCACGACCATCGAGTCGAGCCAGCACACCGCCGGTACCGGCGCCCACATCGACGATCGCCGGCCGATCGTCGCCCGACCGGTCGGCGAGCGCCCGATCCACCCAATCCAGGATCACGCGCCGCGAGCCGCGGAACCAGAAATGGCGCTCCTCAGCCTCGTACATGGTCCTGTATTCGGCGGTTTCCATGGCGGCGCAGGCTGGCACAGGCGGGCGGTCGCGACAAGAAGTGGCGCCGGCGTACACACCGTCAGCCGGCGGGCCTCGTCGGCGGGACAGCATGTGTCGCAACGGCCCTTGCGCCGGCAAAACCGCCGGTATACCGTCGGCTGCCAACGCAGAGAGGTCCCCTTATGAGCGTCAACAAAGTGATCCTCATCGGCCGCCTGGGCAACCAGCCGGAGCTTCGCTACACCACTTCCAATCGCGCCGTCACCGAACTGCGTCTGGCCACCGACCACCGTTGGACCGACAAGCAGGGCGAACGCCAGGAGAAGACTGAGTGGCACTCGGTCGTCGTCTGGGGCCGCGATGCGGAGAACTGCGAGCGCTACCTGAGCAAGGGCCGTCAGGTCTACGTCGAAGGTCGACTCGAGACCCGCAACTGGGAAGACCAGAGCGGCAACCGACGCTACAAGACTGAGATCGTCGCCAACATGGTGCGCTTCCTGTCTGGCGGGCGCGACGACGACGGCGCGCGCGGCGAGCGCAGCTACGATCGCGGCGCTGGCCGTAACACCGGGCAGCAGCAGGGCGGGCGTCGCGACAGCGCCCCCGCGGCGCCGGCGCCGGGCATGGACGAAGGCGGCGGCGACGCGCTCGACGAGGACATCCCCTTCTAGGCGCACACCACAGCAGGGCCCGCCTTCACGGTCCGTGCCAGGGACAGATATGGGCGACAGCCGGCTCGGTACCTTCATCATACAACACCGATATCGCGTCGATCCCGGCGACAGTGATCGCTTCTGGCCGTTGATGGCCACGATCCGCGATCACCAGCTGGATCTGGGCGTGGCTTCGTTCGAAATCTGGCAGGATGCCAACGACCCGTGGCAGATCGTCGAGACCGTGGCCTACGATTCCTGGTCTCATCGCCAGCGATTGGACGGTCGTTCGATGCCGCCGGTAGTGGAAGAGGCCATCGAAGACTTCGGCCGCCTGGTGGTCGGCGGCTGGGATGGCATCGAGACCCGCGAGTGGGATCCCTGCGAGTACTGATCCCACGAGGCCGGAAGGCATGATGGCCCCCGCCGGTGCAAAACAACTTCAGCGAACCCTGGCGGCGATTCGGCGCACCGTTCGTAGCCGAGAGCTGTGGCAGCCGGGCGATCGCCTGCTCATGGCCTGCAGCGGTGGCCTCGACTCGGTGACCGGCACCGCGCTGCTGGCCGAGCTGCGACCGTCGTTGGGGCATGAGCTGCTGGTCGCTCATATCGATCACGGATTGCGCCCGGATGTGCCCCTCGATCGAGAGGTCGTGGCGGCGTTGGCGGAGCGTTTCGAGTTGCGCTTGTTGACCGCCGACCTGGCGCTGGAGACCGGACCGGACCTGCAGTCGAGGGCCCGACAGGCACGCTATCGCGCCCTGCACACGCTGGCGGCAGATGGCCACTGCAGCCACATCGTCACCGCCCACCACGCTGACGATCAGGCGGAAACCCTGCTGCTGCGCATGGCCCGCGGTTGCGGCCCAGAGGCCCTGGCTGGCATTCGCGGCCACCGGCAGGACCGCGTGGTCCGCCCCTTCTTGGGGGAGGCACGTTCGGATCTGCGCGCCTGCGCCGAGCAGCTGGCGTTACATTGGCGCGACGATCCGAGCAATCGCGACTACGCGTACAGTCGCAACCGGTTGCGACACGAGGTGATGTCGGCGCTCAACGACGCACTTCCCGGCGCAGCCCGGGGAATGGCCCGCACGGCCGAGAACATCAGCAATTGGCAACAGGCCTCGTCCTGGTGGGTGGATCGGGCGCTGGAATCACACATGGAGATCGGTTCGGAGACAGGCGGAGAGAGATGGGTGCAACTGCCGGACAAGATCGTTCCACGGCAGCTGGGCCCGTTGAGCGCGCTGCTCGGACGCGTGGTCGACCACCTCGGCCTCGACCACCCTGGCCAGCGTGCCGCCGAGCAGTTGTTGACCGTATTGCGAACCCGAAAGGTCGCTGGAACAACCTGTGAACTGCACGGCATGACTGTCTTCCTGACCGATCACGAGGTGCGATTCGAGAGCGGGTTCGTTGCGCGCCCCCGGGGTGCAGACTACCCTGCAGAGGAAGGGTCGGACGGCGCCGAGATCCCGGCGCCCCGCGGACCCATCGAGCGCGACCCGCGGCCCCCGAATGGGGCCGGCATAGAAGCGGGATGAACGGGCTCGGGAGCTGGCGTTGAAGCACTACAAATCGATGCTCGTCTGGGTCATCTTGATCCTGCTATTCGTCTTCATCTACCAAGGGTTGAAGACGAGCCACGCAGGCGAGGCGATCTCGTTCACGCAGTTCATGGACAAGGCCCTCAAGGCCGACGGAGAACAACGAGTCGATACGATCACGGTACGCGGCCACGCCATCGAGGGCATGCTGGCCAGCGGCTCGCGCTTCACGACCACCGGTGAGTTGAAGGAGTTTCACAAAGACCTGATCGCGCGCGGCGTCGACATCACCTACGAGCGGGAGGACGCCAACGCGTTGTGGATCTCGATCCTCGGCACGTGGCTGCCCATGTTGCTGCTCTTCGTGCTCTTCTTCTTCTTCATGAGACAGATCCAGAGCGGCGGAGGCCGCGCGATGAGCTTCGGCAAGTCGCGTGCGAAGTTGCTCAACGAATCGACCAACAAGGTCACCTTCGAAGACGTGGCTGGCATCGAGGAGAGCAAGCTCGAGCTCGAAGAGATCATCCACTTCCTGCGCGACCCCAAGAAGTTCACCCGCCTGGGCGGACGCATCCCCAAGGGCGTCCTGCTCATGGGCAGCCCCGGCACGGGCAAGACCCTGCTCGCCAGGGCGGTGGCTGGCGAAGCCGGCGTGCCGTTCTTCTCAATCTCCGGCTCGGACTTCGTTGAGATGTTCGTCGGCGTCGGCGCCTCGCGAGTGCGCGACCTCTTCGAACAGGGTAAGAAGCACGCCCCCTGCATCATCTTCATCGACGAGATCGACGCGGTCGGCCGCCATCGCGGCGCCGGCATGGGCGGCGGCCACGACGAGCGCGAGCAGACCCTCAACCAGCTCCTGGTAGAGATGGACGGCTTCGAGTCCAACGCCGGCGTGATCATCATGGCCGCGACCAATCGCCCGGACGTGCTCGATCCGGCGCTGCTCCGTCCCGGACGATTCGATCGACGGGTGGCGGTGCCGCCGCCGGACGTCAACGGTCGCTCCGCGATCTTGAAGGTACACACCCGCCGCGTGCCGCTGGCACCGGACGTGGACCTGGAGACGATCGCCAAGGGCACCCCCGGCTTTGTCGGCGCCGATCTGGAGAACCTGGTCAACGAGTCGGCCTTGATCGCCGCCAGGAACGACAAGGACTCGGTCGGCATGGACGACCTGGAAGGGGCCAAGGACAAGGTCCTCATGGGGCCGGAGCGGCGCGGTCTGGCTATGGACGCCGGCGAGCTCCGCACGACCGCGATTCACGAAGCAGGCCACGCCCTGGTGGCCAAACACGTGGCCGATACGGACCCGCTGCACAAGGTCACCATCGTGCCGCGCGGCCGCGCCCTGGGCCTGACCCAGCAGCTGCCGGAACGGGATCGCTACTCTCACTCGGTCAGGTACCTGCACGACCGCATCGCCGTCATGATGGGTGGACGCATCGCCGAGGAGATCGTCAACGGCGATATCACTACAGGCGCCGCCAACGACATCTCCGTGGCCACGCGCCTGGCGCGCCAGATGGTCTGCGAGTGGGGCATGAGCGAGCTGGGGCCGATCACGTTTGGCCAGAAGCAGGGTGAGGTCTTCCTTGGCCGCGACTTCACGCAGATGCAGCAGGACTTCTCCGAGAGCACCGCTGTGCGCGTGGACGGTCAAATCCGCTCGATCATCGAGGACAACTACGAGCGGGCCAAAGAGATCATCGTCACCTATCGCGAACAACTCGATCGGCTGGCCGAGGCGTTGCTGGAGTACGAGACGCTCGACGGCGAAGAGGTGGACTGGCTCCTGGATGGCAGCGACATCGGCGAGCTCCGCAAGAGCCGCAAGGCGCGCCAGCGCGAGCGAGAGGAAGAGGCGGCGGCCAACGCTCCCAAGCCGGAGAGCAACGACGCCGGGCCCCCTGTGATCGATGGCCTGCCGGGTCTGCCCGAGCCGCTTCCCCACTGATCCATATCGACGTTTCGATGCGCCTGGGTACCCGTGTCCTGGACCTGGAGCGGACCCATTTGGTGGGCATCCTCAACCTGACGCCCGATTCCTTCTCGGACGGCGGTGAGCTTCCGAGTGTGGACGCAGCGCTGCGCCGCGCCGAGGCCATGGTGGAGGCGGGCGCCGACCTGCTGGACGTGGGCGGCGAGTCCACGCGTCCGGGCGCCGCCGCAGTGAGCACCGAACAGGAGATCGAACGCGTCCTGCACGTTGTCCGGGCCCTCGCGCAACGCTTCGACACGCCGGTATCCATCGACACCCGAAAGGCCAGCGTGGCCGCCCCTTGCATCGAGGCGGGCGCGCTCATGGTCAACGACGTGAGCGGCTTCGGCGACCCGCAGATGGGTGCGCTGGTGGCGCGTACCGGAGTGGCCTGGGTGCTCATGCACATGCCCAATGCGGTCGGCGACATGGGCTGGACGGAGCGCGCCGGCCCCATGCCGGCGGACCTGTTCGACGGCCTGCAGCGCGTCGCCGACGACCTGCACGCGGCAGTGAAGCGAGCGTGCGAGGCGGGCGTGCGCAGGCAGCAACTGGCCGTCGATCCGGGCATCGGCTTTGGCAAGACCCTGGCCCAGAACCTCGCTTTTTTGCGCCACCCCGGGCCGATTGCTAGACTCGATTTGCCCGTGTTCATCGGGCCTTCGCGCAAGTCCTTCATCGGCGCCATCAGCGCCTCCGAGGTCGGCGACAGGCTCATGGGCACAGCCGCTGCGGTGACCGCTGCGGTACTCGGCGGAGCCAGCTTCGTCCGGGTGCATGACGTCGCCGCGATGCGCCAGGTGGTCGACGTGGCGCATGCGATCCGAGCGAGTGCACAGGGCCCCGACCAGCCCTGAAGAGGCAGCGCGTGTTCAGCTCGGATCTGCAACTGGAAACCCTGAGTCTCTGGCGATCCCTGCTCGACGTCGTGCTCGTCGCGGTGATCATCTACCAGCTGCTGCTGCTGCTGAAGGGCTCGCGATCGGGGGCGGCGCTCTTCGGCGTGGCGCTGATCTTCGGCATGTTCTATCTCAGCCAGGATGATGTGGTCGATCTGCCGACCCTGAACTGGCTCCTGGACCGCTTCATCAGCTCTATCGTGGTGCTGCTTGTGGTGCTCTTTCAGGACGATATCCGGCGCGCGCTGGCCAGCACCATGCGTTCGCCGCTCGTGTTTTCGAGCAGCGACCCGGCCTCCAGCGCGGTGCTTGGCGAGGTGTTACGGGCGACCGCGGTGCTCAGCCAGCGCTGCATTGGCGCGCTGGTGGTCATCGAACAGGAGGCGGACCTCGATCGCTACGTGGAGCATGGCGTGCGGGTCGACGCCGACGTCAGCTGGCAGCTGCTGACCTCCTTGTTCATCCCATCGCATATGAACCCGACCCACGATGGCGCGGTCATCATCCAGAAGGGTCGCATCGCTTCGGCCGCCTGTTTCCTGCCGCTGGCATTCGGCGATGACATCCCCGCCAACATGGGCTCGCGACATCGCGCGGCGCTGGGCCTGGCGGACGAGACGGACGCCATCGTGGTGGTGGTATCCGAGGAGAGCGGTCGCTGTGCCATCGCGCACATGGGCCAGATCGACCTGGAGTTGAAGCCGACCAACCTGCGCGACCGATTCCGGGTCCTCTTTGGCGAACGACGCGATCGGGACGCCTGGCAGAAGCGCTGGCAGCGCCGCATCGTGCACCACGCGCCTACGGAGATGGCCACCCGCAGCACGGGCGAGTACGCATTCGATCCGCAGACAGTGCGCGAACGTACCGTCCGAGATACCGGCGAGCTGCTGCGCAAAGCGACCGTGCACCAGGACGCCACGGTCGAGTTGCAGCGACCGGAGGCCGATCCCAAGCCAGAGCCTCCGCCAGAGCCCGTCGAGTCGACTCCCGAACCTCAAGGGGCGCCGCCCGAGCCCGCGTTGGAGCCGCTGGTCATCAAGGCGACCCCCATCGCGACCCCTGCGGTGGTCTTGGAGAGCGAGACCCTGGACGAGGCAGACCCGGTCGAAGCGCCATCGGAGGACGACGACGAAAAGCCGCCACCGAGCAACGGCGAAGCAGCCGAGCAAGCGCAGGGTGAGCCGTCATGATGCAGCGCCTTCGCGCCCTGGTGATGGGCAACTTCAATATGAAGGTGCTCTCGCTCCTGCTCGCGCTGTTGATCCACCTGGTGGTGCGTCGCGACAGCGTTCGCGAGGCCTCCATCGACGTGCCGCTGGCGGTCGCCAATGTGCCGATCGGGCAGGTGTTCGTCGGTGACCTGCCCGAGCAGGTGCAGATCCGGGTGCGAGGACGCTGGCGGGGCATTCGGGAGATGCTCACCGACCGAGCGCGCAAGGTCATCTGCGACATCGGTACCTACGCCGACGGCGAGCGCTTCGCCTTCGATCAGAAGTGGGTCGCCGAACAGCTTGGCGTCGAGGGCATGGAAGTCCTGTCCGTACGGCCGTCGGCCATCGACGTGCGACTCGAGGCGGTCGCGACGCGCAGGGTGCCCGTGGATGAACCCAAGAGGACCGGTGAACCAGCGTCCGGATTCGGCGTTGCGCGCCGTGGTGTGTCCTACAAGCCGCGGAGCGTTGAGGTCACGGGGCCCGCGTCCGTCGTTCGGGCCATCAAGATCGTGCGCGCCGCGCCGATCGACATCTCGGGCGCCGACAGCGACCTGCGGGTCCGGACGCGCTTGCTGGGCGTGGCAGGTCGACACGTCAAACTCTCGGCTGACGAGGTCGAGGTCCAGGTCAAGATCGAGGAACACCAGCTCACCCGCAAGCTGGAACAGCGCCCGGTCGTGGTGCGCGGTTGCCCGGAGGGGATGCGCTGCGTGCTCAATCCCACCGAGGCGACGATCAGCATCCGAGGACTGACCCGCGCTGTTCGGGCGCTCGTCGACAACCCGCCGGACAATCTCATCTTTGCCGACGTGGGGCCGGCCATCGAGCGCAAGGAGCGCCGCGTGAAGCTGCGCGCGCATCCGGTCAAGGGCGTCACGTTGACCATCAAACCCGCGGTTGCAAAGTTCCAGTTGTTGGGTGAGATTCCCGCCCGCTGATCGCGCGCCGCGCCGACCCGCGGACCCGAAAGCATCCAGAAGGCAACTCCATGGCCACCATCGTGCAGAAGTTCGGCGGCACCTCCGTCGGCACCATCGAGCGCATCCAACTCGTCGCTGAGCGCGCCGTGCGCACCCACCGCAAGGGCAACCGCGTGGTCGTGGTGGTATCGGCCATGGCCGGTGAGACCAATCGACTGGTCGACCTCGCCGGGCAGATCACCCGCGCCCCCCATCACCGTGAGATCGACGTGCTGCTCGCCAGCGGCGAACAGGTCTCCATCGGCCTGGTGGCGCTGGCCATCTGCGAAAAGGGCGTGGAGGCGCGCAGCTTCCTGGGCCACCAGGTGCGCATCACCACCGATGATGCCCACGGCATGGCCCGGATCATGGACATCGAAGCCGGCTCGGTGGTCGAGGCGCTCGACGCCGGCCAGATCGTGGTCATCGCGGGCTTTCAGGGCATCAACGCCGCCGGCCAGATCACCACCTTGGGGCGGGGCGGCAGCGATCTGTCCGCGGTCGCCATGGCCGCCGCAGTGCACGCCGATGTGTGCGAGATCTACACCGATGTGGACGGCATCTACACCACCGATCCCCGGGTGTGCAGCAAGGCGCGCAAGATCGAGCGAATCACGTTTCAGGAGATGCTGGAGCTGGCCAGTCTCGGCGCCAAGGTGTTGCAGACCCGGTCGGTGGAATTTGCCATGAAATACCGAGTGCCGCTGCATGTGCGCTCATCATTTCTCGACACAGAAGGCAGCTGGGTCGTACCCGAGGAGGAAGGCATGGAAGGGGCAGTGGTCACCGGAGTCGCCTTCGATCGAAACACCGCAAAGCTCACCGCCGAACGCGTGCCAGATCAGCCGGGCATGGTGGCCTCGCTGTTGGGACCGCTTGGAGAGGCTGGGATCAACGTCGACGTCATCATTCAGAACGCCTCGGTCGCCGGTCACACGGACGTGACCTTCACCGTGCCGCGCAACGAGATGGAGCGGGCACTGGAGCTGGCCCAGAAGGCCACCGACGCGATCGGAGCGGGCACCGTGCGCGGCGACGATCGCGTGGCCAAGGTCTCGGTGGTCGGCGCCGGCATGCGATCGGAGGCGGGTGTCGCGGTGCGCATGTTCGAGGCCCTTGGCGCCGCATCGGTGAACATCCAACTGATCAGCACCAGCGAGATCAAGATCTCCTGCGTGGTGCACGAGCGCTACACCGAACTGGCCGTGCGCGTGCTCCACGAGGCCTTCGGTCTGGACGGCAGCGGCGCCGCTTGAGGCCTCTCAAGGGGGACAGATCGCAGCGATGATCCGCCGCGCGGTGCGCGCTCCGATGCCGCGCAACGCCTTGAAGTCCGTGCGCACACCACAATTGCCTCGAGTGGTCTCTTCGGCACCGGGTCCCCGGTCCGCACGGTTGCAATGGGCCACCAGGAGCGGTGCCGTGCGTCGATTGACGCCAACGACCTGACGCCAATCCGCGGCCGTCGCGTCGCGCGGCTCGATACATCCAGCGCTGGCCAGGTGAGCGCCTGGAGACATTGGCCACGGGGTCAACCGGAGGACTCCCTCGGTCGCGGAGGGCTGCCCGGAGCCGACGGCCAGGTCGACGAGCGCGAAGCTGAGTGCGGCCGCGACCACCACCAGCAGACGCAGTACGACGGGGTCCTCTCGACTCTGGCCGTCGTTCTCAACCATTGTCGCCTGCCAACTGGCCGCGCATGGCCAGGCTCGTCCAACCGGCACCTGCGATGATCACGTGGTCCAACAAGGGCACACCACAGAGATCGGCCGCCTCCGCCAGGCGGGCGGTGAAGGCCAGGTCCGCAGCGCTCGGTTCACCGCAACCGCTAGGGTGGTTGTGCACCGCGATCATCGCCACGGCGCCGGCGGCGATCAGCGGCCGCAGCAGGTCCCTTGGGTGGGCGTGAACACCGTCCACTGCGCCACCCAGTCGATGCTCCACCACCGGCCGCCGGCCTGCGTCCAGACCCACCGCGACCAGGTGTTCGGTCTCTTCGATGGCCAGCGGTCGATACCTTGCCGCGACGGTCGCCGGGTCGATCAGCGGGTGGTCCGGCGGCTGTTCACAGAGCAGACGACGGCCGACCTCCAACGCGGCACCGACGCGTAACCGTTCCTCGATCTGCAGGTCCACGCCGGAGGCATCGCTGTACAACCACCTGCGCAGCCCTCGCCAGCCACCCGTCAGCTGGAGCAGGCGATCGGCACGCTGGCCCGGCTTGCGCCCCGACTCGAGCAATTGGCCGAGCAGGTCGGCATCTGGAAGGCCGCGCAGCGTGGCCGGCCGCGCGAGCGCCAAACTCGTGAGCGAGGATTCTGAACGCCGATTCATGCACATCTCCCAGCCGCCACAGCCAGACGTGGCGCGCAGCGCACGCGGTAGAGCAAGGGACGTGCCATTTCAGGCGAGGCGACGGCCACGGATTAGCGTCATGATTTTATCTGGTTGATGGCCTGTAAGTCGCTGCGTCGAGGCGCTCGACTCAGCGTGGCATATGCCATGGCACATGCCACGAACCAGGTCGGTCCACTCCAACCACCTGTCACAGACCGCTTTCGAGGCCCGGGAATCCCAGCACAACAATCTGAATATGAAGACTATTTTCGAGGTGGACCCGAAGCTCTTTTGCTTGACCCGCCGCCGAGAAGCGGGACAATGCATCTATGAGCGCTTCGATCCCACGCCCGTTTTTGCCCCACCTGGCCCTGGCCGCCGCCGTGCTGATTCTTGCCGGCTGTCCCGAGGAGGCCGCGCCGCCGGCAGGCGAAGTACTGCCCGACATCGAGTTCGAAGAGGTGCTGCCAGATAACGGCGTTCACGTGGGCAGCAAGGACGGCTTCTTCACTGTCTCGGGCAAGCTGAAAGCCAAGAGTATCAAGAAGCTTCGCGCCAATTCGCTGAAGACGACGCTGCGGTTCAAGGGGCTACCGGACGAGGTTGTCAAGGGCACCGAGTTCTCCTTCACGATCAAAAGCAAGGAAAAGGACGACAAGGACAAGCCGCTGATCAAGGAAGGCAAAGTCTGCGGAACCCTGTCCGCCACCGGGGAGTCGAAGTCGGCGGCCAAAACCGAGGCCAGTGGCGCCAAGCAGGTCTGCGTGGTCGTCGACCGCACGGCCCCGACATTCAAGCTGACCGCGCCAGAACCGGACTCGACCCATATCGGCAAGGTGACCTTCAAGGGGAGCATCAATGACAAGAACCTGGCCGCGGTCCAAATCGACTTGGACGACGACCCGGTTGTGGGGCGATGCGACAAGAAACTGCCCGACGAACACCCGAACAGTTGCAAGACGTGTGAAGCGCAAGAGGGAATCCTGTTCTGCATGACCGGTTCGGGCTCCTTCAAGATCCCGGTGGACCTCGGCGACAAACCCTCCGCCATCGTGAAACTCAATGTGATCGCCAAGGACTTTGCCGGCAACGAGACGTCCGAGGAGATCAAGGTCAAGGTGCTCAAGGCGCCGAAGTTCGATGTGGTGCAGCGAGTGACAGACCCGCCCGGACAGACGGGCGTGGTGGGGCAGGTCACCGCCCCTGCGACGATCCGCACCTTCGAATTGGCGGACTTCGATGGGGACAAGGTCATCGACGTGGTGATGGCGGCCTCCAACGGCATGTTCCTGCGCCGCGGACTGCAGGCACCCGATCCGGCCAACGAGGGCGCCAAGGGCAATGGGCGTTTTGGCGCACCCGAGTTCATCGCCGCGGGTGACTTCAGCTACGTGGCGCTGGCCCACCTGGACGACGACGGAACCGGAGACAACGCGCTCATCGACGTGATGGCCGGCGGCCTGATCGCCGACGGGGCCAGCGGATTGGTGGCCATGTTTGCGCAGGCGAAGGACGAAGAAGCAGAGCTGAAGGGTGGCTTGAAGCAGACGAAATCCTTCGTCATCGAGGCGGAGATCAAGGCGCTGGCCATGGCCGACATGGACAACTCCGGCGGCCCGGACGTCATCGTAGGCGGTGCCGCGGACGAGAGCGCGCTGACCGTCGTCTACCTGAACAAAGATCCGCTCTGCCCGACCAAGGATGACGCCGAGCGGAAGTGCAAAGACGCCCCGTGGAAAGGACTCGGCACGGCCAAGTTGTTCTCGAAGAGCACGGTGCAGAAGCTCGCCGGCGGCATCACCTCGCTTGCGATTGGCGACTATATCGCCGACGAGTCAAGCCCACCGCTCAAGGACGTGGCGCTGGGTCGCGCCAAGCCGGCGATCAGCGTCTGTCGCAACCTCGGCACAGGTTTCGGTTCGTGCATCGAGACGACCCAGTCAGACTTCCTCTTCGACATGAAGGACGCGCAATTCATCGCGCCAGTGCAGTGGAATGACGACGATGGCAACGGCAGTGTGGACGACAAGGACTACCCGGACCTCATCGTGGGCGCCAAGTCCGGCATGATCCGCTGGGTCAGCGGCAACGCGGCCGGTGGATACGATTTCGACAGCGCTTCCAAGAAGCCGGTGTACCGAACCCACTACGTCAACGTGTCGCTCCAATCCCTCACCGTCGCGCCCATCGGCCCTGAGGGAGAGAACTTCGTGATCGTCACCACCGGTTCGCGCACCGTCACGCTCCTGCCTGTCGACCCGACGGACGAGTCATTCTGGGAGCAGTGTTACCGCTCCTTCATCTTGGGCAATTCGGTGTCGGCCGTGCGCGCGGCCGACCTCAATGGCGATGATGTGCCGGACCTGGTGGCCCTGGACAGCGGCGTGGCCCTGAACATCGCCCTTGCAAAAGGTGGCGGGGACTACCACGCCGCCACAGTCCACCGGGTCTGCGGCAAGACGAAGGTCGCAGCCGCCGAGGGCATCGTGCTCAACTCCTCGCTGGAGGTGTCTCGCTTCAAGTTGCACGACTTGAGCGGGGATGACCGGGCAGATCTGCTGATCGCCAGCGTGAACTCCGTATCGACCGTGTTGAAGCCATCCGAGTCCGGCAATCTGCCGCAGCCGGCGTACTACTTTGGCCTCTATCTCAACGGCGCCGAGGGGCTGCAAAAGAAGGTCCGTACCGGCGAATACGGCCCCTACAACACGTTGAAGTTGATGAAGGAATCCGGCGTCAAGGACACCAAGGCGGCCGGCGCGGGCAAGAAGCTGCCGCCTATCGTCGGCATGGACTTCGGCCAGTTCAACGGCCAGGGCAATGACGACATGGTCACCGTCTACCAGCGCAACTACACCATGGGTTCTGACGCGGTGAAGGGCGGCGATGGATTCATCGCCTGTGCCACCCACGAAATCCTGGAGGTGATGAATACCTTCGGTGATGAGAGCAACGACAACAAGGACAAGAAGGGCAGCCTTTGCAAGATCTTCTCGACTGAAGAGCCGGAGAAGGAGACGCCCTTGCAAGGGCCCAGGAACGGCGCCCATATCGAACGCGTGAGCATGCACATCTGGCTCAACAACGACCCCAGCGAACCGCTGGGCATCAAGGAAGACTCCCCGCCGCATAAGCCGAGCCCGATCAAGCCCTTCTTCGCTCAAGCGGCGGGTATCGGGATCGTCGATGCCGCTGTTGGCCACTTCGACGATGACAACAACTCCGATGTCGCGGTCATCATGGGTGCAGCCAGCGGCATGGCGTCCAGGATTCGACTGTTCAAAGGGCTGAAAGGCGACGAGGTCGGCCGCGTCGGCCCGGTATTCTATATTGAAAAGGGCAAGGGCAAGCCCTACGAGGCCATGCCATGCGAACCGAATCCTGTTAAGGAGAAGAACACCTGCAACGCGTGTCCGCCCACCGACGACCTGTGCATCATCACCCGCTTCTGCCTGTACAACTCCACCAAGTGCACAATCATTGAACTGCTCAAGGGCGAGCTGTCCAAGCAGGCTGCCAAGGACAAGGTCACCGGCGCGCTCACGTGGGTCACCCCGAGCTATCGCGTATTGCCTCCAGGGCCACTCGGGCTGCATTCGGCGCCGTTCTGCGACGATTCAGCAGCTTCGCTATTCACCCTGAACCTGGGTAAGGGCGGCGGCTCCTACACCACGCTGCGCAGGCAGGCGGCAGGGCATGTATTCAACCTGGCTGCCACAGCACCGCTGGTCAGCAAGGGGATCAGCGCGTTCCGACCGGCCGATATCACGCAGGATGGCTGCACAGACCTGCTCTACGCGGCGTCGGAACAGCTGGGTTTCGTGCTGGGCAACGCCGGTGGTTTCGCGGAGAACTCACCATTCGATGGCACGAAGGGCATCCGAACCGCGATCAATACCTTTGACGTCAACAACGACGGCGACCTGGATCTCCTGGTCGTCAACGGCGAGACGGACGCGGTGGAGATCTGGCTCGGCAGCCTGCTTCCCGATGACAATGGCGTCAATAAGCTCACCTTCATCCAGTGGACTGAACGCCTGTACACGCTCGGCGAGTCCACCCACCTGGCGCAGGCCGACATCAACGACGATGGCTGCCCGGACCTGGCGGTACAGGGGCAGTACGGGGTCGCGACCCTGATCAACCTGGGCTGCCCACCGCCCTAGTTCTGTTGACGACGGGCGTAGAAGGCGTCGATGACCGCGCCATCCACCTGGATCCGTAGCGTCCTGGCCTCGGCCACGTAGACCGCGCCAGCGGGCAGCGCTTTGCCTTTGCGTACATGACGGGCCTCGGTCCACGTGACGTCCACCCGTTCGCCGCGCGAGATGCCCGAGAGGTGAGCTGCGAGCATGGCGCAGTCCTTCAGGTCGGTCGATTCGTGCGGCGTGTGGCGATTCTGTGCACGCAGCAGCACGTGGGCGCCGCGATGGTCGCGCAAGTGCATCCAGGCATCCCTGCCGCGCGACAGGCGCGTGACCAGGTGGTCGTTTCCGGACGCGCTGCGGCCCACCAGCACTTCACGTCCGCGTGCCGTGGTGAAGCGCTGAACGCCCTCCGGCAGCTGACGATGATGACGCCCCAGTCGACGGCGTAAATCACCGCTGATCCGTTCAGTCTGCTGTTGGCTGCGGACCCTGACGCCGGCATCTGAGATGGCTTTCAGCAGGACAATGAGCTCCTCTTCTGACTGCGCCTCCTCCAGGTCCACGGCAGCAGCACGCTCGGCCAACTCGGCCAACTCGGCCGAGCGCCTGGTTGCGGTGGCGAGTCGCTCTTGAATCTGCGCTCGGGCGCGCTCCAGGGCTCTGGCCCGTCGGAAGATGCGGGCCATGTTGGCGGCTGGCGCCAGGTCCCGGCGCAGCGGCACCTCGACCGGCTCGTCGGGCGCCCATGGCAGGCGCAGGACGACCCGCTCGGCGCCTGTCGGCACCTGGTCCAGGCTGTACTTCAGCGCTTCACCCTGCCGGCGCATGGCCTCGGCGCCTTCCGCCCTGGCCAGGTCGGCCTGCAGGCGAGATTGCAGGCGGCGCTTGCGACGTAGTTCACGGCGAAGGGCCCGCCTGGCGGCGACAAATCGGGCGCGCAATTCCTCGATGTCAGGTGGGCGATGGCGACGGCCAGATGGGCTCATCCCGATCGGTCGGCGATGAAGTGACCGCTGCGCCCACCCCACTTCTCGAGCAGGCGGACCTGCTGAATCACCGCTGTGCGATCGACGGATTTGACCATGTCGTACAGGGTCAGGGCCGCTACCGAGGCGCCTGTCATGGCCTCCATCTCCACGCCGGTGCGATCGACCGCTTCGGCGAGCACCTCGAAGGTGATAGCCGAACGATCCGCGTCGAGATGGGCCTGTACCTGCACCGACACCAGCCGGATGGGATGGCACAAGGGGATCAGTTCACTGCAGCGCTTGGCGGCCATGATGCCGGCGATGCGGGCCACCTGCAGGGCGTCGCCCTTGCGGCCGCTGGCGTCGCTGACCTGCGCAAATGACGACGCCGCCAGCAATACGGTGGATGTGGCGATGGCGCCGCGAGCGGTCTCCGCCTTGTCGCCGACCTCGACCATCCTGGCGCGGCCATGCTCATCGAGATGGGTCAATCGCTCATTGCCTTCCGATTGCGACACGGGAGCCTCCGTTCTATTCGATGGCATCGTCTTCAGCGACCATGCGCTCGAAGAGTTCCACCTCGGGCAGGTTGCCGATGACCAGCGGTACGCGCTGATGCAGGTCGTTCGGCACGATGTCCGAGATTCGACGCTTGCCCGTCGTGGCTGCGCCGCCTGCGCGCTCGATCAGGAATGTCAGCGGTTGCGCCTCGTATAACAGCCTGAGTTTGCCGTCGGGCACCTTGCGATCACCGGGATAGAGGAAGACGCCGCCGTAGATCAGGTTGCGGTGGAAGTCGGCCACCAGCGAGCCGATGTAGCGCGAGGTGGTGTTGGCATAACGGGGGTCATCATCCGAGATGAGGTGGTCGACGTAGTCCGCGGTGGAAGGGAACCAGCGCGGTCGGTTGGCGCTGTTGATGCTGAAGCAGCGCGGGTTGTCGGGCAGCTGCATATCGGTATGAGAGAGGATGAACTCGCCGACGCCTGGATCCAACGTGAAACCGTGGACTCCCTCGCCGGTGGAATAGACGAATACCGTCGATGAACCGTACACCGCGTAGCCCGCCGCCACCAGCTCGCTGCCCGGCTGGAAAAAGTCCTCCCGCGTCGCGTCGTGGCCGACCTCCGCCCGTCGGTGAATCGAGAAGATCGTGCCGATGGAGACGTTGACGTCGATGTTGGTCGATCCGTCCAGGGGGTCGAAGCAGACCAGGTAGCGGCCGCTGGTGCGTCCAGCGTGGGTATGTCGGAACTCGTCTTCCTCCTCGGACGCAAGGGCGCAGACCATGGGCAGGTCGTCGAGCAGGGAGATCAGCAGGTCGTTGGCGATCACATCGAGCTTCGCCACCTCTTCGCCCTGCACGTTGGTTTCGCCAGTCTTGCCAACGACATCGAGCAGTCCCGCCCGTTTGACGTGTCGGGCCACGACCTTGGTCGCGGTGGCGATGTGGCTGAGCAGGATGGTGAAGTCGCCCGTGGCGCCGTGATGATGGCGCTCCGACAGCAGGATGTGGCGTGAGAGCGTGACGAAGTCTCCCATGGCGCTGCCTCCGTGATCGTGATCGAGGTGCCGATCACGCCGGTAGTAGCAGAGCCGGGTGCTGATTCCAAGCGCAACAGGGTCGCCGTGCGGCGTGGATCAACGGCCGCGGCCTTTCGGGTCGCGTTCGGGATGTCGGACCCACTTCGGGGTCTCGCGTTGCCGTTCCACCGACTTCGGCACCTTTCGCTTGCTGCGCCGGGGCGGAGGGGCTGGGGCGGCGCCACGGGTTGGCGAGCGGCCACGCGGAGGGCGAGCGGCCGGTGGGCTTGGCGAGCGGGTGCCGTAATAGGGTTTGGGCGGCGCGGCGCGCGGCCGGCTGGTGCCGGGTCTCGCAGGCGTCTTGGGGCGCGCACTGGGCACGGGACGCGGTCGATATGTGGGTCGGTTCGGCGGTGGCGGGGCCCGACGATAAGTAGGCTGGGTGGGGCGAGCCGGCGGCCGCACGGTCCTTGGTGGCGGGGCTGCGGATCCAGGCTGCCACTTGCGCGGACCGCTGGGCGGAGCCGGAACCACTCCGCCGCGCCCGGTGGCTGGCGTCTTGGGTCGGACATGGGGCGGCCGGGCTGGCTGGAAGCGCGGCGGACGCGTGGGATCTGTGCGAACATCGCCGCCGGACGGGCGCGCACCGGCCGGCACACGAACACCGCCGCGGCCATCCAGACCACGCGATCCCGCTTGCGGGCGCTTGCCGGCGGGCGGACCGCCGGACACCTTGGGACGAGGTGCGCCCGCGTGCCCTGGACCACGCCGCGGAACTGCGCCGGGTACACTGCTCGCCGATCGGGCCGGAACCTTGGTGCGCGTCCACTGTTGCACCGCCTGGCGCGATGGTCCGCTGTTGTAGACCACGGTTTTGCCCGCGGGGTTGCGAACCCGGACATCGGTGCCGACCGGCTTGCTCTGGTTGTATACGGTGGTCACCCGTGTGGGCGGCACGACGACGCGGTAGACGTGGGTCACCGTGATCTGTGAATGGGGCACGAACACCCAGTACGAGTGGTGGCTCCAGTGATGCCCGCCAGGCCCCATGGGCGCCCAGCCCACACAGCCGCCGCCGCTGCGCCAGACCACCCAGGCCGGAGCCCAGGTACTGCCCGGCACCCACACCCAGCGATGGGAGTCATGCCAGGTCCAACGACCGTAGTGATACGGCCCCCAACCCCAGGATTCCTCGCTGGCCCAGGTCCATCCGTACTCCGTCCACACCCAATGACCCAGGTAGTAGGGGCGCCACCAGGGCGAGTTGTTGGCCGTGGGCACCCATACCAGTCCCCAACGGGCGGTATTGATCCAGCGCCCGTGGGCGGCCAGGTCGGGGAACCAGGTGCGCGCGTCCTGACCCGCAGCGGCCGGCGCGGGGGCCGGCGCAGGCGTCGCGTATGCCGGGGCAGGCGCTCGGTAACCATATCCATCGTCGACGTAGACCGGACCGCACCCCACCAGGGTCAAAGCTGCCAGCGCCAGGCCGGGCAATGCCAGCAGGATCCACTTCTGTTCGCGCGTTGAGTCGTGCATCTCGTTGCCTCCGGCCATCAGCTGCCCGTTTCATCTCCCTGGCCTGTCAACGCCCGGCGTCACGGGCTATTCGACCGACCGTCGTGGGGCACAACAAGGGCCGCCGCTTCGGTATGCCATGCGTCGGCATCGGGCAGCAAACCATCTTGCGCTCGCAGGGTGGCCAAAGCGCTGGTGTCCCCCGCTTGGCGCCAGGGCGGGCCGGCGATATGGTCGGCGCTGCGCACCCTGCGGTCTGGCCCCGGGATTGGAGCAATTGTGGCCTACATCATCTCCCGCCTTTGTATCGACTGCGTCGACTCCGGCTGCGTCGATGTATGCCCGGTGGATTGCATCTACGCGCCCGAGAAGGTGACCGATGAGCGGCCCAACATGCTCTATATCCACCCCACCGAGTGCATCAATTGCGGTGCCTGTGAACCGGCCTGTCCCTGGGAAGCCATCTTCGAGGACATGGAAGTGCCAGAGGCGCTGCAGGACGATATCGAGCTGAACAACCAGACCTTGGAAGAGCCGGCGGCGTTTCGAGTGGCCGAGTTGCCGCGGGACGACCAGGGGCGCCTGGTCCACCATCCTCGGCCAACGCCCGAAGAGATCGCAGACAATCGGCGCAAGTGGAATCCGGACGACTGACGGCGACGACGAAACACGTCGATACGGCCGTCCACAAGTTGTTTCGCACGCAACAAGGTGATTGAATGCCGACCCCCATGGCCAGACCCGCTTCTCCCCGACATGTCGCCTCTCGCCAGCTGATTGCCGCCGCAATGATGGTCAGCATCTGCGCCGCTTGCGGTGGCGCCACTGTGAAGCAGGATGCGGGGGACCGCTACGCCCTTGCGGTCCAGGCGCGCGATCAGGGGCGGCTCGCAGAGGCCGAGAGGGTGATCGCCGACGATGCGCAGAAGGGCAGTCTGCAGGCCAGCTTGCTGTTAGCGGACATACAGGTCATGCGCGGCCGCCACGCACACGCTGTAGCGACACTCGCCCCGTTGAGAGCCCGTCATCCGCGTCACCCAGCGATCGCCGACCTGGCGGCGCGCGCGCTGGACGGCGCCGGCGAATCGGCCAAGGCGATCGGGGCCTATCGCCACCGGCTGGAGTTGACGCCGGGCGATCCCCATGCAGCCACGCGGCTGGCGGAGCTGCTGCTCGGCTCGGGCAAGGCCAAGGCGGCCAGCGACGTGGCCCAGAAGGCCACGATCGCCCACCCGAAGGATGCGAACCTGCACGCCTTGCTGGCCCGCGCCCTGCTGGCCCGGGGCCGCTTGCCGTTGGCGCTGGAGTCGGCCCGCCGTGCCACGACATTGGCGCCGGCCAACTCGACCACCTGGTTGCAGTTGGCACGTGTCCTGACCCTGGCCGGAGAACTCGAAGACGCCGCAACGGCCTATGAGAAGGTGCTCTCGATCGACGCCCAGCACAGCGCTGCGCTGGCGGGATTGGGGGGGCTGCGTATCGAGCAGCGCCGCTGGCCACAAGCGATCAAGGTGCTGAATCGTGCCGTGCGGGTCAATCCCGACAACGCTGCCGCCTGGAATGCGCTGGCCGTAAGCAAGAGCCGTAGCGGCGATCACGACGGCGCGGCTGCGGCCATGCAGAAGGCGTTGGTTGCTGCGCCTCGCAATCGCCTCCTGCAACGCAACCTTGTCGAGATCCTGCTCGATGCCGGACGGGTCGAAGACGCTGTCGAAGCGGTCGATGCCTTGTCCAGGGACAACAAGGGGGGCGGCGTTTCGGCTGCAGTTCTTGAGGAAGAACGGGGGCTTCAGATGCGAGCACTGGTGGCGCGCGCGCTTGCGGCCCATCAATGCGGTGGCGGGGGTCACTCGGCCGCCGACGTGGAGGCCGCGATCGCCAGCGAATTGCGGGAGCGTGGAATGGCCCATGCCGGCCCCGACATCGCAAAGGTAGCGGCCGAGGTGCTGCCCCAGGTCCGGGCAGCGCGCAAGCGTTGCCGCGCCGCGGTACCCAAGGGTGCCTCCGCTTCGGGAGCAAGACCATGAATCGCGCCGCCGCGCAGGCCGAATCGGTCGCCGTCAACGCCCACACCGAGCTGTGTGGGCGCATCATCGACGCGGTTGAACGGGTCTTCCGCGGCAATCGAGATGTCGTGCAGCTGGTGCTGACCGCGATTCTTGCCCGTGGCCACGTGTTGTTCGAGGACGTGCCCGGCGTCGGCAAGACCACGCTGGCCAGGGCCTTCGCCCACGTGCTCGGCGTGACCCACCAGCGCATCCAGTTCGCCAGCGATCTCATGCCGGCGGACATCGTCGGCGTGGGCATCTTCGACCAGGCTGCCGGCGGCTTCGAATTCAAGCCAGGGCCCATCTTCTGCCACGTGCTGTTGGCCGATGAGATCAATCGAACCACGCCACGCACCCAGAGCGCCCTGCTCGAATCCATGGCCGAAGGTCATGTGACCGTCGACGGGGTCACCCATTCATTGCCGACGCCCTTCGTGGTGCTGGCGACGCAGAATCCGCGCGAATTCCATGGCACCTATCCGTTGCCGGAGTCGCAGTTGGATCGCTTCCTGCTGCGGCTGTCCGTCGGTTACCCCGGCGGCGACGTGGAGCGCACATTGATTCGGGAACATGGCGCCCCGACGTCCCTGGACGAGATCGAGGTCATGGCCGACGAGGCGCGGCTTCAGACCCTCATCCAGGCGGCCGAGTCCGTTCATGTTGGGGACGATGTCCTGGACTACCTGCACCGGCTCGCTGTCGCCACGCGAGAGAGTCCGCGAACCGAGTTGGGCCTGTCGACCCGTGGCGCCATCGGCTTCTACCGAGCGGTGCAGTCCCACGCCTTGGTCCAGGGCCGAGATTTCGCCACTCCCGATGATGTGCGTCGGATCTTCCTGCCCGTGGCGGCTCACAGGGTTCTGCCCGCCGGTCACGGTGGCGGGGCGTGGGTCGAACGATCGCAGATGGAAGCGACCCTGCAAAGCATCATCGAGTCGGTGGTACCGCCGGATTGAGGTATTCATGGAGAACCTGTTTCGCGAGGTCCTGGTTGGACTGGGAGAGGACCCGCAGCGCGAAGGTCTGCGCGACACGCCCAAGCGGGTGACGCGGGCGCTGCGCATGATGACCCGGGGCTACGAAGAAGATCCCGTGGCGATCCTCCGATCGGCGCTGTTCACGGTGGACAACCAGGAGATCGTGCTGGTTCGTGACATCGATTTTTCGAGTCTATGCGAGCATCACATGTTGCCGTTCATGGGACGGGCCCACGTCGCCTATATCCCCAACGGTCGCGTCGTGGGCCTGAGCAAGCTCGCCCGCGTGGTCGATGTTTTTGCCCGTCGATTGCAGGTCCAGGAGCGCCTCACCAACCAGGTCGCCGAAGCGATCCACGAGGCGTTGGAGCCGGCCGGCGTTGCGGTGGTCATGGAGGCCACCCACCTGTGCATGGTGGTGCGCGGCGTGCAGAAGCCGAACTCGATCACGGTGACCAGCGCCATGTTCGGCGAGTTCCGGACCAACGCGATGACGCGCTCGGAGTTGATGCAACTCATCCACAGCCGCAATCACTAGCAGCGGGCGCGCGCCAATACGATCAGGTCGGGGTCTCGTAGCCTGAGGAGGCGCCCTGCATGGCGCGCAGGCGACGATTCAGTTGCAGCGCCTCGGAGGGATGTCCGGCGGCGCGGAAGACCTCTCGGGCCTCTTCGAGCAGCGAGGCGACGCTGCGATCGGACGTCAGCACCTGGGCTTCCAGCAGGTCGGCCAGGGTGACCATGCATTCGCCGCGCTGGAGACTCGCCACGGCGGGCGGCACCAGCTGGAATGCCGTCTCCAAAGACGTGTGGGCGGCGGTCGAATCGCCAGATGCAGCCGCCGCCCGAGCGGCCAACAACTGGGCGCGGACCTGCAGGTCGTTGGCGCCGGCGAGCACCGCCTGCCTGGCGGACTCCTCGGCGAATGCCAAGGCGCGTGTATAGGTGCCCTGTGCCATCTGGATCTCGCCGCGTTGCCGCAGGGCATCGGACAGGCCGGCCAGGTCGGTCAGCGCAGCAAAGGAACGACAGGCCTTGGCCAGCGCCGCGTCCGCCTCGTCGATGGCATCTCGTTGCATCAAGACCGACGCCAACAGGACCGACACCTCGGCCGCCAGGCGCGGTCGATCGACACGACCCAGGGCGTTGAGAGCCTCGCCGAGCTGCGCCTCGGCATCATCGAGTTCACCGATGTCGCGCAGGGCGAGCGCCAGGGAGCGCAGCGCCTCTGCCTCCCGAATCAGGTCACGTGCGTTGCGAGCGGCGGCGAGCCCTCTCCGAGCGGAAGCCACGGCACGCTCGCCATCTGCCACCTGTCGATAGGCGTCTGCGATGCGCATCGACAGGTCGGCGGTCAGCGCGAAATCCGGCTCGGAGGGCAGCTCGTTGGCGGCCAGAAGCCAGACGTCCAACGCCTCCTCGACCCGGTTGCGAAACAGCAGGGCGCTGCCGAGAGCGAGGCGTAGTTGCGGCAGGTAGGAGACCGTCATCTCGGTCTGCGCCGTCATGATGGCTTCGATCTGCTGCACCAGGGGCTCGATCACTCCTTTTGCACGACCGGACTCTGTCTCGGCGCGGGCCCACAAACCAAGCAAGGGCACACCAAGGGAGTACCAATCCTCTTCGGACAGGTCGGGCAGTCCCCGCAGCTCCTCGATCGCTTCACGCGCACGGTCGCTGGCGCGCTCGTGCTCGTTGCGTGCGGCCAGGCAGGGCGCCAGGCCGGTGGCCGTCTCGCAGAGTCCGGTCGCAGCGGCCCGATGTGCCCCTCGTTCCAGCAGGCCCAGGCAGTAGTTTCGAGCCAGTTCGTAGCACTCGACCGCCTCGGGCAAGGCGCCCAGAGCGTGCATCGCAGCCGCCGACTCACGGGCGTGGGCAGCTGCGGCCGCCAGATCCTGCCCCTGCGCCTGCAGGTGAGCCAGACGGCGAGACCAGGCCTCCGGTCGGCTGCGTGAGCGGGTGGTCAACCACCGCAGCGCCGCCTCCAGGTCCAGAGCGATGTCCCTGGCCTCGTCGGCGACCGCTTCGGGGAAGTCGCCGTGCACATACTCGACATCTCCGGAAAGGCGACTGAACACGGCCGGACGGAGCGCGCCCATGGATGCCAGACGTTCAATCTCCGCGTCGACCGGATAACCCAGAGCGGCCTCGAGCAGACCCGGCCATAGCGGCGTGCCCAGACGCACGCCAGCGGCCAGCACGCGACGCAACCCAGGGTCGTTGATCGGCTGATACTGGCTGCTCTCACCGCCGGGAATCCGGGTGATGGCGCCCGGCGTGATCATGCCCGTCAGATCCCTCGGCACGTCGTCGGTTCGGCAGACCCAGCCGGCGATGACCAGCACGGGCGTGGCGCCCAGTTGCCGGACCAGGCGCCGCAGGAAGCCACATTCCGACTCGGTCAGGAACTCGACCCGCTCCAGGATCATCACCAGGGAGCCGCGTCCCGTGAGCGCGCGCAGTACGTCGGCCAGGGCGCTGCCGCCGGCGACTCGGGCCACTTCCGGCACGGCGCGCGCGTGGGAGACGTGGGGCGAATCGGGGAACTCGATGCTCAGGAACATGCCCAGCAGGTGAGCCACCTGACTGGCACGCCCCGGGCTCTCCTTCATCAGCGCCTGTACCCACGCCAGCAGCTTCCGCCGTGCCATGGAGGGCGGATCATCATCCTGCACATGGGCTGCGACCCGGATGTGTTCGAACAGGCAGCTGAGTGGCTGACGGCCTTCCGGAGGGGGAATCCGCAGTCGGACCACCGCGGGCATATCGGGCCGGGTGCTGAAATGGTCGCCCAGCTGGTCCAGCGTGTCGTAGAGCATCCCGCGCGAGCGGGACACCAGTCCGACGAGCTCGAGGCGCACGCGATCCTTGGCTCGATCAAGGCGATCGCTGAGAGACTCCAGAGTCGGCGCCACCATGGCCGAGTTGCGCTTGGGCACCTGCCGCACGGGCGTCGGCGAGGGTTGGATTGGTCGCGGTTCGGCCTCCAAATCCTCGAAGACCTCCAGGGCGGAGAGCAATTCTCGCGCGTCCTGTGGGCGCTCCAACGGATCCTTGGACAGGACGCGCTGGCAGAAGGCCTCGAGCGACGGCGGGAAGTCCAGGTCCGGTCGGCGTTCGTGCAGGGGCACCGGCGGCTGCAGCTGGTGGGCGCGCAGGAAGTCCTGTGGCGTCTCGCCATCGATAGGCAGGTAGCCGGTGAGCATCTCGTAGAAGATGACGCCCAACGAGTAGAGATCGCTGTTGGGACCGACGTCATGTCCGGCGGCCTGCTCCGGACTCATGTAGGCAGGTGTGCCGAGCACCAGGCGCGCCTGGGTCAGGCGCGGGTTGTTCGATGTGCCCGCCTCCTGGATGTGACGGGCCAGGCCGAGGTCGACAACCTTGACGTAGTCGTCGACCGAACCGATGCGGGTCAGCAGGATGTTATCCGGCTTCA
Organism: uncultured Enterobacteriaceae bacterium; assembly: GCA_964438735.1. Taxonomy (GTDB): domain Bacteria; phylum Myxococcota_A; class UBA9042; order UBA9042; family UBA9042; genus CAYTLW01. The sequence goes on along the minus strand of CAYTLW010000008.1, from coordinate 23,349 downwards.
GGTCGCGGTGGATGATGCCCAGTTCGTGGGCCTCGATCAGCGCCTCAGCGACGCGCTCGGCCAGCTTGACGGAGCGACTCAAAGCCAGCCATCGCTCGCGATCGAGCAGGTCGCCAAGCGACTCGCCATCGATGTACTCCATGGCGATGTAGGTGCGACCTTGCTCGGTGGCGCCAATGGAGAAGACGGTGGCGACGAAAGGCGAGCGGATGCGCGCCAGGATTCTGGCTTCTTGGAGGAAGCGTTCGTCCGCTTGCAGCTGTCGAGCGAGATCGGAGCGCAACACTTTGAGGGCGACCGATCGACCGAGCCGGATGTCCTCGGCCTCGTACACGGCACCCATGCCACCGCGGCCGATCAGGCGCACGATGCGGTACATGTTGTCGACGAGGGATGCGACCTCCAACTCGTCGTACGACTGCTTGTTGTCGCTGCGCAAGAAGGCCATATCCGGCCCCTCCCTCATAGGGGCCGGAGCTTATACCCGCCCTCCCGCCGCGGGCAAGCCGAGTACACCTGCCTTCACGGCAATTCGAGTGCCCGTTCGATGGCGGCCCGGACCTGACCGAGCGTTGCGGCGACGACCAATCGCTTGTCGCGGCTGCCATGTCCGGCGTCCAAGGCGACCGCGCTGCGAGGCACGTCTATCAGGGTGGCGATCAACTTGATCAGCGCGGCGTTTGCCTTGCCGTCCACCGGCGGCGCCTTGACCGCTACTTTCAGGCGATCGCCATAGGGGCCGAGTACGGCGGCGCGGCGCGCACCCGGTTGCACGCGAACCGCGAGTCGCACGCGTCCGTCCTTACCGGTGATCGCCCGCAACCACAGCCGTTCGCTCAAAACAGCTCCGTCTGGCCGCTTCCGACTCGACCGCCGGTCGCCGGCGGCTCCAGGTCCAGATGTCGCCAGGCCCGCTCCAAGGCGATCCGACCGCGCGCCGTGCGTGCGACGAAGCCCTTCTGGATCAGATAGGGCTCGTAGACGTCCTCGAGGGTATCGCGCTGTTCACTCAGGGCGGCCGACATGGTCTCGATGCCCACCGGCCCGCCCTGGAATGTGATGACCAGGGTGCGCAGGTAGCGCAGGTCCATCGGGCCGAAACCCACGTGATCGACTTCCAACATATCCAGCGATTCGCTGGCGAGACGAGCGCTGACCCGGTCGGCGCCGTCCACTTGTGCGAAGTCGCGTACCCGGCGCAGCAGGCGGTTGGCGATACGTGGTGTCCCGCGGGCGCGGCGCGCGATCTCCATGGCCGCATCATCCTCGATGCGCACGCCCAGCAAGCCCGCCGAACGGTGAATGACGCGCGCCAGCTCCTCGGGAGCGTAGTAGTTCAACCTGGAGACGTAGCCAAAACGATCGCGCAGCGGTCCGGTCAACAGGCCAGTCCGCGTGGTGGCGCCCAGCAGCGTGAAAGGCGGCAAGTCCAGCTTGAACGTGCGTGCGTGCGGGCCCTCACCGATGACGATGTCGAAGTGATACTCCTCCATCGCAGGATAGAGATTCTCTTCGATGACCGCGTTGAGTCGATGGATCTCGTCGATGAAGAGCACGTCGTTCTCGGCCAGGCCGGTCAGGATGCCAGCCAGGTCGCCCTTGCGTTCGATAGCGGGCCCGGAGGTGACCACCAGCCCCACGCCCATGGACTCGGCGATCAGATGGGCCAGGGTCGTCTTGCCCAGCCCGGGAGGACCGCAGAAGAGCATGTGATCGAGGGGATCATTGCGTCCGCGCGCGGCCTCAATAAACACGCGGAGGTTGCTCACCAGGGCTTTCTGGCCCACGTAGTCGGCGAAACTCGACGGCCGGAGCGCACGCTCGGGTCGGCGTTCCGCGACCACCGGGTCGGCGTTCATGGGGTCGGCTTGCGGACGTTCCTTCACGGCGCACCTCGGCGGCCCGAGCGGGACCGCAGCCGGGCGATCAAGTTGCTGTTCGGCGGCGGAGCAGGGCGAGCGCAGAGCGTACCAGCGCGGCCAATTCATCGGAAGCACCAGCGGCCACCGCCTGGTCGATGGCCTCGCGGGCGCGGTTGGGCCGATAGCCCAGGTTGACCAGGGCGCTGACGGCGTCACGTACCGCCGGCGTGGTCGTCGCCGACGGTGCCGATGGCGAGTCGGAATCGATGGCATCACCGGCCAGCAGCTCCACCGGCAGACGCTCGCGCAGTCGGACGACGAGCACCTCGGCAGTCCGCTTGCCGATGCCCTTGGCACGAGTCAGCTCGCGGGTCTGCTCATTGTGAATCGCCAGGGCGATCTCTCGTGGCGTGAGCTCGGAGAGCAATGCCAGCGCACCCTTGGGGCCGACGCCGGGCACGGACACGAGGCTGGTGAAGAGGTCTTTGGCGGCGGGCGTGCGAAAGCCAAATAACAGCAGGGCATCTTCCCGCACGACCGTGTGAACCAGCACCTCCACCGCATCACCGACGCTCCAGGTGGCGGCGTCACGCGCCGAGACCTGAACCCGGTAGCCGACACCGGCCACATCGATGACCACGTGGTCCGCCGCTACGGACAGGATGGAGCCGCTCAACCAGGCGATCACGATCTTCTCCGATAGCGTCGACGTGACTTGCTGCCGCCGGCCGCGCGCAACAACTCGGCGTAACGTGAACCGGCTGCAGTAAGCGCCCCCTCGGCAGGCGGGAGGGCAGCAGCGGCCGTCAGCGGCGAGGCGCGCTCTCTCAGGTGGGCCAGCGCGACGGCGATGGCGTCGGCTTCGTCCTCGTCCGGCAACTCGTCGGCCTCCAGCAGCACGCGGACCATTTGCCGGACCTGCAGCTTGCTGGCCCGTCCGCTGCCGACCAGGTGCTTCTTCACCTTGGCCGGCGGGTACTCGAAGACCGGCAATCCGCGAGCGGCGGCAATGGCGATGGGCAGGCCACGAGCCTGGCCCAGCGCCAGCGCAGTATGCGGGTTCTTGTGCACGAAGGCGGACTCAATGGCGAGCGCTGCGACGCCGGGGTCGGCGACCAGGTCCTGTAGTTCGTTCAGCAACACGCCCAAGCGCTCCGCCAACGATGCCCGAGCAGGCGGCACCAATACGCCGCTGGACAGGCGTTTGAAGCCGTCCCGCGGTTGACCGACCAGGATCGCCCAGCCCATTCGCCGGGTGCCGGGATCGATGCCCAGCACGGCGCCTTTGCACTGTGCTGGATCCGTGCTGCCCGCCGCGTCACTCATGGCCGGCGAGGGTACACCCGTGGCAGCGCCGCGACCAGCGATTGCCTGCGGCCAGGGCCCTGCTTATGCTCCCGCCGTGCCGCCACCCGGCGGCCACCCAGGACGTTCATCGATGAGCCGTCAGTTACACCGGGTTGGAGTCCCGCTCAGCTTGCTGGCGACGACCTGTCTCGCTTTTGGCATCGGCTGCGATCGTACGCCCGCCGAAGCCCCGGCCAGCGTCCACGTGACCCGGGGCAGTGCGCCTCCGCCAGCTCCGGCGCCGACGGCAAAGAAGGCTGACGCGATCAAGTCGACCAAGGAGGGAGCCGCTGCAAGCAACGCCAAAGCGGCCAGCAAGGGCAAGACGGCCGGAGATGGCAAAGCGGCAAACAAGGGCAAAACAGCAGACAAGGGCAAAGCAAAAGCGCCGAAACAGGCGAAGAAGGCCAAGGCGGCTTCGGCCGCGGCTGCCAGGGCGAAGAAGGTCGTGCCGCTGCCGGTCATCGCCTGGCCGCCGCAGAACGTGTCCGGCCGCCCGCCCAAGTCGAGTCCGTCGTTGCACGCCGCGCTCGCCCATGTGCGTCAACGCGCCTCCGTCGGCGAAACGCGTGGCCTCGAATCGAACCTCAGCCGGCGCTCCGTTGCGGCCATCACAACCGCCGGCGGCGACGCCAGGCTGCCGCCCATCGCACCACGCACGCTGGCCCGGCGGCTGACCGGCAAGGTGGTGGCGGTGCACTACAACGGTGGCCGTGCCGTCATCAAGCTGCTCCAGGCGGGCGGCAAGAAAGCCGCATTCTTTTACCTGGAACAGGGTGCCTGGCGACTCGATCTGACCGCGCCGACGGCCTGGCGGCCGGCCAATCGCGGCGAAGCGGCACCGTTGAACCGGCCGGTCTCGCTGCGGGAGGCCACTTCGGACATCCCCGGTCAGGGCCCCCTACAGGCCTGGTTCGACACCTCTGCGGGCACGATTCGATGCCAGCTTCACGAACGCCGCACGCCGCGCACGGTGGCCCATTTTGTCGGCCTCGCCCGGGGCATCCGGGGGCACCTCGGCGCCGATGAACCGGGGCAGCCGGCCCGCTGGCAGCGGCGCCCCTTCTACGACGGCCTGCGCTTTCATCGATCGGTCGCCGACCGATTCATTCAGACGGGAGACCTCTCGGGCACGGGCGCAGGTCACGCCGGATTCACCATCGCCGACGAGCTCGACATGGACCTGCGCCACGACCGCGTCGGAGTCCTCTCGCTGGCAAGCGCAGGCCCCAATACGGGCTCATCTCAGCTTCTCATCACGGCCACGGCGGCGCCGGAGTACGACGACGTGCACACGGTATTCGGGTTGTGCCAGAACGCTGACGTGATCAACCGCATCGCATCGACACCGGCCAACAGCCACCTCGTACGCAGCGTGCGATTCAATCGATCTCGCTGAGATTCTGACCGTCGCAGGTTTCGCGATCGGCCGAGCGGCGGTCAGGCTTCGGCTGGTTCGCCCTTGATCGGCTGCGATGCCGGCTGGCCCTTGCCGGGTTGGGCTGGCTGTTCGGCGGACACGGTGCGCGCTCGGCGCATGGGCCACATGCAGATGGTGCCGCCGAAGACCATGACCAGCGCCCCCAGCCAGAGGAAGGAGACGAAGGGGAAGACGATCGCCAACAGGGTGATGAATCGTTGCCCCTGCTGCGGCCGCATGGCCAAGTAGAGATCGTGCTCGAAGGTCGAGTAAATCGCCACCTCCGTCGTCGGCGAGCTGTGTTTGGCGTAGAAGCGCACCTCGGGCCGCAACAAGATCCCCACGTCCGCCAACACCACATCGACTCGGGACCCCTTGCCTGAGGCGCGGTCGTTGTAGCGCACGTAGAGCAGCTCAGTCTGCGGTTCGGTACGCAGGTAGTCCACGAAGCGCTCTCGATGCCCCTCGGCGCCGAACTGGATCGTGAAATCCATCTTGCCGGGCACGGTGTGCACCGACGCCGTGCCGGTCCCGCGGCGGGTGAAGTGTTCGCGCAGCTCGCGGAAGATGGGCATGGCCATGCGCGGCGTGACCCGCGCCACGTCGCGCATGCCTCGCGACAGGGTCAGACGCAGGCCGCGTGGCTGGTCGGCGATGGCGCCGAGCACCTCGATCTGATCATGGAATCGGCCAACGAAATGGCGTTCGGAGAAGGCCCGCGCGGCCTTGTCATCGTCGAAGACCAGGGCGATTCGAGGCGAACCGGGACGGGTCTCCGCGCGCACATGCGGATCCAACTGTCGGACCTGTGCCAGCAGCGCCTCGACCTTGTCGTCAGGCACCACAGAATCGCGGTCAAAAGCGACGATATCCGCCCGCGAGCGCACATAGGCACCGTCCGGCTCCCAACTGGGCGCACCGCCCGTGTAAAGCAGCCCGTATTCGCCGACCTCTGTTCGATCGCCCGGGTCGAGCGACACTTCCGGCTGGTAGATACGAAACGCGGTGCCGGTAAAGGCCAGGAAGGAGAAGACGATGCCCAGGTGGACGATGTAGCCACCATACCGACGCCGATTGCGCAGGGTGAGCATGACCAGGGCCAGGAGATAGGGCTCGCCCTTGGTGCGCGTGCGGGCGGACGCGCCCACGTGAAACTCGATGGCCATGGTGATGGTCACAAATATTGCGAAGAGCACGCAGATGACGCCGTAGACCTCGGAGTTACCAATGCCGCCCGCCCAGATGCTGTAGGCCTCCGACAGGTCAACGCCGCGATTTTCCGCCAGGCGCCAGACGCTGCGCGCGCTCCAGCCGGCCACGAGCAGCCCGGTCACCAGGCTGGCCCACTGCACGGGACGACGGAAGTTGCGCTCGAAGTTCTTGCGGGTCGCGCGCCGCCACGAGATCAGCGGTCCGACGCCGGTCAGCAGCAGCAACAACATGCCGATGGGCGCCATCACCCGGTTGAACCAGGGTTCGCCCAACTCGACCGCCTGGTGCATGGGCTCGGCGGGGATGCCCACGCTGGCCAGGGCGCCACTGAGCTGGTTGTACATGGCGCGGAAGCCCTCCGCCTCGGAGATCTTCGAAAACAACGTTCCCCAGATCACGATGAACGCGCAGCCGACCAGCAGCACATTGTTGAGTACGAAGAAGGCTTCGCGACTCATCATGCTGTCCAGGTCGGCGGGCGAGCGCAGCACCTTCCAACGCCAGGCCAGTAACGCGGCCGAGATCAGCACGATCACCGCCATGTACCACAAGAACCAGGGCGCCAGCGTGGAATCGGCGAAGGCGTGCACCGAGTCGATCAGCTGGGAACGGGTCAGGAAGGTGCCGAAGATGGTCAGCAGGAAGGTCAGGCAGACCAGCACCGCGTTCCAGCGCCGGAGCATGTTGCGCCGCTCCTGAATCATGACCGAGTGCAGAAATGCTGTGGCCGTGAACCAGGGGATCAGGCCGGCGTTCTCGACCGGATCCCACATCCAGAAGCCGCCCCAACCGAGCTCCTGGTAGGCCCAGGCACCGCCCAGAATGAGGCCGATGGTCAGGAAGAGCCACGAGACCAGGGTCCACAGCCGAGTGTCGCGGATCCACTGGGCGTCCAGCTTGCCGGTGATGAGCGCTGCCATGCCGAACGCAAATGGCACGGTAAATGTCATGTACCCGGTGAGCATCGCCGGCGGATGAATGGCCATGAAGGGGTTCTGCAGCAGCGGGTTCATGCCCTTGCCGTCTTCGGGCCCGGCGAAACTGCGGAAGGTCTCGAAGGGATTGGACTCATAGACCATCAACGCGGCGAAGAAGAGGATCGCCAGGTGCAGGATGCCGTTGACCCAGCCCAGGAACACGGGCGGCTGGGTCTTGTTGCTGAATATGGAGATGGCCGTGAAGGTGGACAGGATCGTGGTCCAGAAGAGCAGCGCGCCCTTTTCACCGCCCCAGAAAGCCGACAGCAGGTACGCGAAGGGCATGTCGCGATCGCTGTAGGCAGCGATGTACTTGTTGCTGAAGTCGTGCGTCACGATGCTGTAGATCAGCGCCGCACTCATGGCGAACCACAACAGCAGCGCGGCGGTCTGCGCGTGACGCCCGGCCTGCAGCAACCCGGTAGAGCGCACCGCCGCACCGACCAGAGACGTGGCCGCCGCCGCCAGGGTGGCGATGAAGGCGAGCATGAGCAGGGCTGTGCCGACGTCGTGCATGAACGGGAGGGTAGGCGTTCAGGCGCGGAAATCCAGCCTGACGAGCACAAAGGGCTGGAATCGGCCGGCAAGCTGGCACCGCCTGCAAGCGGTTGTGGTAGATTGGCGGCGTTGCCGCAGCCCATAGAAGCAGGCGCTGGCAGGATCGCGAATCCCAGGCGGAGCAGGTCATGGCGCGCAAGTTGAAACTCGTCGATCAAACGACGCCGCGGGCGGGCTCCGCCGAGCGCACGATGCTCTGCCAACGCTGGCTCGCCCTGGCATGTGAGCACGCCCGTCGCAGGCTGCAGATGGCGACCCAGGTGCGGCAAGCGCGGGCCGCCGGGTTGACCGAAGAGGAAGCGCGGCTGTCGGTGGAGCCGGCCCAGGCCGACGTCGACCGAATCGGCGCCCGGCTGGACAAACTCAAGGAAGAGGCCGCCGCGCTGCCGATGGTCCTGCCGATGGATATCCTGGCCAAGCAGGCCAACCTCGACGCCCTGGAACGTGAGATCCTGCTCCTGTCCATCGCGCCACATGTGGACGTGGAGATCCGCGACGCCATCGCCCGCTTCAACGACAACCTGCTGGCCAATTACGTCGACGTGCGGCTGTGCCTGGAGTTCCTGGTCGACGATCCCGTGGCGCGCCTGAGCCTGCGCGGTCGATTCGGTCCCGGCGGCGCACTGGTGCGTTCCCGCCTCGTCTCCCTGGAGCGGCCGCGGGACGTGGGCGGCGACAACCTGCTCGGCCACGAATTGACCCCCGCGCCGCGGGCCATGCACCTGCTGTTGGGCGACCTGGGGCTTTTGGACGCGAGCATGGGCCAGATGGCCGTGTTCGAGCGCTCCGAGATCCGCCTCGAGGACGTGGTCATTGATTCGGAAGCGCTGGCGCCCATGCTGAGCCTGCTGGAACAGCACACCACCATCGCCGAACAGGCGCGCTCGGAGTCGCCCTTCGCCCTGCCGGTGGGCCTGGTCATGGAGATCTCGGCGCCGCCGGGCAATGGCAAGTCCATCCTGGTCCGCGCCCTGGCCAACCACATCGACCGACCCCTGCTCGAGCTGGACGCCCAGCGCCTGCAGGATATGAACGACGAATCCTTCCGGCGGACGCTGTTTTCGGCCCTGGACCAGGCCCGCCTGGGCGATGCCATGGTCGTTTTGGACGGGGTCGACGGTCTGCTCGCCAAAGCCTCGCCTCGGGTCGACGAGGTGCACAACATGCTGCGCCGCCACAGCGGCATCACCGTGCTGACCTCGAGAGACTCCTCGGAGTTGGACCACAACCTTGATCGCTTCGTCGTACAGCGGCTGCTCATCGACGCCCTGGACGCCAAACAACGGGAGAAGGTCTTTCAGTTGCACCTGCCGCCCGAGGTCACATGGGCCAAGGACTGCAAGGTGGCCGAGCTCGCGGGCACCTACAGCTTCCCCGGCGCTTTGATCCGCAACGCCATGCAGGTGGCGGTCAATCGGGCGCTGGCGGCGAGCCCCGGCAAACCCCAGATCACCCACGACATGCTGCGCAAGGCCTGCCACGAGCAGATTCGGGCCAGCCTCGACGAGTACGCGGTCCGCAAGAAGGTGGGCCTGACCCTGAAGGACCTGATCCTGCCCGATGACGCCATGGAGGACATCGAAGAGCTGTTCACCGCGGCCAAGTACCGGGCTCACGTCCTGCACAATTGGGGGTTCGACGGCAAGATGACCACCGGCAAGGGCATCGTGGCGCTGTTCAGCGGCGAACCCGGCACCGGCAAGACGCTCTGCGCGACCATCCTGGCCAACGAACTCGATCAGCAGCTCTACCAGATCTCGATCCCGCGCGTGGTGAGCAAGTGGATCGGCGAAACTGAAAAGAATATCGAGAAGATCTTCAAGACGGCCAAGGCCAATCACGGCATGTTGCTCTTCGACGAGGCCGACTCCCTGTTCGCCAAGCGCACCAAGGTCGAATCCAGCGTCGATCGCTACAGCAATATGGCGACAAATATGTTGCTGCAGGAGATCGAGAACTTCGAAGGCATCGTCATCCTGACGACCAACATCGAAAAGAACATCGACAAGGCCTTCCGTCGTCGAATCAACTTCAAGGTGCACTTCCCCTTCCCAGAAGGAGAGATGCGGGAGCGGATCTGGCGCACATTGGTGCCCACCAGCTGCCCGGTGGATCCCGACACCGATTGGGAATTGCTCGGCAAGCAGTACGAACTCAGCGGCGGACACATCAAGAATGCCGTGCTGCGCGCCGCCTACCAGGCAGCCGCAGACGACAGCGCGCTGGCGTTCCGGCACATGGAGTACGCGGCCCGGCAGGAGTGCAAGAACGCCGGTCGGGTCTTCCGCGCCGTGGGTGACTACGGTTCGCTGGAGATGTAGCCCAGACAAACGCGATCACAAACGGCCGATCGGCCGCGATGACCGGCCGCCTCGAAGGGGCGTTGTTTGCCGACCTCGACGCGGGTACGTACCATGGCCGCGCGACGCCACCCGGAGCCCCCCACGGCAACGCGGCACAGTCTCCCGCGTCCGACGTCGCAAGGAGCACGGACTTCATGAATGCTCGCACCACTTCCATGAGGCCGCTTGGCAGCGGCAGGTACCTCATCGCCCTGGCAGGCCTCGCGTTGGTCCTGGACGTGACCCCGGCTCAGGCGCGTCCCTTCCAGAATGGCGACCTCTTCGTCAGCCGCTCGATCAAGCAGGACACCGGCGATCGACGCTTCAGCTTCGGCGCCAACCTGCAGATCGCCCCGGTCAAGGCGTTGATCAAGCGCGAGGTCGAGAAGCAGGTCGACGCGATCGCGGCCGAGAATCCGGAAGTGAAGGAGGTCACCGAGGTCCTCAAGGACATCGACACCGAGCAGCTGCGCGCCCTGGCCGACAGCGGCGAGTTGGACAACTTCAAGAAGATGCTCAAGGAAGAGATGAAGGCCCAGGGCAAGACCATGACGCCCGAGCAGGAGCAGGCCATCGACGCCGTCGACGCCAACAAGCTCAAGCTGCTCGCCGACGTGGTCGAGATCATGAACGAGCCCGAGCAGATGCTCACCTTCAGCCTGGAGCCCTACGCCACACTGAACCTCAGCTGGATGCAGCTGACCGGCCACGTGGCCATCGCCGGCTTCAACACCGACCAGGGCGGCACGGCCCTGCAACTGGGTAACGTTGGCCTGGATCTGCGCTTCGGCGACAGCTACGGCGACCCCGGCATGGCGTTCGGCTGGAGTCTCGGCCTCAGCGGCTACGGGCCCACGGCCACCGAAGAGGCCAACATGATCGCCCTGTCGAACATCATGGCGGCGCCGCGCTACTTCAGCCAGTACGCCACGGGCGCGCCCTACCTGCTGGTCGGCATGGACTTCGCGTTCCTGCAGGTGACGCTTTCTGGCGAGTACGTGCACATGGTCCCGGTCAAGGATCAGAGCCTAGACGAGCGGGCCTGGGTACACGCCGGACTCGGTCTGCTGGGCTACATGAAATTCGTCGGCCTGTCGGTCGAATTGGACGCGCTCTTCAACGTCAAAAACGCTGCCGCCATGAACCAGACGCTGCTGTTGACCGGCGGCGTGCGCTTCTACCTGGGATTTGTGCACCTGGGTGCGGCGGTCCAGACCCCGCTGATGGCCCCTGACGCGCCCGACAAGGGGTTCGATGTCGGCGGCGTGGGCACGGGCCAGTTGGCCGATTTCAACTTCCTGATCAATGCCCAGTTCAACTTCACCGGAGAGGCCGAGTACAAGCCGCGCAAGAAGGAGCCGAACCCGGCGCCCTTGACCCGGACGACGCCCATCGGCGGATGACCCCCATGCCCCAGCACTCCCAGGTTCCCAACGCAGCCGCTCCCACGCTTTTGGCGCCGACGCTGGGGCTCGCCCTGCTGATGGCACTGCCGGCCTGCGGCAACACGGCCAACGACGGGCCCACCCCGATCTTCAAGCCCAGTACGACCCGGCGCGACGTGGACGAGCCCGTCGACAACGACACCACGACGGCGGCTGATGCTGGCGCTGTGGCGTCCGATGGCGGCGGCTCGGATGACGCGGCGGCCGGCGACGCGGCCGTGACGACCGACGGCGGAGCCACCAGCGACGGCGGAGCAGACAGCGCGGTCGCCGACGGCGGCATCGGCGACGCAGACAGCGACAGCGGCCCGGCAGACTCCGCCGTGCAGGATGTACCGCCAGCGGACATCGGGCCAGTTGACGTGGGGCCGCCCGATACCGGCGTACCGGACACGACCAAGCCCGACACCGGGCCGAGCGATGGCGGGGTGATCAAGTCGGGCAGCTGCCAGGGCAAGTGCGGCGACGAGTATAGCAAGAAGAACGCCTGCCAGTGCGACGACGCGTGCCCCAAATACAAGGATTGCTGCAAGGATTACGACAGCCTCTGCAAACAACCCCAGGGCCAGGCCAATCTCTGCCAGGGCAAGTGCGGAGACAAGTACAACTCCAAGCTGGCCTGCCAATGCGACTGGAATTGCGGCTACCACAAGGACTGCTGCAAGGACTTCCAGCAAGTGTGCAAGCCGCCCAAGGGCGCTGGCGCCAAGTGCAGTGATGATGACGAATGCGGCAAGGGCCTGGAGTGCTGCAAGACCAGCAAGGGCAAGTTCTGCATCCCGTCGTGGCAGTGCAAGTGAGCGATCGCCGAAGTGAATCGGTACCCCGGGCCGTGCTAGCGGACTCCGACGGCCGAATCTTCGACCATCCCGACCTGCAAATGGTGGCCTGGGATGGCGACAACCTGGTCACGCCAGATCCCGACGAGCTGGTGCAGCTGCCTCGCGGCTCCGACCTCTTCGCCCTGCCCGGGCGCCGTGCGCTGGCCATCGATCCTCAAGATGGCGACGTCGTCGAAGTGGTCGAGGACCCCGAATTCGGCCCGCTGACCGCGGTGAGCGCTTTCCTGGCACCCGCCTGGCTGCGTTTGCTGCACCCGGCCTACGAGCGCCTGCCCGGCGCCCCGGAGCTGTCCCTGTACGCCTACTCGGCGGTGGGGTGGATGAACGGCCGCTTCTACGTGCCGGCGATCCGGGTCGACAGCGACAAGCGCCAGGATCCGTATCGATTCGACGTGGGCGCCATCGAGGGAGGCGTGTCGGATCTCAAGGAGCTGTACCCGCGCAATCCGCTGGTCGGCCATCTCGAACACTGCGCGTTGGTCTACCACTGTCGCGCAGCCCAGAACTACTTCCTGGCCAGGTGGGAGGCGCCGCTGCCGACGGCCGCCCGCTGCAACGCGGCCTGCGTGGGCTGCATCTCCGAGCAGCCCGATGACAACGTCGAGGCCAGCCACAGCCGAATTCGCATCCCGGCAGATCCCGCCGCCATCGCCGAGGTCGCCCTGGGCCACCTGGAGCGTGTGCCGAACGGCGTAGTGAGCTTCGGCCAGGGCTGCGAGGGTGAGCCCTTGCTCATGGGTCCGGCGCTCGAAAAGGCCATCACCAGGATCCGAGCCGCCACCTCACGCGGGGTGATCAATCTCAATACCAACGGCTCGTTACCCAAGGTCGTGGCCCGACTGGCCGACGCCGGACTCGACGCCATTCGCATCAGCCTGAACTCCGCCCGGCGTGGCTGTTTCGAGCGCTACTATCGGCCCGACGGCTACACCCTGGACGACCTGCTGCAATCCGCCCGGGAAATGAGCGGTCGGGGCCGCTTCGTGTGCCTGAACTGGCTCGTCTTTCCGGGCGTCTCGGACAGCGAGGCCGACGTGGAGGCCATGCTCCGATTCATCGAACACGGCGGCGTCGACATGATCCAGTTGCGCAACCTCAACATCGACCCCGAGGTCTACCTGGGCGAGCTCGGCCCGCAGGCCATCGATGAGCCAATGGGCATGGTCGCTATGGTGCACACCTTGCGGGATCGCTTCCCCAAGCTGCGCTTCGGCTACTTCAATCCGGCCAAAACGCGCTTCGGCCGCCCCGGCCCGCTGCCTGGCGCCCACCTGAAGGTCGACGTCAGCAAACGGGACGAAGCGGCCGAAGCGATGGCTGCGAACTGAGCCGTGACGGGCATCCCATTCGGTGCCCGGTCAGCGCGCTCAGCTACGCGGCCAGGTCCTCGCTGTCACCGCGACCGCCCAGGAAACTGATCCGCTGGGCGACCACTTCTCGGCTGAGCCGCTTGGCGCCGTGCTGATCCTCCCAGGTGCTGCTCTTGATCCGCCCCTCGACGTAGACCTGCCGCCCCTTGTCGAGCCAGGCCTCACAACGCTCGGCGAGCTTTCCGAACGCCGTGACGTCGTGCCACTCGGTCTCCTTGTGGTCGCGATCGTCCTGCTTCCAGAAGCGATTGGTGGCCAGACGCAAGCGGGCGATGGCGTCACCGCCGTTGGTCTTGCGCATTTCGGGCTTGGCGCCCAGGTGACCGATCAACAACACCTTGTTCAGACTGGACATGACTACCTCCTCATGATGGCGCCGACTCCGGCGCCGGTTGGGCTCCGACCGCCACCTTGGCGGCATGAGCGCGAGTCGTGGCGACCAGATCACGCCGCGACCCCGTTGCCAGGCGCGGCCGGCTCGGCAGGCACGAGGAGCAGGTCCTCGATCTGCTGGCCCACCTCGTTGTCGCCGGCGAGGGCCTCCACAGCGGCGTCCCGGCCCTTGCCCAGGGTCGAGTCACCGAACTTGAAGAACGCACCGCTACGGGTGACGAGTCCCTCTTGCAGGGCCATGTCGAGCACGTCTGCGCCGCGCTTGAAGCCCTGGCCGAAGTACAGGTCGGTCTCCACCACCCGGAAGGGGGGCGCCATCTTGTTCTTGACGACCTTGATCTTGACCCGGTTGCCGTAGATCTCGCCCTTGCGCTTGAGCGAGCCGATTCGACGAATGGCCAGGCGTACGCTGGAGTAGAACTTCAGCGCGTTGCCCCCCGTGGTCACTTCGGGGCTGCCGAATTGCACGCCGATCTTGTGGCGAATCTGGTTGATGAAGACCAGCGTGGTGCCGGTCTTGCTGGCCTGCGCCGTCAGCTTGCGCATGGCCCGGCTCATCAGGCGGGCGTGCAGACCGACGCTGATGTCGGCCATCTCGCCTTCGATCTCGGCTTTCGGCGTCAGCGCCGCCACCGAGTCGACCACGATCACGTCCACCTCACCGCTCCGCACCAGGGCGTCGACCACCTCCAGGGCCTGCTCGCCATAGTCCGGCTGCGACACCAGCAGCCGGGACGGGTCGCAACCCATCGCCTCCATGTAGGACAGGTTCAAGGCGTGCTCGGCATCGATCACCGCGCACAACCCACCCAGTTTTTGAGCCTCCGCCACCAGCGCCAGGGCCAGGGTCGTCTTGCCCCCGGCCTCAGGCCCGTAGATCTCCACGATGCGACCCCGCGGCAGGCCGCCGATGCCCAGCGCCTGGTCCAGCGGCAGGGACCCCGTGGGGATCACGTCCGATTCGCAGACCGCTTCGCCGTCCAGGGGCATCAGAATCCCCCGACCGAAAGCCTTCTCCAGCTCTTTGACCAGCCCGGCAATGCCGGATTTCTCTTCTTTCTTCGCCATTTCACACTCTCCCTGCCGCCTCGACGGACGGCGTTGCACACCCATCCCGACGGCTCGCAGCCGTCACACCAGTCCTCATCCGGTCGCCACCGGTTCGTCGAAGTGCCGGTACTGGAGCGCTTCGGCGACATGCGATTGGTCGATGTCTTCGCGTTGCCCCAGGTCGGCGATCGTCCGCGCGACCCGCCAGATCCGATCGTGGGCTCGAGGCGACAAGCCGAAGTGTTCGAGGGCCCCCAGCAGCAGGTCGTGCACGTTGCCGGCGAGCGGACAGCGCGCACGCATCTGGCTCATGACCACCGAGGCATTGCTGCCGCCGCCCAGGTCCGCGTAGCGCCGCGCCTGGACCTGCCGGGCCTGCAGCACACGCTCGCGGATGACCGACGACGACTCGCCCAGAGCGCCGTCGCGCAGGAACCGGGGAGGCAATGGGTCGAGCTCCACCTGGATATCGATACGGTCCAGGACGGGCCCGCTCAGCCTGCCTCGATAGCGCTCCAATGCGGCCGAGCTGCATCGACAAGCGTGTTGCTTCGAGCCGCGAAAGCCACAAGGGCAGGGATTCAGCGCCGCGACCAGCATGAACCGAGCCGGAAAGCAGACCACCTGGCGGGTGCGCGCGATGGTGATGTGGCCATCTTCCAAGGGCTGCCGCAGCGTCTCCAGCACCGAGCGAGGAAACTCCAGCAGCTCATCCAGGAAGAGCACGCCGCCATGGGCCAGCGAGACCTCGCCTGGACGCGGGCTGCTGCCCCCCCCCACCAGCGAGCACGCGCTGCCGGTGTGATGAGGCGCCCTGAACGGACGTTGGTGCATCAATCCGGCGCCGCACGGCAGCAAGCCCGCGACGGACCAGACCTTGGTCGCCGTCAGGGCCTCCTCCGGCGCCATGGGAGGCAGGATTGTCGGCAACCGGCGGGCAAGCATCGTCTTGCCGGTACCTGGCGTGCCGGCCATCACGACGTTATGGCCACCCGCCGCAGCGACCTCAAGGGCGCGTTTGGCCGCCTCCTGGCCGCGCACATCAGACCAGCACAGCTCGCCGCGCACGACGGGAATCCTGCTGCCGGTATCGGGCTCCGGCCAGCCGCCGAATTGCATCGCTTCGACGACATCTCCCAAGGTCGCCGCCGACCGGACGTCGACGCCCTCGACGACAGCCACCTCGGGAGCATTCTCCAGCGAGCAGATCACGCCCTTCATGCCCGCGGCGCGAGCCATCTCTGCGATGGCCAGCACGCCGCGCACCGGCCTGATCTCACCGGCCAGGGACAGCTCCCCGATCACCACCCAGCCGTCGAGGGCGTCCTGGTCGAGCACCTCGCAACAGGCCAGGATGCCCAGAGCTACCGGCAGGTCGTAGTAGGTGCCCTCTTTGCGCAGGTCTGCCGGCGCCAGGTTGACGATGATCTGACGCGCCGGAAACCGGATGCCCGAGTGACGGATGGCGCTGCGCACACGAACGCGCGCCTCGCGTACCGACAACTCCGGCAACCCCACGGTATGGAAGCCCGGGAACGCACCTTGAACCTTGACCTCGACCTCGACCGGTCGCGCGTCAACCCCGACCAACGCGGCGCTCGCCACTTTCGCCAACATGAATTCCCCCAGCCTTGTCGACCGAGAGGTCGGTGCGACGGGGGCGCCTTCATGAAAGCTCCGTGCCAAGCTCAATCTAAGCGATTCCGTGTGGTTGCGCCATGCGTATCGACGAATGGCACCGGCACATGTGCCACCGCTGGCACCTCCTCAGAGGAAGGCCCGTGCGTTGTGAGGCAGGGGCCTGTCTGCTAGCCTGCATCGCGATCCGGGACCGCGAATCCGGCCCCGTCCCGGGCCCGATAGCCGCCGCCCGACCCGGGGGCGGGCAGGCTCCAGGAGTCCGCTGCCGTGCCGCGTCGAGACCAGCCGATGCTCTCTACCTGCAATGGCAGCGCGTCCAACGTGCGGTTGCTCGGCCTGTTGCTGGCGGTTGCCTTGCTGGCTGCGACGCTGCCAGCCTGCCGCGGCTGCGGTCCGAAGCGCCTGCGCAGGTACGGCGCCACATGCGGTCGAAACAGCGAATGCGCCGGTGGTGTGTGCTACCAGGGCCGTTGCACCAAGTCGTGCAAGGACAGCGCCGAATGCGGCGGTGGCGTCTGCATCGAGAATGTCTGCCACGAGCCGGATTCCGACGCGGACGGAGACGGCCTCAGCAACGCCTTCGAGGAGGCTTGGAAGCTCGACCCGGGCAACCCGGATTCCGACGGCGACGGGCGCTCCGATGGCCAGGAGATCGGCCCCAACTTCGATGTGCCCAACGACGCCAACGGCGACGGCATCATCGATGCTCTCCAGTCCAACATCGCCGACACGGATGGCGACTGCATGGTCGATGTCATCGACCCCGCCCCCGCGGACAATACGAAGTTCAAGCTGCCCTCGGTGGCGCAACTCTGCGACCGCGGCGTGTGCGCGGAGTCTCTCGACGACGTCCAGGTGGTGTGCAGACCGGACTCTCCGGTGCAAAAAGGGGTCGCTTTCGGCTGTCTCGGCTGCGGCTGCCAGGCAGATAAGACGAAGATCCCCACGTGGGAGCCCGACGAGGTCGCTTGTGACAATCTCGACAACGACTGCGACGGGGTCACCGACGAGGCTCAACTCTGGCTCGACCTGCCGGTGGGCGCCACCTGTCAGGTCCTCTCCGGGGTCTGCGGACAACCGGACGACAGCGGCCTGGCCCCGTCGGGCAAGGTCGAGTGCATGGCCAACGGCAAACCGGGGTGCTCGATCGAACTGGGAGGGTCGGGCAGCGTGGCCAAGAAAGAAGTCTGCAACCTGGCCGATGACGATTGCGACGGCGACATGGACGAAGGCTTCCAATTCAAAGGCACACCTGTGGGCGGGCCTTGCCCCGGATGCGGGGAGACGGAGTTCCTCTGCGAAGACGGCACCCCGGCCAATCCGCCGGTCGTAGCCTGCAACCTCGCCGGCGACAAGGCGCTGTGCGGTGCGCTGCCCTTTGCCAGTGGATTCAGCGAACTCGGCCACGGCTCGCCACCGCCACGCGTACACTGGACGGCCACCTGGTCGCCGGGATGGAAACGGATCCTGGTCTATGGCGGCGAGATCCCCACAGCTCATGTTCCGGTGCCCAGGGCCGATCTCTGGACCTTGGATCCGGATGCTGGCAAGTGGCAGCGTCACCTCGAACAAGCGCCCGGTCATCGAAGACGCGCGGCGCTGGTTTGGGATGAAGCAGGCGATCGCGCGCTGTTGGTCGGAGGCAGCAAGGATGGTGAGCCTGCGCTGGCGGTGTGGGCGCTCAACAACGACTTGAAGTGGCAGCAGGTCAGCGCCCTCGATCCCGCTCACGGAAGCTATGTGCCCCCTCTGCCATTTGCGCTCGCCGGCAAGGTGACCCGCGCCGTGGTGATCGGCGACGCCACCAAGAGACGACTCTTCGTTTTCTCCAAGGGACTGCTCGCGTTCTGGTCGGCTACGCTGGGCGGCGGCGGCAAGTGGCAGGCGACATCCACCTCCCTGGCGACCAAGCCCGGCATCCAAAAGCTCACAGGCGCGGTACGTTGCCTGGTCACGCCGCCAGGATCGGCGGACCACGCCCTGGCGTTGATGCCGAGCAGCGCGAAAGGCAAGGCCAGTCTCTTCCGCCTGTCGCTGGATGCCAGCGGTGATGCGACCTTGGCGTTGATCGACGAGCCGGTGGGGCCGCCCGATCGCCGAGACGACCAGTGCGTGCTGGACCACAAAGGCGCACTGCATATCTTCGGCGGGAACACGCCCACGGGGCTGACCGAGGGCACCTGGCATGTAGGCACCTTCCCAGGAGGCTCCTCCAGCGCAGGCGTGCCGACATGGCAGACCAAGCAGGCTTCCGCGTCGGTCGTCGACGCGTTGACCCGCAACGTCGCCTTCAGTGCCTGGTCCGGGGCCAACGGGTCCGCGCTGATCACCGGCGGGTTCGTTCGCATGTCCACCCAGACCGGCATCCATCGGGTCGGCCGCAACGACGCCACACGCTGGCGGCCGGACGAGGACAAGGTCGAGACCATCGTGGCTCCCTCTCCCAAGGGCCGCGTCGGCCAGGCGACCGGTCGCAGCAAGAGCAAGGGCAGTTGCATCGCCGGCGGGCTGATCTTCGACCTGCCGGATGTGGACGGCGGGTTCTGCCGCGTCCGCCCGGCCACCGACGCCTGGTGCGCGGATACCAAAGGAAACTGGAGCCTGATCACCGACGCGCTGCCGCCCTTCGCGTTCGGCATCGGCGGCGTGGATACGCCCGCTGATCTCATGGTCCTGGCCGGCGGATACGACCTTGCCGCGGGGGGCGAAGTGCACCAGGTCCGCCGCCTGTGGCGCGGCCAGTTGACGTTCGACGAGGTCAAGCCGCTGTCGACCCAACCCAAGGTCACCAACGCCGTGCACACCCTCGATCTGAACACGGGCGCAGTTCAGACATTGAGCACCACCGGACCGGAAATCGCGGCGGGCTCAGTCGTCTACGACCCGGTACGGCGCCGACTGATCAGCTTTGGCGGCTTCGACAACGTCAGCCCCACCCGAGCGTTCTGGCGTCTCGATCTGAAGACGATGACATGGCGAGACCTCAGCGGCGGCGCCGGGCCGATGTTGGTTCAATACGGGTCGGTGGTGGTCTTCGATCCGGTGAGCAATCTCTTCGGCGTGGCGGGCGGTATCCAGCACTACGTCAACAAGGAGGGCAAGGACCCGATCGCCATGCAATTCGTCGTGTCCAACGAGACGTCCACAAAGACTCTTGGACCCTGCCAGGGCAAGGCCGAAGTGCCGATGCACATGACGACACCGATCGCGCCGGCAGCGTTCCAACTGGTGAAGTTGCCAGCCTGGGCCGATCCCAACGCCGCCAATCCGACCAAGAAGCTCTTCCGCATCCACTTCAGCCAACCCTCATTCGTGCCAACGATTCTCGACCCCATCGGACGTCGCGGGTTGATCGCGGTGACGGACGTCATGCCGGCCAAGAAGCTGGACTGCGAAGATGATCCGAAGAAGAAGGACAAGGACGGCAAACAGATCCCATGTGTCGGCCCGCCTTGCCCCGGCAACACCAGCCCGCAGTGGACGGACGCCACGCTCCAGCTTCGTGTCGCGCTGGGCCAATGCGCCGGCAAACCACGCGTCTTCCTGGAGCAGGGCACCCTGGCCAATCTACCCACCTCCATGTTCATGGCCTCGACCACGTACGATGACCCCGTCCGCACGTCCTGGGTCTGGGGCGGTCTGGAGCCCGACGGCACACCGTCTACGACCCAATGGAAGCTGGCGCAGGACTGCAAGGACACCAAGCCGTGACAGCGCAAGAAGTCATCCCGGAAGGGTTCCACAGGGTTCGCGGTCTGGCCTGGCCGGACCTCGAGCTGATGTCCAGTGTGTTGCGCCGGATCGGTCACGACGTAAACAACGCGGTCGCGCCCGCCCTGGGATTGCTCGACATGATGCGCGTGCGTCACAGCGCCAGCCTGGCGGGTCCGGACATCGACCGCCTCGGCCAGAGGATGAAGGAACTGAGCCTGGTCAGCGGAAGAACAGTGCGCCAATCGCTGCGCGCGCAGCATCGCGAAGAGCCGACCATGAGTTCCATTCGCGCCGACCTGGCCAGCACGGCCGTCGATTCGCAGGTAACCCTCCGCTGGCAGGTCACGCCGGACTCCTCCTCCGCCAGCCTGCCGGACCTCGGCGGCCACCAGGCCTCCCTGATGCTGCGCTGCCTGATCAGCAATGCGCTCCAGGCCCACGCCAGTGAACGGCGCGCCCCCGACCGGGGCCCCCCATTCATCGCCGTCGCCATCCAGGTCCGTTCAGCCGGTGACGTGGCGGAGTTGCGCGTCGATGATGACGGGCCGGGCTGCGTCGACCTGCCGGGCGCTGCGTCGGCTGCATTGTGCCGCCACGGCCCGGGCCACCTGGGCATCGGATTGTTGACAGCGTCTACATTGGTGGGACGCGGCGGCGGCAGCCTTTACATCGGCCCACGACCGGGCGGCGGTTTCTCCGCCCTCGCCGTGTGGCCCCCCGCGGGTGTGCGCGCGCGGGCTTGACCGGGGCCCCACACGGTGGCTACCTTGACTCGACTTTTCGGGAAACCGCCCGAGGTGAAAGGAACGACCATGGCCAAGCTATCGCTTTCCCGCACCCCCGCCGCAGCGGTCGCCCTGGCTGCGATGCTGTGCGCCACCGCCTGCATTGACGATGAGTCGGTGGTCGTCGATCAGCCCAGCGCGAACGTCAACGAGCTGCGCACGCGATCGGTCCGGATCCAAGCGGGCAACTGCCGGGTCAAACAGGCCGAGGTCAAGTACCAGAAGTGCGACGACGTCGATGACGCGGACCTGCTGCGTGCAGCCGAGCTCCGTGGCGTCAACGGCGCCCCCTTGCGAGCAGTCAGCCTCGACGATCACAACCTGGCCAAGGAGAATTTCGGCGCCCTGAATGCCTACTTCTCCCGCATCCCCGTCGGATATGGCTGCGCCGCGACGATACAGGGCATCTTCCCCAGCCCGACACGCGTGGCCGAGTGTGAAGAGAAGGCCAAGTGCGATGAGTCCTCAAAGCCAGACCTCTGCCGCAAGGAGTGCGTGACCAAACACTCCGACCCGGACAAGATCACCAACTACGACCTGCTCGCCCTGGACGAGTTGATCGGCGCAGTGCGCAACAGCAAGGCGGTGCCGTTGTGGACGGTGGGCTATGGCCTCGGCGACGGTCAGGGCACCTGCAAGTACGGACTCGCCAACAAGTCGAACAAGTCTGCGATTCCGTATTCGGTCGATGGCAATCCCGTCGCCGAACAGCTCGGAACAGCCATCCAGGACCCGGCCAAGTGGGCCAAGGTCGCCCGCAAGATCGCTCGTTGGTACAACCGTGATCTGGTCAAGAATACCAAGGAGAAGGACGCCACCTGCAAGATCACCAAACCCACCCCGGGCAACCCCAAGTCCTGGAAGTGCAGCGCCTCGCTCTTCCACATCGAATTCGGCCGCGACCCGAACGGTGCCGGCGGCTTCAATGACGCCAGCAAGAAGAAGTGGCTCGAGTCCTACACCGAGTTTTCCAAGGAGATGCGGGCGGAGTTCCCGTGGCCGGCCAACTCTGTCCGTATCTACGCCCCATCGGTCGTGGTCGACAGCAAGTTGCTGCTGCCCAACTCCAAGTCGTGGCTGAAGGACTTCATCGACCACGTGGTGAAGAACAAGCTCTCGCTGTCCGGCCTCTCGTTCGAAGTGGTCGCCGAGAATCCGGTTGAGGCCCGAAACATCGCTGCTGCCGTACGCAAGTACGCGGACGATAGAAAACTGCTGGACGACGACGGCAAGCCCATCTCGCTCTTTGTCACGTCGCTGCGCCTGAACCCCAAAGGCCTGCCCACCAGCCTCTTTGACCCACAGAATCCCGACGACAACAGCGAGGCCGGCAAGCTGCGCAAGGCCCGCTACTCGGCCTACGAGGGCTCGTTTTTCGCAGCCACCAAGGCGCTCTGGCAGGGCATCGTCAAGGATGCCACCGTTGGCCGTGTCGTCCGCCTGCCCACGGTGAAGCCGGGCACGCCACCCGATGATGTGGCCAAGACCGCCGCGGACAGCAACCTGATGTGGTACCCGTCCGACAAGCGCCCACCGGTGGGCACCGCCAAACCTGCCGCCTGGCATTCCTTCTGGTTCAACTACGGCTTCCTTGGCGCCGGCGCCGGCCGCTACAAGGAGTGCACTCCAGGCGTCTACGGCGGACTGAGCTGCAAGGTCGACGGCGACTGTCGCGTGAAGCAGATGGTGAACAACAAGCCGAAGGCGCAGGTCTGCGTCTCTGGCAAGTGCCGCCTGCCCTGCACGAAGTCCGATGGGTGCCCCGGCGCTGGCGACACCTGTACCGACAATGACGTATGCCGCACCGAATGCGCCGACATAGCCGCCGAGAAGCGACGCAAGAGCATCATCCAGGCCATGCACGGCCCGGACGCCGCCGGCATCTCCGGGCCCGCCAAGAGCGACGAGAAGTCGGGCCTGGTCGTCCTGGCAACGCGCGAGAACTGCGTCGACACGCAGGGCAACCTGTTGGACTGCGTCATCGAGACCGACTCAGCCGGCAACCTCAAGCCCACCTTCCCCGCCGTCACGCAAGGCCGCAAGCACGTCATCCGCGTGCTGGTGGCCGACCTGAACGTCGACGACAGCGGCAAGGAGCTCCTGGTCCACAACCTCTCCGTCCGCGTCCAGGACCTGCCCAAGCAGCTCGGCGTGAAGACGGTCGGCTATCGATGGGCGCGCATGAACGGCAATCGTTCCACCTGGTGCAGCCTCAAGCCGCCACATAACTGCTCCTTCGTCTTCCCGGAGCAGGGCGTCATCGACGTGGCAGACGACAGCTTCACGATCACCCGAGCGGTGGCCGTACCGTCGCTGCACTACTTCGAGTTCCTGTACTGACAGGAAGGTCGGCGGCCTACAGATGATCAGCTACTCATTCGTTACACTGAG
>CAYTLW010000007.1:0-118359 GCA_964438735.1 uncultured Enterobacteriaceae bacterium | reverse complement strand
CGGCACATGGCTTGGACGCCAAACTGGGGAAGTGCTTCGGGACCGTCGAACTAGCTCCGACGTCCGCTAAGGACAGCCGGGGATCGCTGTGTGGGTGCAGCCTTTGGCTGCGTCGCAGGCGTCGGTGGTGCACGGCTTGCCGTCGTCGCAGTCGGTCTGCGTCTTGTTGGTGCAGACCCCGCTGAGGTTGCAGTCCGCCCGACCCCAGTTGTCGGTTCGTAGCAAGGTGGGTTCGGCCGGGCCGCCCTTGGACTTGCTGCGATCGCCCACGATGACCAGCCCGCGACCGGGTGCGAGGGCCATGGCCCCGCCGCGATCCCAGGTCGATGTGGTGCCCAGGGGCCGAACCTCGAGCCGCTTGCCCTTGGCGTCGTGACGGAGCAGGAAGCGATCGCGGGTGGCGCTGTTGGCGTCGACCAGGGCAAGCGTGCCGCCATCGGCCAACGAGATCAGGCTCCGGAACGCGGTGCCGTCCAGCGCCTTGTTCGCCGTCTCAACCTGGCTCCATAACACCTTGCCGGCCGCGTCGATGCCGGCGAGCAGGCCTTCGCCGTTGCAGGTGCCACCCATCACCCAATGGCCAGACGTGGAGCGTGCGGCGGCCCCGAATTCGCAATCGCCCTTGCCCTTGCTGATGTGACCGCTGGCTGTCTCCACACCGTTGGCATCGGTGAGCACCCACCAGGCGGACTTGTTCTGTTGCCGCCTGCCGACGGCGGCGATGGTCGAGGCGGGACCGCTGGCGACCGCGGACAGCCGGTCATGGTGGCCGACGACGCCGAACGTCTTCTTCCAAGCCGGTTTGGTATTGCTGGAGATCGCCCAGAGGAGCCCATCCGTCGTGCCGCCAGCCGTGGTGGTGTCGCCAACCACGAAGAGGCGACCATTCTCTGCCACGGTGATGCCCAGGCCGCGTTGGGTGTTGGCCTCTTTGTAGATATAGGGTCCGCCGACACCCTTGTGATCTGCGATGAAGAGCACCAGATTGCCGTTCTCGTCGCCGACAGCGTAGCCCTTTTCGACCGCGCTCTGGGCGACGTCACGCACGACCGCGTAGGGGCTCTTCTTCTCTGTCCAGCCCCAGACCTTCTTGCCTGCTGCGTCATAGCGCGCCATGGCCGCCCGGTCGCCGGCGCCCTTGGATGGCTGCGTCGTGCCGGCAACGAGATAGCCGCCCCTGTGGTCCGCCGCGGCGCCGCTCAGGGTGCCGGCGTAGGTGGCCCCGTCAGGCCAGCTCTGGCTACCCAAGATGGGTTTGCCGGCCTGGCACTTGCCCTTCCAGCAGGTCGCGTCGACCGTGCAGGCCTGCTCGTCGTCGCAGGGCACCACCGTCACCACCTTGCCGTCGACCGTGACTTGACCGTTGAGGTCACCGTGCTGACAGCCCTTCTTGCCATCGCAGCGATCGTAGGTGCAGCCGGTGCCGTCCTGACACGTCTTGCCGGTGGTGGCGTAGCAGACGCCAGAGGAGACGCAGTCGGCGTGTCCCCAGCGGTCCGTGCGCATCGCGAGCGCCTGCCAGACCTGGCTCTTGCCCGTTGGCTTGTCGCTGCTGTAGCCGACCACGGCCAGGCCGCCATCGGGCAGGGTGGTGACGCCTTTGAGCTGCTCGTGGCGATCCTTGGTGCCGACGCGGCGAACCCATTGAACCACACCACTGCCGTCAAACTTGATCAGTTTGCCATCGTGGCCATAGCTGGACGATTCGCCCCATTGGGGGCCCGTGGCGACAACAGCGAGACCGCCATCGGGCGTGGCCGTCAGATCCGCAGCACCCATGGCGCGCAGGCATTCCGCGCCCACCTTGACGCAGTAGTTGTGGTCCTCATTGATGTCGCGGCGCCACTTCAGTTGACCGAGCGCGTCGGTGCGCAGGACCCACAGGGTGCTGTGCACGCTGTAACTGGTAATACGACCAGCCATGGCGTAGCCGCCATCGGCAAGGTACGCGAGCCCGCGCAGGGCGGTGCCGCTGGAGTTCGGAAAGCGACGACTCCAAAGCAGCTTGCCCTCACCGTCGAAGTGCAACAGTCCCTGGGTGATGCCGAAATACCCGGTGCCGGTGTAGCCGCCGTCGGAGGTCTTCACGAGATCGGCAAAGCCGCCGCTGACCCAGGTGGTGTTGGTCCACGACCACTTGGTGAGGAACTTTTCATCGGTGCGGATCAGCCAACCATAGGTACTGCCCGCTCCGGTGCGCCGGTGGCCAGCCAACGTGTAGCCGTCCTTGTTGGCGACGCCAGCGTCGAATTGCGACTTGCCGGGGTCCTTGCTGTAGTTGCGTTCGGCCACCTTGTCGCCCTTGGCGTCCACCACCACGGCCCACGCGTAGGAGTAGATGGGTGAATAGATGCCGCTGAGCAGCCAGCCACCGCTCGGAGTCGGGGCGACGTCCAGGAAGGTCTCGAGATATTTCGTGCCATAGGTCTTGCTCCAACTGACCTTGCCGGTGGCATCCATGGCCACCACCCAGGCGTCGGCGATGGTCTCGCCCTTGAGGACCTTGCGGCCGACGGCCACCACGGTGCCATCGCCTGCCGAGGCGACGTCGTAGAGGCCGGAGTTGGGGTCGTTCTTGAAGAGGTTGTCGTAGAGTTGGCCGGTGCCGGCGCAGACGCCGATTTGGCACAGGTCGCTCAGGGTACAGCCCAACCCATCATCGCAGGCCTTGCCCTCGTTGGTGGCCTTGGTCTGGCAGCCCTTGCTGGCGTTGCAGGTGTCGATGGTGCAGAGGTTGTTGTCGTCGCAGTCGATGATCTTGCCGCCGGCGCATTTGCCCGCCTTGCAGGCCGTCTGCACGGTACAGGCGTTGTTGTCGTTGCAGGGTGCAGTGGTCGCGGCGTGTTTGCAGTCGCCCGTCTTGACCTCGCAGCTGTCCGTGGTGCAGCCGTTGGCGTCGTCGCAGTTCTTCTTGCTGTAGTTGCAGACCCCGCTGACGCAGCTGCCGATGTCGCACTTGCCGCCCGCGTTGCAGGCGAGCGATGGTCCGTCGGCGACCGCCGGGCTCTTGCAGCCGCCGTCCTTGGGGTCACAGGCGTCCACGGTGCAGGGGTTGCCATCATCGCAGTCAATGGTGGTGAACTTGCACAGTCCGAAGGCGCAGGTGTCGGTCGTGCAGAGCTTGTTATCCTTGCAGACCTTCTTGCTGTGCACGCAGTTGCCAGTCTTGCAGCTGTCGATGGTGCAACCGTTGCCGTCGCTGCACGCAGAGGAGACCCCATCGGGTTTGGTGGTGTAGACGCAGTTGCCGCTCTTGGCCTCGCATTGGCCGCTCTTGCAGGGGCCGCCAGCGCTGCAGGAGATGGCCTTGCTCTGGCAGCTCCCCCCGGCGCAGGCGTCGGGACCGGTGCAGGCATTGCCGTCGTCGCAGGGCACGTTGTTGGCTTTGTTGACGCACTTGCCGGTCTTGCTATCACAGCTGTCGTCGGTGCACTTGTTGTTGTCGTTGCAGTCCTTCCAGACCTTGCCGCAGACGCCCTTGCTGCAGGCGGCGTTCAGGCAGAGGTCGGCGTCGGTGCAGCCCTTCGCCTGCCCGTCCTTGACGTTGTTGTGGGTGCAATCGCCCGTGGCCGACTCGCAGCCGTCGCTGGTGCAGGCGTTGCCGTCTCCGCAGGCCTTGGCCGCACCGGCGCACTTGCCCTTGCTGCAGACATCGGAGGTGGTGCACTTGTCGCCATCGCTGCAGCTGGCCTGGTTGGCCACGGTGCCGCAGCCCGTCTTGGGGTCGCAGGTATCATCGGTACAGACGTTGCCATCGTCGCACTTCTTCTTGGTGTAGCTGCACGCGCCTCCGACACAGGCGCCCGTCGCGCACTGGCCCTGCGCGTTGCACGCAGATGACGCCCCGTCAGGTTTGTTGCTGTAGACGCACTTGCCGGTCTTGGCGTCGCAGCCGCCGCTCTTGCAGGGGCCACCGTCCGTGCAGGTGACGGCGGTGGTCTGGCAGGCGCCTGCGGCGCAGAGGTCGGGCCCGGAACAGGCGTCGCCGTCGTCACAGGGCAGGCTGTTGGCCTTGTTGACGCATTTTCCGGTCTTGTTATCGCAGCTGTCGTCGGTACAGCCGTTGTCGTCGTTGCAGTCCTTCCAGACCTTGCCGCAGATGCCCTTCTTGCAGGCGGCGATCAGGCAGGGATCGGCGTCCTTGCAGCCCTGCGCCGGCCCATCGGTGACGCCCACCTGGACGCACGATCCCGACGACGGTTTGCAGCTGTCGTTGGTGCAGGCGTTGCCGTCATCGCAGACCTTGGCCACAGCGATGCACTTGCCCTTGCTGCAGACGTCTCCGGTGGTGCACTTGTCGCCATCGCTGCAGCCCGCCTTGTTGGGCTGATTGCTACAGCCCTCCTTGGCGTTGCAGAGGTCGGCGGTGCACACATTGCCATCGTCACACGACTGGGTTTTGCCGGTGCATTTTCCCTTGACGCAGGTTGTGGTCGGCGTGCAGACGCTGCCGTCGTCGCAAACGGCCCCCTCGGCCATGGCCTTGTGCAGGCACTTGGCGGCCTTGACGTCGCAGCTGTCGATGGTGCAGCCCTCGTCATCATCGCAGGACGGCTTTGGCGGCAGGCATTTGCCGCCCTTGCAGGCCGATGTAGGCGTGCAGATGTCGCCGTCATTGCAGGCCTTGCCATCGGGCAACTCGGTGTTCGTACAGCCGGTCTTGGGATCGCAGATGCTGTCGGTGGTGCAATCGCTGCCGTCGTCGCAGGTCTCCACCTTCTTGCTGCACAGACCGCTGCCCGGCAGGCAGAAGTAGACCATGCAGGGGATGGCGCCCGGGCAGACCTTCGGCTTTCCGGCGCAGCTTCCCTGCTCGCAGTCGTCCTTGACGGTGCAGGGATTGCCGTCGTTGCAGGGTTTGGTGTCCTTGACGTCGCCGGGCACGCACTTGGCCAGCGCCGGGTCGCAGACGGTGGTCTTGCAACCGGCTGGGTCGCCGCCGCTGCAGGTGATCTTGCTGGCTGGATTCACCTCGCAGAAGAAGGGCGCCTTCTTCCCTTTGTCGCAGTAGAGCGTGCCGTTGCAGGGGTCGGAGTCATTCCAGTCGGTGCAGTCGGCGTCGAAGTCGCACTTGCAGAGGTTGGCTCCCGCGATGCACTGGCCGTCCTTGCAGGTGTCGTACGCGGTGCAGACATTGCCGTCGGCGTCACAGCTCTTGAAGGTGTTGACCGACTGCAGCTGGCATTTGCCTGTGGCGATGACGCACGTGCTTTGCAGACAGGCTGTGTTCTGCCAGGTCGGACACTCGGGAACGGTGGCCGGATTGGGCACGCATACCTGTGTCTTCTTGTCGCAGAACAACTCGCCGTTGCACTTGTTGGTGTCCTGGTAGGGCGCGCAGTCGCCGTCGGTCTGGCACTTGCAGACGTTGGCGTCGTTCAGGCACTTGCCGGCGACACAAAGATCGGTCGGCGTGCAGGGGTTGTCGTCGCCGTTGCAGGACTTCTTCTCGTTGATGTGCACCATGGCGCACTTGCCGGTCTTGGGCTGGCACTTGTTCACCGCGCAGTCGGTGTCGTCCACGGTCGGGCAGTAGACGATCGACGCCGGGTTGAGCTCGCATTTGCCGCTCTTCTTGTCGCAGTACAGCTCGCCGTTGCATAGATCGCCATCCTCGAGGGCGGTGCAGTCGGCGTTGGACTTGCAATCGCAGGTGTTGTTGGCGTCGGCGATGCAGCTGCCGCTTTTGCAGCGATCGGTCTTGGTGCAGATGGTGCCGTCGGCGTCGCAGGTCACGCTGTCCGGCATGTCGACGTAGGTGCACAGCCCCTTCTTGGGGTCGCATAGGTTCTTGCGACAGGCGGTGTCGTCGACGCTCTGGCAGTTGACGACGGAAGACTCGTCGGACTGGCATTTCCCCGTCGCTTTGTTGCAGATCAGGGTGCCGTTGCAGAGGTTGCCATCGTCAAAGGGCAGGCAATCGTTGTGACTCTTGCAGAAGCAGGTATCCGGCCCGGAGACGCAGGCGCCTTCACCGCAGATATCGCCCACCGTGCATGGGTTGGCGTCGGTGCAGGTGGTGCCGTCTGGCAGGGCGACAAAGCCGCACTTGCCCTGCTTCTTGTCGCAGGTGTTGGCCAGGCAGGCGGTGTCGTTGACGCTTTTGCAGACCACGACGGACTTGGGATTGGGCAGGCACTGGCCTGAGGCTTTGTTGCAGAACATGGTGCCGTTGCAGAGGTCGCCATCGTCGAAGGCCATGCAGTCCGCGTCGTTCTTGCAACAGATGTCGATGCCGGGCTCGCACTTGCCCCCCTGGCACCAGTCGCCGGCGGTGCACACGTCGTCGTCGGTGCATGGCGTCTTGTCCGCGACAGAGATCATGCTGCACTTGCCCGAGTCGGTATCGCAGGCGTTGTGCACGCAGGCGGTGTTGTTCTGGGCCGAACAGAGGACGATCGTCGCCGGGTTGATGGCGCAGGCGGCGGGCGTGGCGCTGGTGTCGCAGTACAACACGCCGTTGCAAGCATCGCCGTCGTCGAAGGGCGCGCAGTCCAGGTCCTTGGTGCAGGCGCAGACGGACTTGCCGCCGCTGCAGACGCCCTGCCCGTCACAAACGGTGTCGTGTTTGCAGACGTCGCCGTCGTCGCAGGCGCCCCCAGGTTCCACGTTGGCAAACGTGCACTCACCGGTGCTGCCATCACAGCCGTCGTCCGTGCAGGGGTTGTCGTCATTGCAGATCTTGGGCTGCTCACCGACGCATTTTCCAGCCTGGCAGGTGGCGATATTCGTGCAGGCGTCGTCGTCTTTGCAGATGGCGCCGTCGGGCAGCTTCACCTCGAGACAGTCGAGCTCGGGGTGGCAGACGAAGGAGCGGCACGGATCGTCGGAGGTGGGGCAGTCCAGGGCATTGGTGCAACCGGCGTCGACGGGGATCGTCGAGGCATCGCTGCTGCCGGTCGCATCATCTGCATCGGCGGCAACAGTATCTGGGACGTCCGCGATGGGCGGCCCGAGGACGTGCTCTTCGCCCGCGCAAGCGCTGATCGCGACCACGATGACAACCCAAGCGGTGGCCACGCAAATGCGTCGACCACGATGCTGTCTGCTCATCTTGTCCTCGTTTGTGACCGGGTCGGGAGGTTCAGAGTCGTGGATGCGCCGCGGCGGTGCAAGTGCCGGCGCGATGTACCGCTTGCGGGGCGCTGTTTGGCACGAAAAGTCCACCAGTGGACTTTTGGTTCAGGGGGATTGCAGGGAATCCCCCTCGGACGGAAAAGGCGTGGCTTTTCCGACCTCACCCCAACCTCCGGCCGCGTGGCGGCCGCGGGCGCGTCAGACGTGACGCGCCCGAAAAGTCCACCGGGGGACTTTTCGGTATCACGTTCAATTCGGTTGTTTTCCAACTATCGACATAATATCAATGGCTAATAGCATGTACAAGATTGGAGGTTGTGGGCTGCTTGTTGCATACCGTGCCACGGCCGAAGATGGTCGCGCCCAGGGGCAAACTGTCACTGCGGCGGGAACCGCGTCTTGGAGCACGAAATCGTGGCGGGTGTCTTGTGCGCCAAGGTGTCAGGTGTCAATACCTGACCCTCTTGGGCGGGGCATTTCAGTGGTGCGTTTGGATCCAAAGGTGTCAAGTTCGTGACGGCCTGGATCAGAACGCCTTGCCGGCGAAGACCATGAGCTTGTAGGGCACGTCGGCGCCGGGGGCGGTCTTGTGGCGGACTCGGACGACGAGGCGGGCGTTTTGTTCGCCGGTGACGATGGAGACGGCGAGCTTGTCGGTGCTGAATTGGGGATCGTTGCCGGCGGCGGCGGGGCCGATCTGGCCGCATTTTTCGCTGCCGATGGGGAAGGGGTCGGAGTCGCTCAGTTCGTTGATGTTGCTGTACCAGTACAGCTGCAGGCAGAGCTGGGCCATGGCCGGGCCCGGGCAATCGCCGGCGCCGCCGTTGCGGGCTCCGACACCGGCCTGGACCTTGGAGATGACGCCCTTGACCGGCAGGGTCATCCAGTCGACGTCGCCCTTCTTGAGGGTCATCTTGTCGAACATCATCTTGCCGTTGAAGGGCGCCACCATGCCCTTCTGGACGAACTTATCATTGGGCTCCTGCAGGTCGGGGTAGCAGGTGGGGTCGACGATGGAGCCGCCCCAGGTCAGGTCGTAGGCCTTGTTGGCCACGCGGATGCCGAACTCCAGGCCCTCGTTGGCCAGCTTGATGCTGTCGATGTTGAGGCTGGGGTCTGAGGTGTTGTTGGTCACGTAGCCGTTGAAGCCCTTCATGATGCCGAGTCCGCAGCCGATGGCGTGGCCCAGGTTCTTGAGCTTCCAGCTGGTCGAGGTCTGCTGCCACTTGATCTTCTCAAAGACGATCTTCTGCGCGTTGGACTTGATGGTCGCTGCCTTCCACAGGTTGGAGTAGGTCAGCGGCGGCGAGGCGCTGATGATCAACGAGGCGTCGATGGGCAGCAGCGGCGGCTTCACGTCGTAGGCCTTGTCTGCCAGGTTGCCTACGGACTCGATCATCTTCTCGAAGAGTGTGCCCTTGGCCGCCTGTTTGACCGACTCACCGCTGTAGGTGACGAAGAAGTTCTTGTGCACAAAGGGCTTGTGATAGATGAGGATCTCGTGGATCCGCTTGATGATGTTGCCAATGAACTTCTTCTGCTGGGCGGTCATGGGGGTCGCCGGCGGCGTGACCGGCTGGCCCATCTTGTCCAGCAGGTAGTTCATCCGCCAGGTGAGCTTTTTGTAGCGTTTGACCACCGCGTTATGGCCGGTGAGGGTGCCGGTGCCTGTGACCCAGCCGTAGGCGACCATCAGGGCGCCTGTGCCCTTTTCGCAGCCCCAGCCGATGAACCAGCCCAGGGTCGCGTCGCCCATCGCCTTGGCGAATGGGGTACTCCAGTTGACCGCGCCCTCGAACTTCAACTTGATGCCGCCGGTGATGGCCGCGGTGACCACCCAGGCGCTGAGCTCGGCGATGATGGCGCAGGTGTCGGTGTAGAGCGGCATGACCATGGTGCAGACGCTGGTGACCAGCTTCTTGACCGCGAACGAGATGGCGCCCATGGCGATGGTGCGTAGCACACACTTGACGGCCATGGTGGCCAGGGTGCCGACCAGGGTGCCGTCCTTGTCGACCTCGAAGGGATTGCCTGCCTTGGAGTCGTAGACGAAGGGCTCCTCGTCGCCGCCGCTGGTGCTGCTTTTGACGTCCACGCTGCCGTTGACCAGCTTGCCGGTGTACATGGCCGGCTCGTACAGACCCGTGCTGTCGGTGACCAGCACGAAGATGTGGTCGTTGTCTTCGGCTTTGACCGATACGCGCACCCCGCCGATGGGTTTGGGTTTCTTGTCGTCGTCGTTGTTGATCGACACATCGAAGACCGCCTTGAGCTTGGGCGAATAGAAGGTCGCGCTGCCGTCGGCTTTGGCGTTGCGCACGCCGTAATCTGAGCCGTCTTTGGTGGGCTTCATCTTCTGGATGTCGTACTGGATCAGTTGCTGCTCGAGCAGCTCCTCGACGGTGAGGGTGAGCTCGTCGGCGTCGTCGACGGCATCGGGGGCGTCGGCGGAGGCGGCATCTGCCCCCGCGTCGGTGGCAGATGGGCCGGCGTCGGTGGGCTTGGGGCCGGCATCGGCGGGTGCGGCGCCGCTGTCTTCGACCGCGACGTCGGCTGTGGCGCCAGCGTCAGGGGCTGTTGTGGTCACGTCCTTGTCGGCCGGCTCCTGGCTGTCGGGAGCGGCGGCGCCCGTGTCCTGGGAGGTGGCGGCCGAGCCGCCCGAAGTCGCGGGCGTGGCGCAACTGCCGGCCAGCAGGCCGATGAGCAGACAGGCGAAGGAACGCTCGACGATGGAGTGGCGCATGGTCTCGGCTCCCTGGTGGTGTGCCCGACTGTGGAGCGGTCAGGGTAACGGCAGGCGGCCGAAGCGGACAAGGCACAAGACGCGGCTTCAGATATGCAGCGGGATCCCTACAGCAGCGCCGCCAGCTCCGCCCCGCCAAAGACCACCGAATCGCGCGGACTGCCAGCCCAGTCGAAGTGCGCGGCCATCTCCGCCGGGTCATCGGTGTCGGGCAGACCCAGGCTGGCGGCCAGCCAGCGTCGAACGCGCGTGCCGGGTACGCCCATCTTCTGCAGCGTCTGCACGTGCAGGGAGCGGTCGCGCTTGGCCAGGCGGCGGCCGTCATCTCCGTAGACCAGCGGCGCATGGAACCAGGCCGGGGGTGGCCGCGTGGGATCCACGCCCGGGTCGCTGACCACCCGGTGCCGGTCGAGGGCGTCGAAGAGGGCCAGCTGCTGACCGGTGCAGTCCAGCAGGTCGTCGCCGCGCACCACCTCGTCGATGCCCATGGCCAGGTCGTCGACCACCACCGCCAGCATGTAGGCGAAGGCGCCGTCCTTTCGGCGGATGACGAAGTCGCCGCTCTGATCTTGTAACGACACGTTCACATCGCCGCAGACGCCATCGGTGAAGGTGATGGGCGCGGAGGGAACACGAAGGCGCAGGGCGACGCCGATGGGTTTGCGATCGGCGGCGTGCGACACCTCGGCTTCGTAACGCACCGCTTCGGAGATGCTCGAAAACCGCCCGTTGCAGGTGCCGGGATAGGCGGCGCCGCGGGTCTCGGCGTGGGGCGCGCGCAGGGCCTGCTCGATCTCTTTGCGGGTGCAGATGCAGGGGTAGACCAGGCCGGCGCGTTCGAGGTCATCGAGCACACGCTGATAGGCGCCGTGGCGGCGGCTCTGCAGGATGAATGGCGGCAGATTGGCGTCCAGGTCGATGAAATCGGCCACATCGACCCGTGCCTCCGCCAGGTCTGGCGGGTCCCAGTCCAGGCCCAGGTAGTGCATGTCGCCAAGCAGGGAAGCCACCTTGTCGGGCGGTCCGGGGGCCAGGTCCTCGACCCGCAAGAGCACCCTGCCGCCCCGCGAACGGACCGACAGCCAGGCCAGCAGCAGGCTGCGCGCGTTGCCGATGTGCAGCACACCGGTGGGGCTGGGCGCGAGGCGGCCCACCGGCGGGGAACCTGGCGTGGTTTGAGGCGCGTCTTGGGAGGCCATGTGGCGGCGTTCTCCCGCGGTTTCAGTCGGGCTTGGGCACGTCCATCTCGTCCTGCGCGCAGGGGCCCTCGTGGGCCGGAGGCGTGCCTTCTTCGGCGTGAACGTAGCAGATCTGTCGCGCGGGTTTGCCCTCGGCACCGTACTCGGTGGTGGTGCCGTGGCGGCGCCCCTCGAGCCAGTTGATCTCGCTGACCTTGTGGCCGTCGGATCCGTAGCGGATCTCGACGCCGTCGAGCATGCCGCGGCTGTGGTGGCCCTCTGCCAGCTTGCTGCCTTCCTCGTCCCAGATCATCCAGGGGCCATGCATGACACCGTCGAGCAGGTAGCGCTCGGACTTCATGCGGCCGTTTTCGTGGTACGTCACCTTGCGGATCACGCCGCCGCGCTCGGTGGGCAGGCTCTGCTCGCGGTTGCGGTTGCGGATGCGCCGGTAGAGGCGACGCAGCCCCCACATCACGCCAAACGCCAGGGCGGCGATGAGCAGGATTCGTAGACGTGGCGGCATGACAGGACTCCCGCGGGCCTCAACCCTCGAAGTACGGATCGACCACTTCGAGGGCCTTGTCGACGATGGCGAAGGCGTCTCGCAGCTGCTCCTCGGTGATGATCAGCGGCGGGTTGCACATGAAGGAGCTCCAGCGCACGAAGGTGAACAGACCCAGCTCTGCGAAGGCCTTGCCCAGCGCGGCCATTCCCTCGCTGCTGCCATTGTACGGCGCCATCGGTTCGCCTGCGCTGTTCTTTTGTAGATCGATCATGCCAAAGAGGCCGATGCAACGGCCTGTCTTGACGCAGCGATGCCTGGCCTGGAGCCGATCCATCTCCTGCCGCATGACCGGCTGCAGCCGGGCGGCGTTGTCCACCAGGCCCTCGTCGCGGATGACGTTGATCACCGCCTCGCCCACGGACAGGCAGAGGGGGTGCGAGTTGTAGGTCAGGCCGCCCCAGAACACGTTCTCGCGGAAGTGGTCGGCGATCTTGTCGCGCAAGCCCATGGCACCCAGCGGCAGGTAGCTGCTGGTCATGCCTTTGGCCATGGTGACGATGTCCGGAACGATGCCGCCATGCTCGAAGGCGAACCACTTGCCGGTGCGGCCAAAGCCGGCCATGACCTCGTCGCAGATCAGCAGGATGCCGTGCCGATCCAAGAGCTCGCGCAGGCCCTTCAGGTAGCCACGCGGCGGCGCCAGGATGCCGTTGGTGCCGGTGACGGGCTCGATGATCATGGCCGCGATGGTGTGCGGCCCTTCGTACATGATCACCTCTTCCAGGTAGGTGAGGTTGTTGCGGGTGATCTCGTCTTCGTCGTCGCCGAAGGAGTAGTTGTATGGCCAGGGATCCATGACCCGGACCACGCCCGGCATACCCGGCTCATTGGCCCAGCGCCGGGGATCGCCGGTGAGCTGCATGCAGGCGTTGGTGGCGCCGTGATAGCTGCGGTAGCGGCTGAGGATCTTGTGGCGACCGCTATACAGGCGGGCGGCGCGGATGGCGTTCTCGTTGGCTTCGGCGCCACCGAGGGTGAAGAAGAAGGTGTTGATGTCGCCGGGCACCACCTCGGAGAGCAGTTTGCCCAGGCGGGCGCGCGGCGCCGTGGCCGTGCCCGGGTAGATGAACTGAAGCTTGTCGAGCTGCGCTGTCAGCGCAGCCTTCACCTTGGGGTTGTTGTGGCCGATGTGCATGCTCATCAGCTGGCTGTTGAAGTCGACGAATCGCTTGCCGGAAGTCGTATAGAAATAAATGCCTTCGGCGTGATCCACCGGCAGTGGTGAGACCGCGCCGCTGGCGGCCCAGGTGTACATGGTGTGCTGCTTGCACAGGTCGATCATCTGCTGCTCATTCATATCTGCCTCCAGCCCAGACCAGCGTTGGGCGGCAGAAAGGTAGTCAGGATGACTCAAAGGGGCAACAGGGCTTGGATCACACGCCCCAAAGGCGCGCCGGACGTTACAGAAGCAACGTGCCGTCGATTCTTAACGGCGGCAGCTCGAGGCGCTTCTGGCATCGGTCCAAGTGGCTGCGCGTCAAGCGAAAGCGGTGCCGCAGGTGGTAGTCGGCCAAGGAGCGGGACTCCAGGGCGACCTGGTCGCGCGGATCCAGGGTGATGAGCAGGGAGACGCCGTCCTCGTCATCCTTGTCGCTGACCACGCCGGCCATGAGCGGACGACCCGAAGCGCTGGTGCTGAAGAGCACGATGTCGCCGGGTGCCCAACCGCCGTCGGCGCCGAGGGCGTCGACAGGCAGAGAGGTGGCGAAGACGTCAAAGAAGATTCGCAGGTTTTCAGGCGTCAACGCCCGGCGTCGTTCTGCCAGGGTGGCCGGCGGCTGGCGCTTGAGCCCATAGCGCTTGGGCTCCTGGAATCGATGGCGCACCACAGCCGCTCGCAGCGGAAAATCCAAGGTCGCCAGGGCACGCTCGATCATGTCCACATCGGCGCCGCGCATGGCCTCCAGGTCCATGACCGAACCCCACGCGGCGTAGACCCGACGGGTGACGTGGTCGCGGGCCACGTGCAACAAGGCGCGCCAGACCTGCGTTGGCTGCGGCGTCTGCGCCGCGGCGAGCGTACCCGTCGCCGTGGCCTCTTCCGCCGGTGCAGCGGCGGGCACGACCGCGGCGGAGGTCGGTGGCGGCGTTGGCGTTTGGGCGGCGGTGTCGACTGGCGTCGTGCCCAGATCATCGCCGATCACGCCATACCAGAGAAATGCGGCCAGGGCGCCGGCGCCCAGCAGCGCCACGCGACCGGGGGTCAAGGAGCGGCGACGGCGGCGCCCGTGCACGATCAGCGGCTTGCGCCTGCCATCGGGCTTGCGCTGGCGCGAAAGCACCATGTCGGTCTTGAAGGTCCGCAACGTCTCGTCCCACCGCGGCCATTGGCCACTCACATCGCGATTCACTGCTAGTGCCCGGCCGGATCGCCGTCAAGCGCAGATCGGCAACTGATCGAAATCGTTGGGGACAGGTGAAGACGCTTTATGATCGAAGGCTTGGGGCGGATCCCAAGGGATCGATATCGCGACGGATTCGCCCGCGTTCAGCCGCTGTGGTATGCGCAGCGCCCGGACGCGGCCAACTTGCCGTCCGGCCAGGGCGTGCATGCAGGACTCGACCATGTCGCTCTTCGCCCTGCTGCTGACCATCGGTTGCGCGCTGGCATGGGCCACCTTCGACGCCCAGCGCAAGGGGCTCGTCCGCCACCTGACGCCCGTGGCGGTGACCGCGGCGCTGGCCATCTCCCAGCTGCCGCTGTTCACGGCGTGGGCGCTCTACGACGGTCGTTTCGTCATTGGTCCGGGCTACTGGCTGCCGGGTGCCGGCGTGCTGGTCGCCAACGTGATGGCCAGCGTGCTCTTCTTCGAGGCCGTGCGGCGCTCGCCCCTGAGCGCCACCGTCCCCCTGCTCTCGCTGACGCCCGTGTTTTCGGCTGTTTTCGCCGCCATCTGGCTCGGTGAACTGCTGACCTCCGCCCAGTGGGCCGGCATCGCCATGGTGGTCTGCGGCGCCTTCATCCTCAACGCCCGCACGGCCGAACTGGGCCGACCGCTTGCGCTGCTGAAGGCGTTGGGACGGGAGCCGGGCAGCCCGCTGATGGTCGGCGTGGCGGCGCTCTGGTCCGCCACCGCGGTCGCGGACAAGGTGTCCATGCAGCACACCTCGGTGGCGATGCATGCGGCGGTTCAGGTGGCGGCGCTGGCGGCGGTGCTGCTGGTCTGGATGGCCCGGCGCGGGACCCTGCCAGAGCTGGGCGCGGTGCGTCGATGCAGTCGTCTCTTTGGCCTGGCCACGATCGTGGGATGCCTGGCCCTGGGGTTGCAGTTGACCGCCATCACCATGGCCCATGTGGGCCTGGTCGAGGCGATCAAGCGCGCCTTGGGGGTGGTCGCCGCGGTCATCGTCGGTCGCCTGGTCTTCGGTGAGCAGATCACCGCCATCAAGGCCATGGCGGCGCTGGGGATCGCCGCCGGTGTCGCCCTGGTCGTGGTCTGATCGAACTCCCCACACAACTTCGGTGGAACAAGGTCGCTGTGGCAGGGGTTCTCCACGACGGGCGCCAGGGGTAGCATCCAGGTGATGGAGGCAGCGAACAGTCGAACTCGGGAGGCGGCCGGCGCGCACATGCGCTGGTCATGGCTCCTGGTGTTCGTTTTGCTGCTGGCCAGCGGTGGCTGCAACAAGCAGAAAGACAGCCGCCTCTTCGGTGGTCATGCCGGGCCGGATCGACCGGTGCACCTCTGGCTGGGCGCCGGCGTGCCGGAGACGCCGGCCCGCAAGATGCAGCTCTACCGTCGGTCTCTGGCTGTCGTTGTCGGCGTCGACACCTACAGCCACCTGCCGAAACTGCGCGCCGCCGAGAGCGACGCCAGGGAGCTGGCTGGCCGGCTGAACAAGCGCGGCTTCCAGGTCCGCATGTTGCTCGGCGCGCAGGCCTCCAGACAACGCATCGCCAGTGTGCTCGGCGACGAATTGCACGCCCTGGCAGGACCCGATGACCGCGTGCTGGTCTACTTCGCCGGCCACGGCGTCTCGGTGGGCGAAGGCGACGCGCGGGTGGGCTACCTGATGCCGCCCGACGGCGATCCCAAACGACCGGCGGCCACCGGCGTCGCCATGACCGAGGTGGTGCGCTGGTTTGGTCGCTATCGAGCCCGGCACGTCATGTTGCTGGCCGACGCCTGCTACTCCGGCCTCGCCCTGAGCACTCGGGCGGCGGGCTTGAAGCCGGCGATGGAGCGCTACCTGGAGGCGATCACCAGCCGGCGCGCCCGCATTGCCCTGGTCGGTGGCGGCGCGGGTGAGCAGGTCAACGAGTGGGTCGACGAGAGCGGCACGCGCGGCCTGTTCACCCACTTCCTGCTTCGGGCCCTGGACGGCGCCGCCGATTCCAACCAGGACTGCGTGATCACGTCCGATGAGATCATCGCCTTCGTGCGCCCCGAGGTGGCCCGCCAGGCGCAGCTTCTCTGGGGCGCGCAGCAGCATCCGCAGAGTGGCCGCAGCGGCGAAGGCGAGTTCGTCTTCCTGACCCATCCGGCTGGCGACGGGCCAGGGTGTCATACGCCGATCACCGGGGGGCCCGCTCCGCCCGTGCTCCCTGCAGAAGCCGTGACGTCGGCCGTAGCGCCGCCGGCCGACGCTCAAACGAACCCCGCCAAAACAACCCCCACCCGATTGTTAAGGCCGCATCAGGGCGGGGCCATCGGCCCGGATATCGCGATCACCCGTCGGGCCACCTATCCCGACGTCGACCTGGCCGTCGAGCGCAAGCTGCAGGCCGCCATTGACCTGCAGGCGTCGGCCACCGCCTCGCCCGACGCCAAGGAGAAGGCCTGGTGTGGTCTGGCGATCCTGCCCGATGCAGCGCTGTACCGCGGCCAGACCGAGATCGCCTGCCGCCGTTGGCGCGGCCACAATGCGGTGCACGGCGATCGTGGCAAGGCCGTGGCTCGGGAGCGGGCGCGGCTGTCGGCGTGGCTGGCCCTGCGCGATCCGCCCAAGGAGGAGCGCAGGGCGGCGCTGGCCGCCTTTGTGGCCATGTTCCCCAATGATGGCGAACGACCGGCGTTGGTCGCCGCCCGCGGCGCCATCGCAGCGCTGGACAAGGGCGAGCCTGTGGCCGGTTTCGCGGTCGGCGTGCCGCGCGGTTGGGTGCGCATCGAGCCGGGCACGTTCCGCATGGGCACACCGCCGGGCGAGCGACCGCGGGACGCCGACGAACACGTCGTGCAGGTCCAGATCCGGCGCCCCTTCCTGCTCCAGACCATGGAGACCAGCCAGGCATTGTGGCGCCAGGTGATGGGCCGCAACCCCGCCGGATTCAACGGCTGTGGCGAGCGCTGCCCGGTCGAGGAGGTCACATTCTGGGACGCCCTCGCCTTCTGCAACGCCATGTCCGAGCGCGACGGATTGACCGCCTGCTACCAGCTCAAGGACTGCGGCGGCGACGTCATGGGGGGCGGCTTGCGCTGTCGGAGCGCGACCTTCGCCGGCATCGACTGCACCGGCTATCGGTTACCCACTGAAGAGGAGTGGGAGTACGCCGCGCGGGCGGGCACGACAAGCGCGACCTACGCCGGCCCGTTGAAACTCCAGGGCAGGCGCACCGCGGCTGGATTGGATGCCATCGCCTGGCACGGCGGTCACAACGGCGTGGCCTATGCCGGCGCCGGCGACTGCTCTCAGTGGGAGGGTCGCAGGGGGGACATCGAGGCATGCGGCACCAACCCGGGCGGCAAGTTGCAGGCGAACGCCTGGGGGCTGCACGACATGATCGGCAACGTCTGGGAGTGGGTCTGGAGCCGACGGGATCCGCGAAGGGGCGATTATGGCGCGCCGGCGAGCATCCGGGCGCCCCGACGCGTGAGCCGTGGCGGCGGCTGGTACAACGACGCCCGCGACTGCCGCGCAGCCAATCGATTCGTCCTGCACGGCGACGCCCACTTCTTCAACCTGGGACTGCGCCTGGCCCGATCGTTGTAGCGAATCAAGATCCCAGGGCAGGGAGACCGCCATGAACGAACCGACTTCGAAGCCCCGCTGGCGTCTTTGGGTCGTCATCCTGGTCGTGGCCGCCCTGGTGGGTGGCGGGCTGACCTGGTGGTTGGTATCGGACAGCGACGAGGATCACGCACATGTGCCTCACCTGCCCCATGACGCGCCGCCGCCGGTGCGCCGCGGACCGCCGAAGTCGACCATGAACAAGGTCCGGCGTTCCCTTCGCCAGGCGCTGACGGCCAAGGGCTTCAAGGCCAAGGCGCCCATCTTCATGCGCGTCTTCAAGCAGTCCAGGGAGCTCGAGGTCTGGGTCAAACGAGGCGCTCGTTACGAACACTTCCGCACGTGGCCCATCTGCTATCACTCCGGCACCTTGGGACCGAAGCTGAAGCGCGGCGACTTCCAGTCTCCGGAGGGCTTCTACAGCGTCGCCCGGCGACAGCTGAACCCCTACAGCAGCTATCACCTGTCATTCAATGTGGGTTATCCCAATCGCTATGACCGGGCGCATCGTCGCACCGGCAGCGCCATCATGGTGCACGGCAGCTGCGTATCGGCGGGCTGCTTCGCCATGACCGACAACAAGATCCGCGAGATCTACGCCATGGCGGAGGAC
The DNA here is from genome assembly GCA_964438735.1 of uncultured Enterobacteriaceae bacterium. GTDB lineage: Bacteria > Myxococcota_A > UBA9042 > UBA9042 > UBA9042 > CAYTLW01. The sequence continues at coordinate 100,231 of CAYTLW010000007.1, read as the reverse complement.
GCCTTGAAGGGCGGCCAGCGGAAGTTCGCCATGCACATCTTCCCCTTCCGAATGACCAAGGCGAACATGAAGAGGCATGCCACCCCTGCACAGGCGGCCTTCTGGGCCAATCTCAAGGAGGGCTACGACGCCTTCGAGAAGAGCCACAAGCCGCCCAAGGTGCGCGTGCGCGACCGGCGCTACGTGATCACGCCCGCCAGGTGAATCAAAGCAGGTGCGCGAACCGCCCGCGCGGCTGAAAAAAGCCCCTGCCACCGACGCCAGATCGATGCTACAACCCCCCGGCCCTTCGCCGGAGAATGTCCATGATTGCATCCCGATCGCTCGCCCTGGCCCTTGCCGCCGCGCTCTGCCTGTTCGCCTGCAGCTCGGAGCCGGAGGACGACAAGCCGTCCAGCTGCACCAGCAATCCGGAGCTCCCGGCGGACGATCCGACCCCCGACTGCGACCCGCTGCAGCCGGCGAACTGCTCCCTGCCGTGGCCATCCAGCCATTTCCTGGTCGCCGACGACAGCCGCGATAGCGGTCTCCGCCTGGCCCTGGGCAAGACGACGCTGGCGGCCAACAAGGCTGGCAAACATGCCTGGAGCGAGGCATTCGAAGCCATGGACGGATTTGGCGTCGGCACCCCCATCCTGGCCCTCTTCCCCGGCGTGGACGTGACCGGTCTGGCCTCGGAGAACGACCCGAGCCGATCGGTCAAAGCCGACAGCCCGACCCTGCTGCTCCGCCTTGGCAAGGATGGGAAGGTGACCCGCGTGCCCCATTTCGTCGAGCTCGACAGCAGCGGCTTCAAGCCGGAGAACACGGTCCTGATGATGCGGCCGCTGGTACTCCTGGAGGAGGCCACCCGCTACGTGGTCGTCTACCGCAACCTGATCGACACGGAAGGCAAGTCGTTTGCCGTCAGTGACGCGTTCAAAGCCCTGCGCGACTGCACCACGAACGGCACGTATCTGGAGGCTCGTCAGGCCGGCTTCGACGAGATCTTCACCGCCCTGGAAGGCGAAGACATCGACCGGAACGATGTGCAGCTGGCCTGGGACTTCACCACGGCGAGCAGCAAGGCCATGCATGGTCACCTGCTCTATGTACGTGACAAGGCGTTGGAGATCGTTGGCGACAAGGGGCCGGAGATGAAGATCGACAAGATCGACACCTATCTGGCCAAAGACGACGGCTCGGGCAAACCCGTCAACGAGCACATCGCGCTGTCCATCCAAGGCACCTTCAAGGTGCCCTCCTTCGTCAAAGAGGTGGATGTAGGCGGCGGCCAGACCGGCTACCTGCTCAACCTGGGTGCGGACGGCAATCCGGCGCAGAACGGCTGGACCGAACCCGAGTTCTGGATCCGCGTGCCCCACGCCGCGCTCACCGGCAAGGCCCAGGGCATCGCCCAGTATGGTCACGGCCTGCTGGGCAAGGGCAGCCAGGTCAAGGGCAGCCACAATTCCAAGATCGCCAGCAAGCACGACCTGATCTTCTTCGCCTGCAACTGGACCGGCATGGCCGAGCCGCAAGAGAAGGCCATCACCCAGATGATCTTCGACTTCTCGTTCTTCCCCATCATTCCCCAGCACCTGCACCAGGGCATGGTCAACTCCTTGCTGTTGGGTCGGGCCATGCGTGAGCGTTTCGACCAGCTGGCCGAGATCAAGGCCAAGGGCGTCAAGGTCGACAAGAAGCGCTTCTACTACACCGGCATCTCCCAGGGCGGCATCTACGGCGCCACCTACATGGCACTGAGCACCGACGTCACCCGCGGCCACCTTGGCGTGCCCGGACAGAATTACTCGACCCTGTTGCAGCGCTCGGTCGACTTCGCCCCCTTCTATGCGGTCCTCATCGCGACCTATCCCAACCCGGTCGACCGCGCCGTGTTGCTGGGCGCCGGCCAGGTGCTCTGGGACCAGGTCGATCCGGTGAGCTTCTACCGGCACATGTCCGCGGAACCTTTCGCCGGCACACCGGCCCACCACGTGTTGCTGACCTCCGCCCAGGGCGACTGGCAGGTGGCGCTGCTGACCAACGAGATCACCGCCCGCAGCGACCTGGGCGTCAAGGTGATGAAGGACTACGGCAAGACGCTATGGGGCATCGAAGAGCAGGCCTATCCCTACACCGGTTCGGGCCTGGTCAACTACGCCTTTGGCAACCCCTGGCCGCCGCCGGGCACCAAGCCCCCCAACGACAACATCGGCGATCCCCATGGCTGGCCGCGCAAGCTGGACGTGCACAGCGAGCAGATGGTGCACTTCTTCGAGACCGGCGAGATCAAGGACGTCTGCAGCGGCAAGCCCTGCGTCTTTGCCAAGCCGTAGCCCACTCCATGACCGCGCAAACCGCCGCCGCCGCGACCGGAGCCGCCACCACCGCGGGGGATCGGGCCACGCCCGCGCCGCTGAGCGTGGCGCCGATGATGGATCGCACCGATCGGCACTGCCGCATGATGTTGCGGACCCTGAGTCGACGGGCGCTGCTCTATACCGAGATGGTGAGCACCGGCGCCTTGATCCATGGCGATCGGGACCGCTTGCTGGCGTACTCGAGCGCCGAGCGACCCCTGGTGCTGCAGCTGGGCGGCGATGACCCGGCGGCCCTGGCGCGCTGTGCGCAGATGGCCGAGCAGCGGGGCTACGACGAGGTGAACCTCAACGTCGGTTGCCCGAGCGACCGGGTCCAGCGGGCCCGCTTCGGCGTCTGCCTGATGGGTCATCCGCAAGTGGTCGCCGACTGCGTGGCGGCCATGCGGGCGGCCTGTTCGCTGCCGGTGGGGGTCAAACATCGCATCGGCTTCGATGACCTGGACAGCTACGAAGACATGCGCCACTTCGTGCAGGTGGTGGCCGCGGCGGGCTGCGACCGTTTCATCGTGCACGCCCGCAAGGCCTGGTTGAAGGGCCTGAGCCCCAAGGAAAACCGAAACATCCCGCCGCTTCGCCACGACGACGTGCAACGCCTCAAGGCCGAGCTGCCGGACTTGCGCATCGAGTGCAATGGCGGCGTGCGCAGCCTGGCCCAGGCGCAAGAGCGTCTGGCCCACGTGGACGGTGTCATGGTCGGCCGCGCGGCCTGGGACAACCCGTGGATCATGGCCGATGTGGACCGTTGTTTCCACGACCAGGACAACCCCATCGCCAGCCGACATGACGCGGTGCGGGCCATGCTGCCCTATATCGAGGAGCAACTGGCCGCCGGTGGGCGACTGCATCCCATCACGCGGCCCATGCTGATGCTCTTTCACGGCCAGAATGGTGGCCGACGCTGGCGACGCCACCTGAGCGAATTTGGCGTGCGCCCGGAGGCCGGTGTGGACGTGGTAGCGCAGGCGCTGGCGCTGGTGCCGGACCCGACGGTGGACGGGTAGCCCGCGACTTCAGTCGCCCCAACAGCGCTTCTTGCTGCAATCCAGCGTCGCCTTCAGCTGGCCGTCATGGTCGAAATAGACGTTGCTGGCGACCTTGCCATTGGCCGTGCGACGAACGCGCAGGGCATGCCAGGTCTGGCCGGGGCATTGCTGGCCGGTGAAGCAACCTGTGTAGCGGGCCGGGCGATCGTCAACGTCGAAGAGCAACTTGGCGAAGTCGCGATGCCCCTCGTCGTAGAGGTAGCGCTTGATGGCCAGTCCCAGCACGTCGACCAGTTTGCCGTCGATGCCGTGATTGCGGGTCTCGACCACGTGATCGTAGTTGTCGTGGCGGAAGTGCCGCACGGCGCAGCCCAGGTTGGTGCCGGGCGTGCCGTCCACGGCCACAAATCTCTGTCGGATCACCCGATCGGCATCATCTCGCTCGTAGCGCAGGCCCTGGTAGCCGGTGCGGGCGCACTCCACCGGGCCGCCGTCGGGGCCGTGGTAGCCCACGGTCAGCAAGCGGCCGCGCTCATCCCAGGTCTTGCGGGTCTCGAAGGACCGACAGGCAGCGTCGCCGGCGGGCTGCTCATCGATGGCGAAGTACTTGATGGACACCACACGGCCGCGGTCGTCCCGGCTATAGCGCATCTCCGCGGGCTCCTTCATGCCGCAGGCGTCGCGGTCGCCCTTGCCGTTGCGACAGATCTTGGACTGGCGCGCACAGCGATGGTCGACCACGTAGTCATGTCGCTTGTGTTTGCGCCGACAGGACCCGCGTGACGCGCCCGGCTTGAGGTATTGCTTGCCCACCAGGCAGCCGCGACCGTCGTACTCGAATTCGTGCCGACAGCTGCCGTCCTTGTCTTTGGTGGGCCGCTCTTCGGCGTCCAAACAGGTGCGTCGATGCATCAAGCCGCGCGGCCCCCAGCGCTGGCTCAGGCCGTGGCAACCGTCGGACTGGGAGAGCACCGGAAAGCCCGCCTTGTCGAACGCCCGGCGGCGCACCACGCGACCCTGGGGGTCGCGCTCGTAGACCAGGCGATGCACGCCGTCGTGACCGTCGACAGGCTTGCGGTCGCGATCGAGGCGTTCGCGCTTGCGGATCAAGCCGTGCTCGCCGCGCGTCAGGCGGGTGATGGTGACCCCATTGGCATCGACCATGGGCGCGCCGGACCACTGCAAGCAGGTGACCGCCTGGACCTTGCCCTCCTTGTCGCGCTCCAGCTGCATCTGGCCGCAGCCACCCAACGCATTGGCGCCGGTGGCCTTGCGACTTGTGTAGCGCTCGCCACCGGCGTCGAAGTAGCGCGCCTTGTAGAGCGACTCGTACCGGTTGAGCACCATGATGCGGATAACCTGGCCGTTCGCGGCGCGGTCGAAGTAGATGGTCTCGTCCACCCGAGGGCCGAATCGGCGGGTGGCGATGAGCAGGCGTTCTGCCCGCCGACCGATTCGCCAGTGGGCACGCACGCGCTCATCGTCGGGGATCGCCGCGCCACAGATCACGTCGTCGTAGTCGAGCTCGCACCAGCCGTGCGTGGTCCACTGCAGCGCACCCGTGGCAGGCAGGCTGAATTGCGTCACCAGCGGCCCGCGGTCGGGCTCCTCCAGCAGGAAGATGTCGTCGGTGCGAGCCATGGCCGCGGTGGGAAAGTCGGGATGCGGCACTTTCTCCACCACGTTGGGGGCCGGCTTCTTCTTGGCGGCGGTCGCCTTCGCGCTGGCCTTCTTGTCGGCCTTGGCGGCGGCGGTCTTCTTCGCCTTGCGGTCTTCCGAACATCGACTGCAACCAGACGCCAACAGCGCCAGCACGACGAGTCCACTCAAGAGCAGGGGCTGTCGTACGCGGCGAATCGAGCGCCATAGGGGCATCGACACGAGCGCGGTTCGGGAATCACGGTGTATAGGCACAGCGGAAGCCGTAGTAGTACTTGGAGTACGTCTTGTTGACCCAGGCACGATTGCCGACCCGCATCTTGGTATCGCGCAGGCTGCCCGAGCGCAGGACATACGCCGAGCCGGATGCGGGTCCCTTGGGATCTTTGATGGCGTTGGCCGAGAAGCTCTTGGCGTACACATCGTTGACGTGCTCACGCAGATTGCCGGCCATGTCGTAGTGGCCGAAGGGGCCGCGATCCAGGGGCTTGGAGCCGCCCGGCCAGGCCAGCCCCGTGCCGCAACCGTCGCCCTTGGTGCTCTTCATGACGGCAAGCTCGCAGGTGCCGCCCTTGTTGCCCCAGGGATTGATGCGCATGTTGGTCGGGCAGAGCTTGGTGCCGCCGTTGGCCGCGCAGTCTCCGCGCGCCGACAGCTCCCATTCCGCTTCGGTCGGCAGGCGCTTGCCGGCCCAGGCGCAGTAGTCCTTGGCCTTGCCATGGCCGACGCAGTTGACCGGCAGGTTGTAGCGCTTGCCCTTGTAGTTATCCAACTTGGCTTCGTCATTGAGGCAGTAGCCGGTGCCCGCGGGCGCCTCGCACTTGCCGGCGGCCATGCACTTCATCCAATCGGCCACCGTCACCTCGTACAGATCCAGGAAGAAGCCCTTGGTATTGTGCACCTCGTGCTGGGCCTTCTCGTCGCCGTCGCAGACGTCGAGCTTGGCGTTGCAGCCCATCATGAACCAGGTCGACGGCACGTAGGCCATGGTCGTGGCCTTGTCGACACAGAATCCGCCCCGGCAGTAGCCCACCTTGCTGCAGGAGGTGCCATCCTTGACCTGCTCGTAGTAGCAATTGCCCGGTAACGAACCCTTGCAGACATCCTTGGTGCACGGGTTGTGGTCGTTGCAGGGCGTCTTGCTGCCCATGATGCAGATGCCGCGGGCACAGTTGCCGCTCTTGTCACAGAAACCGCCAGTCAGGCAGGCAGTGCCGGAGCCGAACGCCTTGGTCACGCACTTCTTGGCATTGGAGTCGCACCAGTCGCTGGTGCAGGCCTTGCCATCCTCGCAGTATCGACGGCCCCCGGGCAGGCAGACGCCGCCGCTGCAGGTGTCGTTGACCGTGCAGTAGTCGCCGTCATCACACTTGCCCGAGCTCGGCGCGTGCTGGCAGCCGGGTTTGGAGCCGGCGTTGTTGCAGCTGTCGATGGTGCAGGGATCCTTGTCGTCGCAGGTATTCGGCAGCCCGGGCGCGCACGATTTATCTTTGCAGGTGTCCTCGTAGGTGCAGACGTTGCCGTCATCGCAGGCCTTGGTATTGGCGCTGTGCACGCAGCCCAGCTTGGGATCGCAGGTGTCGGTGGTGCAGGGGTTGTCGTCGCCGCAGGAGGCCAGCTGTCCGCCCTGGCACTTGGTGCCGCTGCAGACATCGGACTGGGTGCACTTGTTGCCATCTTCGCAGGGTTTGCCGCCGTTGACGGCCGTCAGCACGCACTTGCCCGTGGCCGCCTGGCAGAGGTTGGCGGCGCAGGGGCCGTCGTTGGCTTTGCTGCACGTCACCACCGTGCCAGCCTTGATTTTGCACTGGAAGGGCGCCTTGGAGGTGTCGCAGTACAGGGTGCCGTTGCAGAGGTTGCCATCCTCCTTGGCGGCGCAGTGGTTGTCGGTCTTGCAGTCGCAGATGTCCTTGCCCGGAGCGCACTTGCCACCCACGCACTTGTCGCCCGATGAGCAGGCGTTGCCGTCGTCGCACGCCCCGGTGGCCGCGGCGTGACCACAGCCCGTCTTGGGGTTGCAGCTCTCCTTGGTGCACGGATTCTTGTCGTCGCAGGCCACGGGGATGTTCTTGGCTACGCCCTTGCAGACCTTCGATGCGCACTTGTCCTTGTCGGTGCATGCGTTGGCGTCGTCGCAGGGCGCGCTGTTGGCCGCGTGCGTGCACCCCTTGGCCTTATCGCAGCCGTCGTTGGTGCAGACATTGCCATCGTCGCACCCGACCACGCTGCCCTGACAGGTGCCCGCCTTGCAGCCGTCCTTGGTGGTGCAGGCGTTGCCGTCGCTGCACGCTATGCCGTCCTTGGCGTTGGCCTGTTTGCAGCTGCCGTCCGCCTTGTTGCAGCTGGCGACTTTGCAGGCGGACCCGCCGCCGCACGCCTTGGGTTTGCCGGCCAGGCACTTGCCGCCCTTGCAGGAATCACCGACCGTACAACCGTTGCCGTCTTCGCAGGTCGCGCCGTCGTTCTTGGTGTGGTTGCAGCCAATCTTGGGATTGCAGTGATCCTTGGTACACGGATTGCTGTCGTCGCAATCGCCCACGTTCTTGCACAGCGGTTGCCAGGAATCCTTGGGCGGGCCGGCATCCTTGGGACCGGCATCCTTGGGTCCGGCGTCCTTTGTTCCGGCGTCCTTGGGGCCCGCGTCCTTCGGGCCGGCATCCTTGAGACCGGCATCCTTGGCGCCCGCGTCTTTCGGGCCGGCGTCCTTGGCACCGGCATCCTTGGCACCGGCATCCTTGGCACCGGCATCCACCGGGGCGACGTCCTTGACGGCCACGTCCTTGACGGCCACATCAGCGCTGCCCGCCGAGTCGGCCACGGCTGTCGAATCGGATTGCACGACCACGTCGCTGGCGTCGGCCAGGGCCTGCTGACGCTCCTGTTCGGTCTGGTACCAGAACTGATCGGACGCCAGCTCCTCGCCCCGGCAACCCAGCACCGAGACCAGCAGCGACAGCGCGAGCAGACTGCCGATTCGCCGACCTTGTCGCGACCGCTGCACTGGATTCATCGCCTCCCCCCGAAGCTGCCAGGGCAGGATAGCGCTGGCGGTGGGGTCGGACAACCGAACCGCGCTGACAGGTTGACTGCCTGGCTGGCAGGTCTACTGCTTGGGGTGTGCAGCAAAGAATGTCATCACCGCTTCACCCCAGGCAAAGGCGCTCTTGCCGACGCAGCCATAACCCATCAACTGGCCGGGCGCAGACGGCTGCAGATCGGAGCTGCCGGGATAACAATGACCACCCAACACGGGCGAAGCGGCGCTGTAGTTGTGGCCGATGAACTCCACCACCGTACCGTCCGGCGCCTTGCGACGGGTCCACTCGTGCTTGTTGTCCGCCGACACCGTGCTCGGAGCACCCAACTTCCAGGCTGTGATGATGGCCTGGCGCATCTTGTCGGCGCCCGACAGGGGCTGCAGGACGTCCTTGTTGCCATGCATATAGAGCAGCGGCACGGTCACAGACGGCTTGTCGCCGCCGATGAAACAGCCACTGGAGAACGCCGCTGGCGCCACCGAGGCGAACAGACCGGCGTGTTTGCAGAGCATCCGCCAGGTCATGTCGCCGCCTTGTGAGAAGCCGGTGAAGTGGATCCGCTTGTCGTCGGTGTGGAAGACCTTGCGCATCCGATTGAGGAAGGCGAGCACCTTGCCGTCATCGGATGGGCTCCAACTGGACATGGGCGGGGCCGGCTTGGCGTTGGGCTGCACGACGATGGCGTTGTACTTGCCGGCCAGGGCGGCCATTGCCGTGTTCTTCTCCTGCATCTGGGCGCTCATGGTCAGGCCGTGTACGTCGAAGACCAGGGCGCAGGCGGCGGTCAGGCAGGCAGGTGGCAGGGCGACGTTGAAGACCAGGCCATCGCAGTCGTAGGTGTGTTTGCCGGCGGTGACGTCCTTGATGCAGTTGTCGGCGGTGGGGCCGGGGAAGGGCTGGGCGGTGTCGGGCGCGGAGTCGGGCGCGGACGCCGTCTCGGGCACGGTCACGGTATCGGGCACGGACCCGGTCTCGGGCGCGGACGTGGCGTCCAACACCGCATCGGAAACCAGCCCGCCATCCCCTGCGTCAACGTCGTCCGCCGCGTGCTCCTCAGTCCCACCGCACGCCACCAGCGCTGCCAGCAGCAGGGGCAAGAGTCGGCCTGGTTTCGCTCTCATGGGGTCTGCCTCGTCAGCCGGTTGCGGCTCTGCTACCGGTTGATTCGCAGCAGGTCTTTGCCCTTGCAGCAGTGATAGACCTTGGCGTCATCCTTCCAGGCGGCGATTTTGAGGCCAGCGCCGTCGGTGATGATCTTCTTTTCCAGGCAGCCGGAGCAGGGGCCGGTCCATTTGGCGTCGTTGGCGATGGCCACGTCGAAGGGACAGGGCAGTTTGTCGAACCAGCCGTTGCGATGACCGTCGACGCAGATGCCAGGCTGGTCTCGCCAGCCGGGTTTGGAGCCGCTGTCATCGCACCACTGCGTTGCGGTCAGCAGCTTCTTGCCGCCGCTGCAGGGGCAGTCCTTGGGGCAGCTGTCGGTGTCTTCGCTGATGGCGCAGCAGCCGTCGCCGCAGGAGGGTACGCCGGGTTTGGTGGGGCAGGCCTGGTCGATGCAGACGCCGTCGACGCAGGTCTTCTTCTCGCTGGCGCAGTCCATGCCGGTCTCGCTGGACTTGCCATTGGCGGCGCAGAGCTTGAGCACCGTGCCGGCGCAGAAGACCTTCTTGGCGGCGCAGATGATGCCGGGCTGGCAGATGCCCTTGATGCAGCTGGAACCCGTCGCGCAGGCTGTAGCCGACCACTGGGTTCCAAAGTTGCTACATGTCAGCACTGTGGCCAGCCCGTCGCAGAGCTTCTCGCCTTCGTTGCAGATCTTCTTGCCCAGGCACTTGCCATCGGTGCAGGTCGTGCCGGGGTCGCAGACCTTGTGGATATCGCCATCGCTGCCGGCGCTGTTGCACTTCATCACCAGGGTGGCCTTGCCGTTGGAACCGGCGGGGCCGCAGTACAAGGACCCTGGGATGCACAGCGACGGCTTGGCGCAGGCACCTTGAATGCAGATCTTGTCGTCGCTGCAGACGCTGTCGATCTCACCGTCGGTGCCGGTCGCGTTGCACTTCATGACCACAGTGCTCGCCTTGCCGGGGGCTGCCTTGGCGCAGAAGTTGCTGCCGGGTTTGCAGGCCACGCATTGACCACCAAGGCAGGCGGGCGTGTCGCCGACGCAGGCGGTGGTCTCGACGGTCTGGCCGTCGGCCTTGCAGGTGGCCATTGTGGTCTCGTCGTGGCAGGTCGACTGGCCCGGCGTGCAGGTCACCGGGCCACACTTGCCGGCTTTGCAGACCTGGGCTTTGCCATCGGGACCAGGTTTGGCGCAGTCGGCCACCAGGGATTGCGCGATCCCGTCATCGCTGCACTGCATGGCCTTGTCGCCGGCGCAATAGAGCTTGCCAGCGGGGCACAACACATCCTTGCACGAGGCCACGGTGCCGACCACGGCGCAGACCTGCTTGTCGCCGCAGGCTTTCGCTGTCCAACCGACGCCGTTGGGCTTGCAGGTCCACGCCTTGCCAGCGCCGCACTTGCCCGTGCCGGGGCTGCAATCGTCACTGGCACACTGCGCCGCCTCGCATGCCTGGCCGGCGCCGCAGGGTTTGGCGATCCAACCGCCGCCGTTGGCCTTGCACGTCGCCACCGTGAGGGGATCGAGGCACTTGGCCTGGCCCTGCATGCAGACGTCGGGGAAGCAGAGTCCCTGATCGCAGAATGCGCTGGCGGGGCAGTGTGCGTCCTTGGCGCAGGCCGCGCAGGTCCCCGATGACGTGCATCGCCAGCCGACGGGTGCGCAGTCGGCATCCGTGTTGCAACTCGATGGTGCCGGCACGCAGCGGCGCTTGACGCAGGCCACACCGGCGTCGCAATCGGTGTCGTTCAGGCACGCGACGCAGTAGCCAGCGGCCTTGTCGCAAATCTCAGCGGTGGCCTGGCACTGTTTGTCGGTGGTGCAGGCGGTGGCGGGCTTGCAGACATGGTCGACGCACTTGCTGCCCGCCTCGGCGCAGTCGGCGGCCAGGTTGCAGGCAACACATTGGCCAGTGCTCGGATCGCAGACCTGCCCACCGGCGCAGGACTTGCCCGTGCAGGGATCCGTGGGCACGTCTTCAGCGATCTCCGCGGCGTCGCTTGCGGCCGTGTCCTGGGGGGCAGCGTCCGGGCCATAGACAGGACCACCAGCCAGCGGTTCGGCACAGGCCATCACGCCCAGCGCCAGGAGCCACACCGCTCGCTGCAGGCGGTCATGCATGGGCGGCCTCAAGCGGATCCAGGCCCCCGAAAATACGGGGTTCCCTGTCGAAATCCGGGCAACGATTCTAGCAGTGGGGCGGCGGGGGGACAAGCGAGCAGGATCACGCCACGTCGCCTGCGGCCGGTCGAGGCTATGCGCCCAGGACGGCAAACGCCGTCGTGACGATGGTCCGCACCAGTTTGTCGTACTCCGCCCACTCGTCGTCGGTGACCGGTGGTTTGGCCACGTATGCGGCGAGCTGGTCGCGCCACTTCTTCACCAACGTCAGCGCTGCGTCGTTGCCCGCCAGGCCCACCTTCTTCGGGTTGGCCAGGATCTGGTCGGCCAGGAAGACCATGGCCTCCGCGTCGCCCAGGTGGGGTTTGGGGTCGTCCACGAAGACAGGTCTATCGTCGGCGTTGGCGACCGAGGCAACGACCCGCAGCACATGTCGCGCGGTGCCGAGCAGTTTGACCTGGTCGACCTCGTCGGGTTCGTCGGCAGGGGTGTGGTAGATGGGCGGCGAACCGGAGCCGAAGAAGAGGACGGGCACGCCCTTCTTGCGGAAGGGATAGTGATCGCTGCGGCCGCCGTCTTCCTTGCCGACGAAGAAGGCCGACACGGGCCAGACCTTCATGTTGACGGCGCTGGCCGCGTCGAGCACCACCGGACGCAGGCCGGTGGAGTACTCGATGTCGACCGCGAACGAGGACGGCTCGCCGGGAAAGATCTGGCCACCGACCAGGTCGACGCTGAACATGGCCGCGATGTCGGCAAGGGGCGCCAGGGGTTTGGCGTGGTTGACGAAGTACTTGCTGCCGACGAGACCGTCCTCCTCGGCGTCGAAGAAGCAGAACATCACCGAACGCCGCAGCGGCACCTTGGCCTGGACCAGGGCGCGGGCCACCTCGAGCAGCACGGCCACGCCGGCGGCGTTGTCCAGGGCTCCATTGCAGATGGTGTCGCCGGGAGCGAGCTTCTCGTTGGCCTTGCAAGCGCCTGCGCCGACCTCGCCCAGGTGGTCATAATGCGCCCCCACGACCACGTACTGGTCCGCCAGGACCGGGTCGCTGCCGGGCAGGACGCCGACGACGTTGATGCCGGTGGGGAAGGTCTGCAACCAGCCGACCTCGCCGCCGGGCTGCACGTTGACACTCTTGAGCCGACCGATGATGTGCTCGCGCGCCGTGGCGGCGCCCGGGCTGCCGTTTTCGCGACCCTTCAGCGCGTCATCGGCGAGGTAGCCCACGTGGGCCATCAGGTGGTCGGCGGCGAGGCTGTCGGCGGCCAGGTCTACGATGGCGGCGGGCGACAAGGTCGATGTATCGGCGCCATCGGCCTGACTGCCATCGGCGCCGTCGGGGCCACCCAAGCGCTCGCAAGCGAAGAGCAGACTGAGCAGCAGAAGCAGGGATGCGCGCATCAACTACGACATCCAGTTCGTATCTGACTGCAGGGCCCACTTGCCGGTGACCTTCTTGGGCCGGGTCCAGAAGTGGAAGCCATCGCGGCCGGTCAGATCGCCGTGGCCGTATTTGCTGGCGTTCCAGCCGCCGAACGCGAAGGGCTCCCGCGGCACGGGCACACCGATATTGACGCCGCACATGCCGGCTTCGAAGCGCTCGGTGCAGTACTCGGCGACGTAGCCGCTTGTGGTGTAGATGCTGGCGGCGTTGCCGTAGGCGTTGGCGTTTTCGATGGCCAGGGCCTCGTCGACGGTGTTGACGCGCACGATGGTCAGCACCGGCCCGAAGATCTCCTCGCAGGCGGCGGGCATGTCGGCGGTGGCGTTGTCGATGATGGTGGGGCCGACCCAGTTGCCGTCGGGCAGGCCGTCCACGGTGGCGCCGCGGCCGTCGACGAGGATGGTCGCGCCCCGTCGTTCGGCGTCGTCGATGTAGCCGATGATGCGATCGCGGGCGGCTGGACTGACCACCGGCCCCATGCCTTCGCCCGGGGTGATGGCTCGAGCCTGTTCGGCGATGGCGTCGATGATGTGCTGCACGTCGCCGATGGCGACCAGCACAGCCGCAGCCATACAGCGTTGCCCCGCGGTGCCGTAGGCCGACGCGGCGACGTTGGTGGCGGTGATCTGCAGGTCGGCATCCGGCGCGACCAGGAGGTGGTTCTTGGCCCCGCCCAGGCAGAGCATGCGCTTGCCCAGGGCCCCGCCTCGGCGATAGAGCAGCTCGGCCACGCGCGACGAGCCGACAAAGCCGACCGCCTTGATGTCGGGGTGGTCGACGATGGCCTCGACGGCATCCTGGCCGCCATGCACGACATTGAACACGCCGTCGGGCAGGCCGGCCTCGTGCAACCAGGCGGCCAGGCGCGTGACGCAGAAGGGCACCTGCTCCGAGGGCTTCATGATGAAGGTATTCCCGGCCGCCAGGGCGTTGGGCACCATCCACAGCGGCACCATCATCGGGAAGTTGAAGGGCACGATGCCGGCGACCACGCCCAGGGGTTCCTGGCTGACCTGGCAGTGCACGCCGCGGCTGACCTGCAGGCGCTCGCCGGGGGCGGAGTTGGCCAGGGCGGCGCCGAACTCGATGCACTCGATGCCTTTGGCGATGGAGGCCACAGACTGAGCGTGGACCTTGCCGTTTTCGTGGGCGAGCAACCAGGCCAGCTCGTCCATGTCGCGCTCCATCAACGCCTTGAGGCGATAGAGCACCTGCACGCGCTCCTTGACGGGCGTGGCCTTCCAGGCGGGCAAGGCGGCCTTGGCGGCGTCGACGGCGGCCTGCACATCGGTCGCATCGGACAGGTCCACGTTGCCCAGTGGGCGGTTGTAGCGCGCGTTCAGCACCGGCAGCGAGCGACCGGTCGAGGTCGCCACGAAGCGACCGCCGATCCAGTTGTGGGCGTCGATGTAGGGGACGAATCCGTAGTCACGGGCGGCGAAGGTCAGGTCTGCGGGGCCAGGCAGGGTCATGGGGTCTCCTTTGATGTCTGCCGTGGGTTCGACACCCACAGAAGCTAGGCCCTTTCCTGGCCATTTGGAGGGCGATTTGGGGCCTGTATCGCTGACGTGTTCACCGTCGTCCGGTCATCTTCATGCCGCCGAGGTAGAGGCCGCCAGCGATGAAGAAGCCGACGAACCAGGCATAGGTGTAGATGGTATCGAAGATCGGCGGCACGCTCTCGACGGCGCCGGCTTTGTGCAGGAATCCGGGCAGGTTGGGCAACACTGCGACGACGAAGGCCACGATGGCCACGGGGTTGAAGCCGCCCATGAAGCGGTAGGGGCCGTCGAAGCGATACAGCCCCTCCAGGTCGAACTCCATCTTCCGCAACAGGAAGTAGTCGGCGATGATGATGCCGCCGATGGGGCCCAGGAGCGCTGAGTAGCCGATCAGCCAGGTGAAGATGTAGCCGCCCGTGGATTCGATGAGCTTCCACGGCATGATGGCGATGCCCAGGCCGGCTGTGATGTAGCCGCCCATCTGGAAGCTCACCTTCTGCGGCGCCACGTTGATGAAGACATTGGCCGGCGAGACCACGTTGGCGGCGATGTTGGTCGACAAGGTGGCCACGGACAGGGCGAAGAGCGAGATGATCACGCTCATGCCGCCGCCCATGCGGCCCAGCAGCACCGTGGGATCCCAGATGGACTCGCCGAAGATGGTCACCGTCGCGCTCGTGACTGCGACGCCGATGAACGCAAACAACGTCATGGTGGTGGGCAGACCGATGGCCTGACCCAGGATCTGGTCACGTTGCGACCTGGCGTAGCGGGTGAAGTCCGGGATGTTCAGCGAAAGCGTGGCCCAGAAGCCGACCATGGCGGTCAGCGATGGGAAGAAGACATCCCAGAACTGACCCTCCTTCTCGCCGCCGACGTCGAATTTGCTCGGCGCGCTGAGCATGGCGCCGAAGCCGTCCGCCTTGACGTAGGCCCAGACCAGCAAGGCGATGCCCATGAGAATCAGGAAGGGAGCAGCCCAGGTCTCGAGAATGCGGATGGACTCGACGCCCTTGTAGATGATCACCACCTGGATGGCCCAGAAGAACAAGAAGCAGCCGGTCTGGGCGGCGTTGATGCCCAGGAAGGGCAGCGGATCACCGGCCAGGGAGCCGGACGCGAAGACGTTGAGCAGCTGGTAGATGGCGGCGCCGCCGATCCAGGTCTGGATGCCGAACCACCCGCAGGCCACCAGGGCGCGCAGCACCGAGGGGATGTGGGCGCCGTGAATGCCAAAGGACGCCCGCGCCAGGACCGGGAAGGGGATGCCGTACTTGGTGCCCGGGTGGCCGTTGAGCACCATGGGCAGCAGCACGATGACGTTGCCCAGCATCACCGTGAGAACGGCCTGCTTCCAGTCCATGCCCTGGTCGATGAGGCCGCCCGCCAACATGTAGGTGGGCACGCAGACCACCATGCCGACCCACAAACTGGCCATGGACAGCACCGACCACTTCCGCTCGTCCAGCGGGGTCGGTTTGATGTCCTCATTGATGAGGGCAGGATCTGGATTGCTCAGCATGGACGGCTCCAAGACGGGCCGTAGCCCTGACGTCGGGAGCGGCCATTGAGCCGTGAAGGTGGGGTGGAGGTCAAGATCTGCGCGACCTTCCGCGTCACAACGCCGTCGCGGCAGGCGCGCTACTTCTTGGCGCCGGCGTCGATCCAGGCCTTCAGCAGGGCCGCGTCATCATCGGAGATGCCGCTGCTGCCGGCGGGCATCTTGCCGCCGCAACCGTGATTCGCGCCCTTCTTGACCTTGAGGTAGACGGCCGAGTTCTTCGCGTCACCCGCCTTGATGTACAGGCTGGCGCTGCAGCTCTGGTTGGTCTGCTTGCCGACCAGCGCGGCGTGTGTGCCGCTGGCGTCGTTGCCGAGGCCCAGCCCGCCGGAGCCCGAGTCTCCGCCATGGCAGCCCAGGCAGCCGTTGCCCTGGAAGACCGTCGACCACACCTTGGACCACGCTGGCGGCCCGCCACAGCCGGCGATCTTGACGTGTTTGCACTGGCCGGTGCCCTTGTCGCAGCTGTCGGTGGTGCACTTGTCGTTGTCGTCGCAGTTCTTCGGCGCGCCGGCCTTGCAGGTGCCACCGGAGCACGTGTCGGCGGCGGTGCAGGCGCTGCCATCGCTGCAGCCGGCCGAGTTGTTGGTCTTCTTGCAGCCGACGCCGTTGACGCAGCTGTCGTCGGTGCAGACATTGCCGTCATCGCACTTCTTCTGGCTGGTGGCCTTGCAGGAGCCGTCCTTGCAGGCGTCGCCTTCGGTGCAGGTGTTGCCATCGGTGCAGTCCGACGAGTTGTTGGTATTGACGCACTTGCCGTCCTTGCAGGCGTCGTCGGTGCAGGGGTTCTTGTCGTCGCAGACCTTGGCCACGCCGGCACACTTGCCGTCCTTGCAGACGTCCTTTTCCGTGCAGGCGTTCTTGTCGTCGCAGGCGGCGGTGCTGTTGGTATGCTGGCAGCCCTTGGCGGCGTCGCAGGTGTCCAGGGTGCAGGCCTTGCCGTCGTCGCATTTGACCGCCACGCCGACGCACTTGCCATCCTTGCAGGCGTCCTTGTCGGTGCACTTGCTGCCGTCGTCACAGGCGCCGGTGTTGTTGACGTTGCTGCAGCCCTTGCCGGGCGCGCAGGTGTCGGTGGTGCAGGCCTTCTTGTCGTCGCAATCGGCGTTGGACTTGCAC
This sequence comes from uncultured Enterobacteriaceae bacterium, assembly GCA_964438735.1. Taxonomy (GTDB): domain Bacteria; phylum Myxococcota_A; class UBA9042; order UBA9042; family UBA9042; genus CAYTLW01. The sequence continues at coordinate 83,308 of CAYTLW010000007.1, read as the reverse complement.
TTGCCGCCGGTGCAGCCGGCCACTGCGGCGTGTTTGCAGACGCCGGTGCCGGCAGTGCAGCTGTCGGTGGTGCAGCTATCGCCGTCGTTGCAGCTCTTGGCAGCGCCGGCGCACTTACCCGCCTTGCAGACGTCGGACTCGGTGCACTTGTCGCCGTCGTCGCAAGAGGCGGCGGTCGGCGCGTGGGCGCAGCCGGTCTTGGGCGAGCAGGAGTCCTTGGTGCAGGCGTTCTTGTCGTCGCAATCCACCTTGGCGCCGCCGCATTTGCCGCCGGCGCAGGCGTCCTTGTCGGTGCACTTGTCCTCGTCATCGCAGGTAGCGCTGTTGTCGGTCGTGGTGCAGCCCTTGGGCGCATCGCAGGCGTCGTCGGTGCACGGGTTGTCGTCGTTGCAGACCACCGCCTTGCCCATGCACTTGCCGTCGGCGCAGGCGTCCTTGTCGGTGCACTTGTCGCCGTCGTCGCAGTTGCCGCCGTCGGGCTGGGACTTGGCCGTGCACTGACCGGTTTTGGTGTCACAGGAGGTCTTGCTGCAGGCGTTGTCGCCGTCGGTCTTGCAGGTCACCGCCGAGTCGGCCTTGGGCTTGCACTGGGCGACCGCGCCGGACTTGTCGCAATGCCAGGTGCCATTGCACAGGTCGCCATCATCTTTGGCCGCACAGTCGCTGTCGGCGGCGCACTCCGGCGAGGGCCCCACGTCCGGGCTGCCGCCGTCGGCGTCCGATTCACCGGCATCGCCACTGGCGGCGTCATCGGTGCCCGCATCGGCTGGGCCTGCATCGGAAGAGCCGGCATCGGTCGCGCCGGCATCGGTCACGCCCACGTCGGTCGGACCGGAATCCGCGGCGCCGGTGTCTTCGGGCCCGGCATCGGGCGCCGTGGTGCTGTCGGTGGCTACCTTGCTGTCTGTGGCGCTGCCGTCATTGGTGCTGCCATCGACCGCGCCGGCGTCGACCTTCTTGTCGTTGGAGTCCCCATCACCTCCGTCGTCGCTGCTGCACGCGGCGAGAGGGAGAATCAGGGCGAGAGCGATGACGGTCATCCACTTGGGCATGGCTGCCTCCTGTTGCGCGAGCCGACGATGCGGCGAGTCGCAGCAGCGTAGCCATCCCGCCTGCGGGTGCGGCAGGTCGACGTCTCAAATAACGAAGATTCTGGGGAAAACCCGGGCGGCCGGACTTCCGCCTGCGATGCTCTGCTGAACTCAGCGCGCTGCTGGCGGACGCGGCAGGTAACGACCCGCGCCGCGCTCCACGCGCAGATCGCCGGCAGCGTATTGCACGCGCCCGTTGGCGACGGTGTGGCTGACCGCACCCTGGATGGCGAATCCCTCGAAGATGTTGCGATCCACCTGGTGGTGATGGTCGCGGGCGCTGATGGTGCCCGATGCGGCCGGGTCGTAGACCACCAGATCGGCATCCGAACCCACCAGGACGGCGCCTTTGCGTGGGTAGAGATTGAAGATCTTGGCCGGCCGCGTGCAGCAGACGTCGACGAATTGCTCCAGGGTCAGCCGACCTTCCATGACGCCATAGGTGTACATCAGGGCGAGGCGATTCTCGATGCCGGCCGCGCCGTTGGGGATCTTGGTGAAGTCACCCTTGCCCATGCTCTTCTGGTCGGCCTGGCGGAACGGGCAGTGGTCCGTGGCGACGGTGTGGATGGCGCCCAGGGCGAGACCGTTCCACAGGTACTCCTGGTGGCCAGCGGGCCGGATCGGCGGACTCATCACGTAGGCGGCGCCTTCGAAGTCGGGCTTGTCGTAGACCGAGTCGTCGAGCAGCAGGTACTGCGGGCAAGTCTCCACCCAGACCAGCTGACCCTCCTTGCGGGCCCGGTAGACGGCGTCCATCGACTCTTTGCAGGTCAGGTGCACGATGTAGACCGGTTGGCCGGCGTTCTTGGCCAGCATGATGGCCCGATTGGTCGCCTCGCCTTCGACCCAGGTGGGCCGGCTTCGGGCGTGGTACTTGGGCGCCGTCTTGCCCTGTTCGAGCAGCTTCTTCTGCATCGCGATGACCGCCTGGCCATGCTCGCAATGCGCCGTCACCAGCGCGCCCAGGTCGCCGGCGGTGTCGATGATGCTGATCAGCTCCTCGTCGTCGACGCCGATGGCGCCGGTGTACGCCATGAAGGTCTTGAACGACGAGATGCCGTTGTCGTTGAAGACCTGACGCATCTCGCGATCGACCTGCTCGCTGAACCAGGTCACGGCCATGTGAAAGGCGTAGTCGCCGCAAGCTTTGGCCGACTTCGCGAACCAGTTCTCGCGCGCCTCGATCAGGCTCTGATTCCGGTTCGGGATGATGAAGTCGATGATCGTGGTGGTGCCGCCAGCGATGCCTGCCGCGGTGCCGGTGAAGAAGTCGTCGGCGCTGACGGTGCCCATGAAGGGCAACTCCATGTGGGTGTGGGCGTCGATGCCTCCCGGGAAGACGTACTGGCCCGAGGCGTCGATGACCTCGGCGCCGGCGGGCGCGTCCAGGTCGGCGCCAATGGCGACGATGATGCCGTCATCGCACAGGACGTCGGCGACGTAGCGGTCGGATGCGGTGACGATCTGGCCACCCTTGATGATCACGGACATGGAGTACCTCCGGGTTGCACCGGACGGCACCATAGATCAGCGAACCGCGTCGTGGAACTGGGCCACAACGAATTGGTTGCGATGATGTGAGATTACCGGTCGTGCTGCGACTGCCGACCTACCACTCGACGAGCTCGTCGTAGGCCTCGGGGCGCCGATCGCGGTAGAACTGCCAGGTCTTGCGCACCTCGTCGATGAGATCGAGGTCCAGGTCGGCGACCACCAGCTCGTCGTCATCCTCGGAGCCCTTGGCCAGGAACTCGCCGCGCGGATTCACGAAGTAGCTGGTGCCGTAGAACTTGCCGAGGTTCCAGGGCGCTTCCGTGCCGACCCGGTTGATGGCGCCGACGAAGTAGGTATTGGCGACCGCGGCGGCGGGCTGCTCGAGCTCCCACAGGTACTGGCTCAGGCCGGCGACCGTGGCGGATGGATTGAAGACGATCTCGGCGCCGTTGAGTCCCAGCGCCCGCCAGCCCTCGGGGAAGTGGCGGTCGTAGCAGATGTAGACGCCGACGCGGGCGTACCGGGTCTCGAAGATGGGGTAGCCGCCGTCGCCGGGCTTGAAGAAATACTTCTCCCAGAAGCCGGACGTCTGCGGGATGTGCTGCTTGCGATATTTGCCCAGGTAGGTGCCGTCGGCGTCGATGACCGCGGCGGTGTTGTAATACACCCCCCGCATGGCCTCTTCGTAGAGCGGCACCACGATGACCATCTCGTACTTGCGGGCGTACTCCTGCATGACCTCCGTGGTGGGTCCGGGCACGGGCTCGGCGGCGCCATACCAGCGCTTGGACTGACCGGGGCAGAAGTAGGGGCCGTTGAAAATCTCCTGCAGGCTGAGGATCTGCACGCCCTGCTTGCCGGCCTCGTCGATCATCGGCAGGTGCTTGTCGAGCATCGCCTGCTGGATCTCGGCGACGGGCACATTCTCGTCGTTGATCGGGTTGCTGGCCTGGATCAGGCCGCACTTTACGATGTTCGTCATGCCGCGTTCCTCCGCTCGTCGCCTTTAGGGGTCGTGTGACGTCCGACCCGGGTTGCTGTTCGCCGATCGCCGGCGGCGCGGCAGTGTCGACCGGTTTGGCCGTCGAAGTCAACGAGGGCAGGTCCGCGACGTTACAACATTCAGGCCTTCCGCATCATCCCAGTCAGGTGCCCGGGATTGCGGCATAAGCTCGCCAGTGAGGTTGACACCTTCGACACGCCTTTCTACGGTCGCTCCGTTGGTGTGCCAACAAGCACGGCATCTTGTGCGCGCGAGCATGCGCGTGTGGGGTTTGATTGTGCTCTTGGGAGAATGACATGGCTCAGAAAAAGCGGGCCACCCGCGCAACGAAATCCGGCCGGCGTGGCCGGGCGGTGCGTGGCAAGTCCAAGACGCACGCGGCGCCTGGCGGCGCGGTGCAGTTCGAGGTGCCGGCGCTGGACACGCTGGACCTGGCCTCGAGCATGGACCGGGTCGCCAAGATCCTGGCCCGCGCCGTGGGCGAGGTCGCACGCACCCACAAGGCTACCGCTGGCCAGATGTACATCGTGGCCGCCCTGTCGAGGGCACCGCAGGGTCTCACCGCCAAACACCTGGCGAGCGCCCTGGCCATCCGCCCCGGATCGCTGACTGGAATGCTGGACACGCTGGAGAAACGCGGCGTCCTGCGGCGCGAGCGCGTGCCGGGAGACGGGCGGCAGCAGAACATCGTGCTGGTGGAGGGTGCCGGGGAGCTGGTCAACGCCCTGGCTGAGGTCGACAACGCCGTCAGCGCGTCGCTGGTGGGACTCGACGACGGCGAGCGGGCGCGGCTTCGCCAGCTCTCCGAGGAGACCGAGGCGGCGCTCCGAACCGAACGCGCCCTGCCGATGCCCAAACAACTGCGGACCACTGGCGAGACGGAGACCGTGGAACCAGCGCCCGCCGAGGCCACGGTTGCTGCGTCTGCCGCGCCTGCAGCGGCGCCCGAAGCCGTGACGCCCGCAGAGCCGACCCCCGCCGCCGAGCCTGCACCCAAGGCAGCAGCACCCGAGGCACCGGCGCCAGCGGTAGCGGAGCCGAAGGCAGAACCCTACGTGCCGCCTCCGAAATACGAGCGTGAGCCGGACAACAAGATGCCGCCCCCGCGTGCAGACGACCCAGGGCTGGCCCGAAACCTGTTCTCGCTGTCGTCACGCGTGCTCAGCGCGGTCGACGCGCAGATTCGCAAGCGCCGCGACTCCTGACGGCCCGGGCGGCGGTATGCGACTGGATCGCTACGTCAGCAACGCCCTGTCCACGCCCCGAAAGGCGTCCCGTCAACTCATCCGTGCCGGCCGGGTCCAGGTCAATAACGAAGTGGTCCGTGACGCGATGGTGCACGTGGTGCCCTCTCGCGACGCGGTCGTAGTAGACGGGCAGGCCACGCGCGCGCCCGGTCATCTCACGTTGATGATGCACAAGCCGACCGGCTGCATCAGCGCCACCGAGAGCGACAGCCACGAAACGGTGCTCGACCACGTGCCCGACGCGCTGCGTCATCGCAAGCTGTCGCCCATCGGCCGGCTCGACAAGGACACCACGGGCCTGCTGCTACTGACCACCGACGGCGGCCTGAATCACTACCTCAGCCACCCCAAACACAAGGTCGACAAGATCTATCTGGCGAGCCTCAAGGAACCGCTCCAGCCAGGCGCCGAGGCCCACTTCGCCAGCGGCTTGACCCTGGCCGACGGCACAGCCTGCCGACCAGCGCGCCTGGAGCACATCGACGACCTGCAAGTGCGCGTGGTCCTCAGCGAAGGGCGCTTCCACCAGGTCAAACGCATGCTGGGCGCCGTGGGCGGCCACGTAACGGCGCTGCACCGCCATCAAATCGGCAAGCTTCAACTGGACCCAACCCTCGAAGCCGGCGCCGTGCGCGAGCTCACCGAAGCCGACTGGCAAGCCCTGCACCAGACCCTCCCCAAGACCCGCTCACCGGCCACCTGGGATCCGCCTCCTGGGCATCAACCAAGACGTCGACGTCGGCATGTTCGTAGAGGGGAGGGGGTGAACACGCCGACGCCGACAGAGGTAGAGCCGTGAAGCTCGGGTCGAACCGGCCTGGGGAACCGGCTCTCGATGGACTCAGCCTTCGATCTCGATGCGCTGGGGCTGCGCCTCGGGCCGCTTGGGCAGGGTGATGGTCAACACGCCATCCTTGCTGCGCGCCGCGATACCGTCCGCGTCGATGTTGTCGGGCAGATTGAAGGCACGCGCGAACTTGCCGTCAGTACGCTCGAGCGTGCGGTAGCCCTCGCCCTTTTCGCCCCGATCGAGTTTGCGCTCACCGCGTACGGTCAGGCGTCCCTGATGGACCTCGATGTGGACGTCAGCAATGGGCACCCCCGGCAAATCGAAGCTCAAGGTGTAGGCCTCTTCGCCCTCGTGCACGTCCACCGCTGGCGCATAACCCCGTCGGGCGGTCGGCGCGCTGACTGGCACGCGGTGGTCAAAGAAGCGATCGAATTCACGGTGGAGGCCGGCAACGTCGCCCCACGGATTCCAACGAATGAGTGTCATGACAAACCTCCAATCGGTCATTGTCGTCAAATGGATCCGCACCATGCGGATCGTCGCACCGGGCTGCCGCGATGCGGCGTCTCGACCCGTTGCAAGGACACGAAAGTGGTCGCCAGCCCGCTGTCAAGGGGCTTTCCGAAAAAATTTCAATTAGTTAGATTCGAATACACGGCTTCTTCGACAAGGTAGTCCGGCCTGGCCGACTGTCAAGCGACCCGCCAGGCCAAACGCGACAGGGGAAGCCGGTCGGGCGCTTGACGATTGGCGATGAAGAGAGCCGCGATAAAGCGCGCGTCGCAGGAGCTATCCGCGCAGGAGCTCGTCGAGCAGCGCCAGGCCGCGCACGGAGGCGCCGTCATGCTGTTCCCGCCAGCGAGCCACGGCGTCGTCCAGCAGGGCCTGGCAGGTGACCCAGACGTGGGCGTGGAACTCCGCCACCGCCTCGTCATCGTCTGCCAGGTCCGGATCAGCAGGCGGATCGATGGGCGGACCGGCGTGGAAGGTGAACTTCACCGGCAGGGGCATGGGCCCCAGGCCCAACGAGACAGGGAAGTCGTAGCGCGCGCTGCCGCGGCCCATCAGGTAGCGGCCGACGCTGCGCTCCTTGAACAGGAAGGAGTAGGCATCGTCGATGCCAGCGGCCATCACCGGCACGATGGGCCGATTGGCCCGCATGGCCACGCGGATGAAGCCCGTGCGATGTTGCCAGGGCAGGCGGTAATGATCGGCCGGATCTTTGAACGAGTCATCGACTCCGCCGGGGTAGACCAAGACCAGCTCATCGCGCTGCAGCAGGTCGATGGCGTTGGCGCGCTCGCCGACCACCACACCAAGGTGCCGCAGGGCACGGTCCAGGGCGGGATAGCGGAACAGGGCCCGGTCGCCGAGGGCTCGGACCAGGCGGCCCGTCTCGCGGTAGAGCAAGGGATACAGAGCCATGGAGTCCACGCCCAACAAACCATGATTGCCGACGACCAATGCGCCGCCGTCGCGCGGCAGGTGATGGCCGTCTATCAACTCCGGTTCCAGGTAGCCGAACAGGCGCTCGGCCAAGCCCAGCAGGGCCTCTCGGTGGTGCTCGGGCAACAGGTCATCGACACCGTCACCCTCGGGCAGCGGCGTGGCCAGGTGCTGCAGGGCGTCGAGCACGTTGTTCCAGGGTGATGGGCGGCGACGTGTCAAGGGACCTCCAGGCAGACAGGCCTCAAGGGTAGCGCCGTGCCAACAGGAGTCGACCCCCACCGCGCCAAATCGCGGCAGAACCGCGCGGCTGGGACAGCCAGACCCCAGGCCACAAGAAAGATCCGAACGTTTTTGCGCCAGCGGTCGATCACCCATGCACGAACCGCAGGAGGATCCCTTGCCAGCACGACCCGTACATGAGAAGTCATTCAACCGTCACATGGGCCTGCCAAGAGGCTACGAACAGGTCGGATTCATGCCCCCGCCGATGCCAGAGGAACCGCCATTCGATGACTTCTTCGCTGGCCGCGACTTGAAGCCGGCGGGCAGCGTCGTCGCAGGCGACGAATCCGCCGAGCCGACCCGCCCTTCCCCGCCGACGCCCGCGCGCCCGGCCCACCCCGCGGAGGCGCTGGACCTGGACGAGGCGCTGCAGCGCTTCTTTGGTTTCGACGGGTTTCGCGCCCATCAGCGCGAGGTCTGCGAGGCTGTGGTCGGCGGTCAGGATGGTCTGCTGGTCATGCCCACCGGCGGCGGCAAGTCGCTTTGCTACCAGTTGCCCGGATTGATCCGCGGCGGCTGCACGGTGGTGATCTCGCCCCTGATCGCGCTCATGGAAGACCAGGTCAGCAAGCTGCAGGCGCACGGCTTGCGCGCCGATCGCATTCACAGCGGTCGCGACCGAGAGGAACAGCGGGCCGCGTTGCGGGCCTACCTGGACGGTGAACTGGACTACCTGATGATGGCCCCGGAGCGACTGCGCGTGCCCGGCTTTCCCGAGCGCCTGGCCAGCCGTCCGCCTTCGCTGGTGGCCGTGGACGAAGCGCACTGCATCTCCATGTGGGGCCACGACTTCCGGCCTGACTACCGGCTGCTGGGTGAACGGCTGCCGGCAGTGGTCGGTCAAGGCGCCGATCGGGTGCCCATTCTGGCCATGACAGCCACGGCGACCCTGCGCGTGCAACGAGACATCGTGCGCCAGCTGGGTATGCCCACGGCGCAACGCTTCATTCGCGGCTTTGCGCGCGACAACCTGGCCATCGAGGTGGTCGAGACGTCGCCCTCGCAGCGGGTGTCGCGGGTCGTCAGCTTGTTGCGTCACGCCGAGCGAAGACCGGCGCTGGTATACGCCCTGAGCCGACGTCAGGTCGAGGAGCTGGCCGAGGCGATCGCTGAAGAGGGGATCGGCTGCGCGGCCTACCACGCCGGCATGGTGAGCGAGCGGCGCAACTCGGTGCAGGATGCCTTCCAGCGAGGCGACGTCGACGTGGTCTGCGCCACCGTCGCGTTCGGCATGGGCATCGACAAGGCGGACATCCGAACCGTTGTGCACGTGGGTGTACCCGCGACCATCGAGGCCTACTACCAGGAGATCGGTCGCGCGGGTCGGGACGGTCAGCAATCGCGCGCCATCGCCCTGTACAGCTGGGCCGATCGCCGGCTGCACGACTTCCTGCGCGATCGCAGCTATCCGCCCATTGGCGCCCTGCGCGCTGTGCTGCGGGCAGTGCCTGGCGAAGGCATCGACCGGGAACGGCTGTTGACCGCCAGCCACCTGCCCGAGGAGGTGGTCGAAGCCGCCCTGGATAAGTTATGGGTGCACGGCGCGGTGGCCATCGACGCCGGCGATAACGTCACGCCACTGCAGGGCCAGCGGAATGCGTGGGCGCAGGCCTACGAGATGCAACTGGCTCATCGCATCGCGCAGCTGGACGATGTCTTTGGCTGGGTTCGGTTGCCGGAATGCCGGATGCGCTCGCTGGTGCAGTACTTCGGTTCGCACGACGAGCTGCGCAGCGGCTGTGGACATTGCGATCACTGCGCACCCGAGGCGTGCACGGCGCGCACCTTCCTGGCGCCGTCGGCGCGCGAGATCGGCCAGATGACCCGCATCATGGATGTGCTGGGTGGCGGTCGCTCCATCAGCGCCGGTCGACTGCATCGCGACCATATCGAGGGGCTGGGTGTCGACCGCAACGCATATGAGCGGCTGCTCGAGGGTCTGGAACGAGCCGGTCTGGTCAACGGGCAGACGGACACCTTCGAAAAAGATGGCCGCACCATCAGCTACCGACGCATCCAGTTGGGCGAAGGCGCCCGCGGGGTGGTGGATCTCTCGAACGTTCTGCTGCCCGTGGACGACGGCGCCCGGACCACCAAGAAGACGCGCAAGCGACGGCGCAAAGGCGCGGCCGCTGCGCCTGCGGCGCCCGCACCGGCGGCCGATGAGCGGCTGGTTGACGAGTTGAAGGCCTGGCGCCTGGCCAAGGCCCGCGCCCTGGGCGTGCCCGCGTACCGCGTGCTGACCAACCGCACGCTGGTGGCGCTGGCCGCCGCCCTGCCGAGCAGCAACGCGGAGCTGCTGCAGGTCAAGGGCATGGGACCTCGCCTGGTGGAGCGATTCGGCGAAGAACTGCTCGCCGAGGTCAATCGATAGGCAGACCATGACGACCCGACCGCCTGCAAACCTGCTCGAGAATGTACCGCTGGCGCCGCTGACCACCATCGGCTGCGGAGGTCCGGCGCGTTTGATGGCCAATGTCGACAGCGCGGATTCGGCCCGTTCAGCGCTGGACTGGGCGGCTGAAACCCAGACGCGATGGTGGTTGCTCGGCGGCGGCTCTAACGTGCTGGTGGCGGATGCCGGACTGGATGGGTTGGTCTTGCGGCCCACCGGGCGCTCGCGGGTGGTATCGGACGAGCGGGACGGCGGGGTCGAAGTTGTCGTGCAAGCTGGCCACGACTGGCACGAGCTGGTCGCCTGGTCTGTGGCGAGGGGTCTGGCCGGCATCGAGTGCCTGGCTGGCATCCCGGGGCTTTGCGGGGCGGCGCCGATTCAGAATATCGGCGCCTACGGCCAGAGCATCGCCGACGTTCTGGTGGGCGTGGAGGCGATGGACTGCGTCACCGGAGAGGTGCGCATCTGGTCCAGAAGCGAGTGCGGCTTCGGCTATCGCGACAGCGTATTCAAGCGGGCCGGAGCGGGACGCTTCCTGGTGCTCGCCATCCGCCTCCGCCTGCGCACCGATGGCAGAGCGACCCTGGCCTACGCCGAATTGCGCCGTAGGCTGGGCGTCAGCGAGGCCGACGCCAACAACGGCGGCATGCCCGCCCTGCCGCAGGTCTGCGACGCGGTCCTGGCGCTCCGTCGCGGCAAGGGCATGGTCGTCGACGCCAGCGACCCGGACAGTCGCAGCGCCGGCTCCTTCTTCCTCAATCCGATCGTCACCCAGTCGACCGCCCTCGACGTGCAGGCGCAGCTCTCGGCGACGTTGCGACGTGGCGAGCGTATGCCCTCCTGGCGCCAGGAACCGCGCGATGGCGTGCCCATGGTCAAACTGTCGGCGGCCTGGCTGATCGAGCGCTGCGGTCTGGGCAAGGGATTCGGCGAGGGCAAGGTGGGCCTGTCGCGCAAGCACACGCTGGCCATCGTCAACCGAGGCGGGGCCACCACAAGGCAGGTGTTGTCCTTTGCCGCCGAGGTTCGGACGCGGGTGCAGGAGCGCTGCGGTGTGGAGCTGGTGCGGGAGCCCGTATTGTTGGGACCGCACGCCGAATCTGAAGTCGACTGAGTCAACTGACGGGTTTTCAGCGGGGGTCCATCCAGCGGAATCGCCAGGGCAACAACGCGTCGTCGCCGGCGTAGTCGATGCCGACCCTCGGTCCGCGAACCACATCTGCTTCGGCCACCGCGGCGCCGGGCTCGAACCAGACCGCCTCGTCCGGCGTCAGCGGTCGCCGGTTGTGCTCGCCGGTCAAAGCCAGGGCCTGGCAGAGCTTGGCCGGCCCGTCGCACCAGCGCCGTGGGTCGCCCAGCACGCGCCGACTCGGCTGCCTCCCGCCTGGACCCCAGCCCCGGCGCTGGCGAACGAGCGCCAGGTCGGCCTCGTCGCCCAAGGGCACGGCGCCGCGGATCAGCACCGCCTGGCCGACGTCCGCCGGCCCGGTGACGACGTTGAAGTTCCAGTGCATGCCGTACAGGAAGTAGATGTAGGACACCCCGCCGGCCCGGAACATCACCTCGGTCCGCGGCGTGCGCTTGCCGCCGTGGCAATGGGCGCCTCGTTCGCGCTCGTGGTAGGCCTCGGTCTCCATCACCCGCATGCGCACCAGGGCGCCACCAGCCCGGCTGAGCAGGGTGGCGCCCAGCAGGTCCCGCGCCACGTCGAGCACGTCGCGCCGAAAGAAGGCGGGCGGCAGGCAGGCGGGCGGCTGCTTCATGCGGGTGCCGTGCAGAATACGGGTGCCGTGCAGATCTGATGAAGAGCGCTTCAGGCGGCGGCTTCGCGGGCGGCCGCGGCGAAGCTGTTGACCACCTCTGCGGCCGGCAACACGCGGTCGATGCCGCCGGCGCTCTTGCCAGCCTGCCAGTAGTCCTTGTAGGCGTTGCCCTTGTGGATCGCCTGCTTGAGCTGCCAGACGGAGGTGAGGGCGTAGTAGCCACGCATCCAGTGCTTGGTCCGGCGACCGCGCAGCATCCAGCGGGCGAAGGGACCGGCCTTGGTGCCGATGCGGTCGATGTAGGGCGTGCGGATGACGGCCACGGGCACCCCGCTGAGCTTGTCGGTCAGCACGATGTCCTCTTCGGTGGCGCGCAGGATCGCCGCCTTGTAATCGGCGTGCACCTTGCATTCCTCGGTGGCGATGAAGCGGGTGCCCATCTGTACGCCGGCGTAGCCGATCTCGAGCTGCTCGACGAAGCCCGCGGGGGTCGCCACGCCGCCGGCGCTGATCAGCGGCACGCCCAGGTCCTTCAGGTCGTCAAAGAGCTGGCGTGCGGATTCACCACCCGCGTGACCGCCAGCGCGCTCGTTGACGCAGATGATGCCGTCGACGCCGCCCTGCATCGCGCGCTCGGCCCATCGCCGGTTGACCACGTCGTGGTAGACGATGCCGCCGGCTGCGTGCACCTTCTGCACCACCTCGTCGGGCCTGCCCAGAGACGTGATGAAGAAGCGCACGCCCTCCTCCAACGAGATGTCCAGCCACTGCCGGACCCGCTCGCGATAGATCTTGGCCGAGGTCTCCAGGATCAGGTTGACCCCGATGGGCTTGTCGGTCATCGAGCGGATGCGACGCAGGCCCTCGCGATAGTCCTTGCCGTGCACGAAGGACAGGGCCATGGGCTGAACCACGCCGATGCCACCGGCTTCCGACACGGCGGCGACGAGCTCGTGGTTCGAGCAGGGATACATGGGCCCGCAGATCACCGGCGTCTCGATGCCCAGGGTGCGGGTCAATGGGGTGTCGAGCAGGGACATGGGGCCTCCACAGCCGGCGCTGATATCCGGGCGCCGACGGGGTATCACATCGTCGATGTCGATGCACCGTCCGCTGGCTGGCGTTGCAGCAATTTCATCGGCAACGGCGGCAGGTTGTGCAGCAGATCGGCCAGCTGCCGGCGGGCCAGGGCGTTGCTGCGCTGGTGGCGGGTGGCCAGGATCAGCTCGTTCTTGAGCGAATGTTCCCAGCCGGCGAGTTCGGTCACCCGCACCTTGTAGCCGTGGGATTCCAGGACCAGGGTACGGATCACGTTGGTCAGGTGGGCGGCGAACTCGCGGCGATGCCAGTTGTGGCGCCAGAGCGGAGCCAGCGCGCCGCGCGTGGCGTGGCCCTTGAGCAACCCATGCACCTCGGTCTGGCAGCAGGGCACCACGGCGATGACAGAGGCGCCGGCGGCCAGGCCCATATGGATGGCGTCGTCGGTGGCCGTGTCGCAAGCGTGCAGGGACAGGATGGCGTCGATCGGGCGCCCGCCATCGACCTCCTCCGAGGCGTCCAGGGCGCTCTGCTCAAAACTCATCCTGCTATATCCCAGCCGCTCGGCGCGCTGCCTGCCGCGTTCGATGACATCGGTGCGACGATCGATGTTGACCAGGCTGCCGCGCCCCAGGTGAGCCAGGAAGACCTCGTAGAGCACGAACCCCAGATAGGCATTGCCGGCGCCAGCGTCGACCAGAACCGGCGCCTCGCGACGCCCGAAGAGCGCCGCCAATGGAGGCCGCAGCAGGGAGCAGAAATGGTTGATCTGCTTGAGCTTGCGGCGTGCATCTGCGTTCAGATCGCCGCCCCGGGTCAGCAGGTGCAACTCCTGCAACAACGCCGTGGACTGGCCGGGCAGCAGCTCGCGCTGAACCTGGCTGGCGGGGACCTTCTGACGGGCTGGTGAGTCGCTGGCCATGGGCGGCGATGCTGCCGCGCCGCGCCGCATCCTGTCCAGGGTGATTACTCGTCGAAGACCATGGGCTTGAGCCGCGGGGGTTTGGCGGGCTCGCTGCCAGCATCGGCCTTGCCGGTCTTCGGTTTGGGGCGCGGCTTCCCGGTGGGGCCCTTCTTGATGACCGGCTTGGGCCGGGGCTTGGGGGAGCGCCTGGCTGACTTGCCAGTCGCGTCCGCGGCGGCGGCTGTTGGCGAGGAACCGCTGTCGGCACCTGGGGTTGCGCCAGCGTCGGCCCCGGCGCCGCCGTCGGCCTTAGCGCTGCCACCATCGGCTACGACGGGAGCAGCCGCGCTCTTGGCGTCCGCCGCGCCCGGCGTGTTCGGCGCAGTTGTGGGAGCGGGCGTAGCCGCGGGATGCGTCACTGTGGCCGGGTCGGCGGGCGGGGAGGGGGCATGACCCTGGCCGCGCTGCCACCAGACCAGCAAGGCGACGACGGCGACGATGGCCAGCCACAGGGGCCAACGGGGCGTGAACGACGTCTGCTTGGTGGCTGGCTCTGGCCTGGATTCCTGGCCAGCAGTGAGGGCCTGCTTGACCCTTGTCGGATCCGGTCGCGGGTCAGGCTGGGCCTCGACGGGCGGTTGATCCACGGCGAAACGCGGATCGGGAAGCTCGTTCATGGGGTCGCGACCGCCGGCTGGCGGCGGCAATGGCGACGAGTGGCTCAGCTTCGTGGGTCGGCGGCCGACCGCTTGGTCGGGGGCCGGCGTTGAGGCCTCGTGCACGGGCGGCGCGTCGTAGTCTTCGGTGAGCTGGCCGGCGTTGGGGTTGTGATAGGCCATGGTGCCCAGGTCATCCGCCGCCTGCGCTTCCTGACTGATGGTGGGCAGGGCGGCGATGCGATGTCCGCCTTCGTCTTCGACCAGGTCGACCAGTGCTGCCAGCCCCACCGGGCTCATGCGCGAGCTGTGCAGGCTGGTGGCCATGTCCCCGGCCAGGCGCTCGGGCCGATCGCTGAAGGCGAGCACGTTGCAGTGGGGGCGGATCGCCAGCAGCCGGTCGCGCAGCACTGCGGCCCCAGCAGGCCGGCCTGCACAGCCGCGGGCCAGGAGCGCCAGCAGGAGATCGGCGAAGGGATCGCTCATGGCCGGAAATACGCGCCGCGGGTCGGGCACGTCCACGTGGGCATAGCGATACATCAAGGGCATGGGCTGTATGTCTTCGAACGGCGTCCGACCGGTCACGCAACGGTGCAAGACGATGCCGAGCGCGAAGAGGTCTGAACGTCCGTCCAGCTCCGTGCCTTCGATCTGTTCCGGACTCATGTAGCCGGGTGTGCCGAATACGGCGCCCGCCGCGGTCATATCCGAACCCCGGACGTGGGTGCAGCCGAAGTCCAGCAGCTTGATCACCGGCGGATTGCCAGGTACCGGCGAGAGCATGATGTTCGATGGCTTCATGTCTCGGTGCACCAGGTCCACGGCGTGCGCTTCGGCGAGGCTGCCGGTCACCGGCAGGGTCAGGTCGATGGCCTGCTGCTCGCTCATGGTGCGGCCACGTCGGGCCAAAGAGACCAGCACTTCCTCCAGGGTGGGGCCCCGGATCAGCTCCATGGCCAGCCAGGGCGGCTCTTCACCCTCCGCACCGCCACCCACATCGAAGACTCGAATGGTGTTGGGGTGGCTCAGGCTCGCGGTGACCCTCGCCTCGCGCATGAATCGATCCAGAGAGCCGTCGTAGCGGCCCTGTCCGCTCAGCGGCAGGATCTTGAGCGCGACCTCCTGTTCGGTGCCCTCGTGCACCGCCTGGTAGACGGCGCCGAAGCCGCCATGGGCCAGGCGACGGACCACTCGATAGCGGCCGCCGAAGACGCGATCGATGAAGGGATCGTTGCCGACCGATCCCGGCACTGGGGAGTCCTGACTCACGCCGGGAGAATCGCTCAGGGTGCGCCCCTGGTCCAGTGAACAGCGGTCGAGCGCTCGCGCGCGAAAAATTGCTGCCGGTTCGGGCGGAGAGTAGGTTGATCGGACCGACTCTGGCGTGTTGGGGCTATGGGCTGATGCGACTACGCGAAATGACTCGAAGCCCGTTCTCCGCTGGCGCACGCTGCGCGCGAGCCAATGTAGTCTTTCTTGCCACAATCTGCCTGCTCGCGATGGCGTCTTGCGACGAACCCACGGGCGCCGGCATTGGCGACAGCCTGGCTGGAACGTCCGACGTGCACGTCGATGGCGGGCTGGCCGAAGTGGGACCTGCCCCGAGCGATGCCGCAGCGCAATGTGGCACAAGAGATGACTGCCCCGACGCCACTTCTCCCTGTTTGACCTCTGCCTGCCTGTCCGGCGCCTGCGCCTTCGTCCCATCGGCCGCAGGCACGTCTTGCGACGACGGCCACTCCTGCACCAAAGACGACACCTGCGACAGCGGCGCCTGCGTTCCCGGGCCCAACACTTGCGGCTGCCAGTTGAGTTCGGATTGCGCGTCCCAGGAGGATGGCGACCTGTGCAACGGCACGCTCTACTGCGACCACGACGTCGACCCGCCGGTGTGCAAGGTGAACCCGGCCAGCGTCGTACAATGTGCCAAGGGGGAGGCAGCCTGTTCGTCGCAGGTCTGCGACGCCAAGACGGGCACCTGCACCGCGAAGCCCGAACCGGATGGCGCCAACTGCGATGATGGCAAACCCTGCACGGCCGGGGATACCTGCAAGTCGGGCGTCTGTACCGCGGGCACCGAGCTTTGCGAGTGTCTCAGTCACGCCGACTGCACAGGCCAAGATGACGGCAACCTCTGCAATGGCAGCCTGTATTGCGACACCTCAGGCTTCCCATTCACCTGCAAAGTCAATCCAGCGACCCTGATCACCTGCAGCGGCGCCCTGGACAGCCCGTGTCGAAAGAACCTCTGCGACCCCAAATCCGGCGAGTGCGCGCTCACCGATCTTCCCCAGAGCGCCACGTGCACCGACGGCGACGCCTGTACGAAGAGCGACGTGTGCAAGGGTGGCGAATGCGCCGCCGGCAAGAACATCTGCCCGTGCAAATCCGAAAGTGATTGCACGCCATTGCAGCCCAAGAACAAGTGCGAAGGACAGCTCTTCTGCGATCTCGCCGCCGAGACGCCCGGCTGCCGAATCAACCCGGCCACGGTGGTCACCTGCACCGGCGAGGAGGGGCCCTGTCACGTCACCGCCTGCCAGCCGGAGAGCGGCAAATGTGGCGTCCTGCCCATCAACGAGGCGAAACCCTGCTCCGATGGCAATGGCTGCACCGTGGGCGACGCCTGTGCGGCGGGCTCGTGCAAGTCGGGCAAGTTCAGCTGCACCTGCACATCCAACGCCGACTGCGGCGCGTTCGAGGACGGCGACCTGTGCAACGGCACCCTGTTCTGCGACAAGTCCCAGGCGCCCTTCCGCTGCAAGGTCAACGCCAAGACCTTGGTGGTCTGCAAGCCACCCCTGGACGGGCAATGTGCCGCCGCAGCTTGCGCGCCCAAGACTGGCACGTGCAGCTTTGTCGGGATCAACGAGGGCAAACCCTGCGACGCCGACGGCAACGCTTGCACCGCCAACGACCACTGCATCGAAGGCACATGTGCTGCCGGTGCCAACGACTGCGCGTGCCAGGCCGACAAGGATTGTGCGGCCCACGAGGATGGCGATGCCTGCAATGGCAGCCTGTTCTGCAGCAAGGCGACCCTGCCCTTCAAGTGCGAGGTCGATCCAAACTCTGTCATCAACTGCCCTGGCGGCGACACCGCCTGCGCGACCAACCAGTGCCAGCCGGCCACGGGCAACTGCAAAGTGGTCGCCAAGGCCCAGGGCCACGCCTGCAACGCCGACAACAACGCCTGCACGCCGGACGACGCCTGCGACCTGGGCAGCTGCGTGGCCGGGCCGAATGCCTGCGCATGCACCAGCGATGGGGACTGTGCGGTCAAGGACGATGGCAATCTGTGCAACGGCACGCTGTATTGCAACAAGTCGAAGCTTCCTTTCCAGTGCGCGCTCAATCCGGCGACCGTGGTGACCTGTGACAAGCCAGGCGATCCCGGCTGCGCGGCGGGCGGCTGCGTGCCGGCGACGGGCAAGTGCGCGGCGAGCCTGGAAAAGGACGGCACGGGCTGCGAGGACGGCCTGCTCTGCACCAAGGGTGACGCCTGTCTTGATGGCCAGTGCGTGTCCGGACCGAGCGTCTGCGGCTGCGCCAGCGACGCAGACTGCGCCAAGCTGGATGATGACAACCTCTGCACGGCGGCGCTCGTCTGCGACACCTCCGGCCCCAAGTCGGTCTGCGTCAAGGATCCCGCCGGTGACGTCGCGTGCCCGGCCAAACCCCTGCCTTGCGCGGTCTACGGCTGCAATACCAAGTCCGGCAAATGCGACGGGCTGCCGGCACCGGCCAAGTTCGGCCAGCCCTGCAATGATGGCAGCGCGTGCACAAAGGGGGATGTCTGCGACGGGCTGACCTGCAAGCCCGGCGCCGCTCTGGCCTGTGATGATGGCAACGGCTGCACCAGCGACGGCTGCGACGCGTTGAAGGGCTGCGTCCACCAAGCAACGCAGGCCCCGTGCAGCGACGACGACCCATGCACTTTGGGAGACGTCTGCGCCAAGGGGGCCTGCAAGCCCGGCGCGACCAAGAACTGCGACGACGGCAACCCCTGCACGACGGATGGTTGCGTGGCGGCGACCGGCGCATGCAAGTCGACCTTCGCGGGCGACAAGTGCGACGACGGCAACCTCTGCACGGTCAATGACGCCTGCACGGCCGGGGGGTGCACGGGCAAGGCCAAGGCATGTGATGACGGCAATGCTTGCACGGCCGACTTCTGCAAGCCGGGCAGTGGCTGCGCCCATCCCGCCATCGGCGGTGCGTGCGACGATGGCAACGCCTGCACCAAGTCAGACCTGTGCGCCGCTGGTAGCTGCAAGCCCGGTCCCAAGGTGGACTGCAACGACAACAATGAGTGCACCATCGACGTCTGCGACAAGGCCAAGGGCTGCGTCACGGTCAACCCGCTGAAGCCCTGTGATGACGGCAATCCCTGCACGGAGAAGGACCTCTGTGGCGCTGGCAAGTGCCTGCCGGGCAAGGACATCTGCGGCTGCAAGACCAACATCGAATGCACCGCCAAGGACGACGCCAATGTCTGCAACGGCAAGCTCTATTGCGACACGTCCAAACCGCCGTTCTCGTGCAAGATCATCCCCTCATCCATCGTGAATTGCGGCACCAGCAGCGACCCCTGCCGGGCGATCTCCTGCGACAAGACCAGCGGCAAATGCCAGAGCCTGCCGGCCAACCAGGGCCAGCCCTGCGACGCTGACGGCAGCGTGTGTACCTCGGGCGACGCCTGCAACTCGGGCAAGTGCCTTGCGGGGCCAAAGCTGGCCTGCAACGACACCAACCCCTGTACATTCGACAAGTGCGACGCGGGCAAGGGTTGTACCCACACGCCGAATTCCTCGCCCTGCAGCGATGGCGACGTGTGCACGGTCGGCGATACCTGCAAACAGGGAGCGTGCAAACCCGGCGCCCCGAAGCCTTGCGACGACGGCAACCCATGCACCGCGGACGCCTGCGTCAAGTCCAGCGGCTGCGCCCACGTGCCCAACAACAAGGCGTGCAACGACGGCGATGCGTGCACCGGCGGTGACGCATGCAAAGGCGGCAAATGTGTCGGCGGTGCAGCGCCCTCTTGTGGCGACGGCAACCCGTGCACCAACGACGGATGTGACAAGGCCAAGGGCTGCGTCAACACAGCCAATAACGCGTCCTGCGAGGACGGCAATCTGTGCACGAAGAACGACGTCTGCAAGGCCGGCCTTTGCACCTCGGGTGCAGCGACCGTCTGCGATGACGGAAAGACCTGCACCAACGACATCTGCGAGTCCAAGAGCGGCGCCTGCAAGGCCATCGCCATCACCGGCACGTGCAGCGATGGCAACGCCTGTACCAAGGCCGATGCCTGCGTCGCCGGCGAATGCAAGGGCAAGAACATCGACTGCGACGACGGCAACGACTGCACTCATGACAGCTGCAACGCGTCGACCGGTTGCGTGCACAAACCAGCCGCGGGCGCCTGCGACGACAAGAACCCCTGCACCGTCGGGGAGGCGTGCAACAAGGGCTCGTGCAGCGGTGGCGTGGCCAAGAAGTGCGACGACAAGAACCCCTGCACCGCCGACAGCTGCAGCCCTGTGGTATCCGGCGGCTGCCAACATCAGCCGGCCAAGGCCCCGTGCAGCGATGGTGATCCCTGCACCACGCCGGACGCCTGCGTCAACGGCGTCTGCAAGCCGGGCACGAACACCTGCGCGTGCATCAAGAACGCCGATTGCGCAGCGTCCGAGGACGGCAATGTCTGCAACGGCACGTTGTATTGCGACACGTCCAAGCCGCCCTATGCGTGCAAGGTCGACCCGAAGACCGTCATCACCTGCTCCAGTAGCGGCGATACGGCTTGCAAGCACAACGTATGTGCCACCAAGACCGGCAAGTGCGCCCTGACGCCGCGCAATGAAGGCGGACCCTGCGACGCCGACGGCAGCGTCTGCACCGTCAAGGACGCGTGCGCCTCGGGCGCCTGCATCAAGGGCAGCGCCTTGTCGTGTGATGATGGCAACCCCTGCACCAACGATGGCTGCAACAAGCTCAGCGGCTGCACGCACGTCGCCAACACCTCGCCTTGTGACGACGGCAGCAAGTGCACGGCGAATGATAAATGCGCCAGCAAGAGCTGCCAGCCTGGCGCCAAGGTCGACTGCAACGACGCCAAGCCGTGCACCGATGACAGCTGTTCGCCAGCGACGGGCTGCAAGCACGTGGCCAACAGCGCGGGTTGCGACGACGGCGACAAGTGCACCACAGTCGACACGTGCAAAGGCGGCGCCTGCAAGGGCAGCACCCCGCCCGATTGCAATGACGGCAATCCGTGCACGTCGGACGCCTGCGCCAAGGTCTCCGGATGTACGCACGCCAATAACAGCGCGTCGTGTGACGACGGCAGCAAGTGCACCACGGTCGACGCCTGCAAGGGCGGTTCATGCAGCGGCAGCAAGCCGCCGAACTGCGATGATGGCAACCCGTGCACCACCGACGGCTGCAATGTGTCGACCGGCTGCACCCACCCCGCCAATTCGCTGGGCTGCGACGACGGCAGCAAGTGCACCACGGTAGACAAATGTGCCGCTGGCAAGTGCGTGGGTGCGAGCGCTCCCAATTGCGACGATGGCGATGCCTGTACCAGCGACAGCTGCGATAAGCTGAAGGGATGCCAGCAGGTCCACAACACCGCGAACTGCGACGACGGCGATAAATGTACGACCGTGGACAAGTGTGCCGCCGGAGCGTGCGTCGGCTCGAAGCCGCCGAATTGCGACGATGGCAATCCCTGCACCACCGATGGCTGCGACGGCGCCACGGGATGCAAGCCGGTCAACAACAGCGACGCCTGCGACGATGGTAGCGTCTGCACGACCAAAGATGTCTGCTCGAAGGGAAAATGCGCCGGCGGACCGGCCAAGAATTGCGACGACGGCAATCCGTGCACCACAGACAGCTGCCAGTCGGATTCAGGGTGCAAGAACGTCAACAATACGAGCAACTGCGATGACGGCGACAAGTGCACCACCGCCGACTACTGCAACGCGGGTTCCTGTGTCGGTAGCAAGCCGCCCAACTGCGATGACGGCAACAGCTGCACCGACGACAGCTGCGACAAGGCGGTCGGCTGCCAGAATGTGAACAACAACACCAGCTGCAGCGATGGCGACAGCTGCACCAAGGGCGACAGTTGTGGTGGCGGCAGCTGCAGTCCCGGCGCGCCGGTCAGTTGCGACGACGGCAACGCCTGTACCGACGACAAGTGCGACAACGCCAAGGGCTGCGTGGTCGTCAACCAGTTGGGCACGCCGTGCCAGCCGAATGTGAGCTCGTGCAACATCGGCCGATGCAAGGCGGGGGCCTGCTACGACTCTGGTGTCGGTCGGCTGTTCTCGGTGGCCCATGGCGGCAAGGGCCTGGACGAAGCTGGCGGTGTCGTCGCACTGGCTGATGGCACGTTCGCGCTGGCCGGAACGAGCCGCTCCACCGCCGGCGGCGATGCCGATGGCTACCTGGTCGTCGCCACAGCCACGGGCACCGCCAAGGTGAGCAAGTTCTTCGGCACGGCAGCGGGCAAGGACGGCTTCAACGACCTGGCTGCCACCTCCGACGGGGCGTTGGTGATGGTCGGTCAGTCGGACACCAAGATCGGCAAGAACAAGGAAGATATGTGGCTGTACAAGGCCAAAACCGATGGCAGCAAGGTCTGGCAGACCTATCGTGGCGGTTCGGGCAAGGACGGCTTGCAGGCGGTACATGCCGCGGCCAACGGGGACCTGCTGGTCGCCGGTCACACCGCGGTGAGCAAGAAGGAGAAGGCCGACGTTCTGCGCTTCAGCAAGGCAGGCGCCTTCATGTGGTCGCTGCAGTACGGCGGCGCCGCAAAGGACGAAGCCCACGACGTGGTGGAGACGAGCCAGGGCGACGTGGTGGCGGTCGGCTGGACCCAGTCCTTCACCATCGGCAGGCAGGCGTTCGTCATACGCAGCAGCAGCGCGGGCAAGCTCGCCTGGGCGCAGCGCTTCGGTGCCGGCAAGCTCGACGATCGCGCCCATGCGGTGGCGGCTGTCAAGGGTGCCGTGGTGGTGGCCGGCAGCCGCGACGTGGTCTTCGGCAATCGCAAGGCCTGGCTGGCGAGCGTCAACGACAGCGGCAAGCTGCTCTGGGAGAAGACCTACGGCACCGGCGGCAGCTACCAGACCACCGCCTGGGGCCTGACGGCCATGCCCGGCGGCTGGGTGATGGTCGGCGAGCGACGATACAGCTCCGCCTCGACCACCTCGGCGCTGTGGTGGTATCGCGTCGGCAGCGATGGAACAGCGCGCTGGTCGGCCTGGATCGGCGGCAAGGGCAGAGACTGGGGCAAGGCCGCCGTCACCTTGGGCGAGGACACGCTGGCTGCCGGGCTGACCAACACCTTCGGCGCCGGCGGTGGCGACGCCTGGCTGCTGCGCATCAACTCGTGGGGCCATACGGACTGCAAGACGGCCGGCAAGTGCGGCGCGGTCAAGGCCACAGCTTGCGAGGATAACAACCCCTGCACCAAGAGCGGCTGCACGCCGTCGACGGGATGCGTCAAGAAGACCTACGCCGACGGCAGCGACTGCGGTGATGGCAAGAAGTGTTCGGCGGGGGTGTGCAAATGAAGTTGCGCCACCTCGTCCTGCTGGGTGTGCTGGTCGGCTCGTCGGCGGCCTGCGGCGACGATCCCATCACCGACCCGTCTTCGGGCATCGACAGCATCATCAACGCAGACACCGGTGGCGATCTGGCCACCAGCGGCGATATCGCCGGCGACCCTGACGCGGGCGCGGTGGTCTCCGTGCCGAGCTGCAGCACCGCCACGGACTGCGCCGTCGGACCCTGCGCCACCGACGTGCTCTGCATCGAGCAGGTCTGCGTACCCGTGCTGGCGTCCGATGGCAGCGCCTGCGACGACGGCGACGTCTGCACCCTGGGCGAGACCTGCAAGCAGGGCGTGTGCGGCGGCGGCAAGGATGCGTGCCCGTGCAAGTTCAAGGCGGATTGCACCGCCCTGGATGATGGCGATGCCTGCAATGGCACGTTGCGCTGCGTGCCGGATGGCGGCAGCGGCCGTTGCGAGGTGGATCCCGCGACGGTCATCCAGTGCCCCGACGACGACACCTGCCAGGCCTTCGCCTGCGAGTCGGCCACGGGCAAGTGCGTCGCTTCCCCGATCACCGATGGGGCCCTGTGCGACGATGGGCAGCCTTGTACCGTCGACACGACGTGCGCGGCGGGCAAATGCGTCGCAGGTGGTACGATCTGCGTCTGCCAGGTGAGCGCCGATTGCGCGCCCTTCGAGGACGGCAACGCCTGCAACGGCACCCTGTACTGCGACACCTCCAGCGCGCCCTGGGGTTGCAAGGTCAACCCGGCTACGGTGGTGCAATGCGACGTCGCCGGGCAGACGCCTTGCCTGCAGAATGCGTGCGATCCGGCTTCGGGCGCGTGCGAGCTCACGCCCCTGGCCGACGGTGCCGCTTGCGAGGACGGCAGCGCGTGTACCTCCGGCGACAGCTGCGTCGAAGAGCAGTGCGTACCCGGCACCAACATCTGCCCATGTGCCGCCGACGCCGACTGCGCCGCCAAGGAAGATGGCGATCTCTGCAGCGGCACCCTGTTCTGCAACCTGGCGCTGGCCAAGCCGGCGTGCCAGGTCAACCCGGCGACTGTGGTCAGTTGCCCGAAGCTCGGCGATGGCAACTGCACGGCCACGGCCTGTGCAAGCAAGACCGGCAAGTGTTACGCGGCGCCCATGCCCGAGAACCTGCCCTGCGATGACGACAACCCCTGCACCCAGGGCGAGGTCTGCAAAAAGGGCAGCTGCGAAGGGGCCACCAATACCTGCGAGTGCAAGACAACAGCCGACTGCGCGGCCAAGGAAGACGGCAACTTCTGCAACGGCGTGCTGTACTGCGACACCAGCGAGCAGCCCTTTCGATGCAAGGTCAATCCGACCACCAAGATCACCTGCGCCTCGGGCCAGGACACCGCCTGCCTGCGCAATACCTGTACGCCGAAGACCGGGGCCTGCGCCATGCAGCCCATCAACAATAACGGCCCGTGCGACGCCGACGGCAACCCGTGCACCGTCGGCGACAGCTGCAACAAGGGGCTGTGCGAGGTGGGCACCAATACCTGCATGTGCGAGGCGAACGCAGACTGCGCGCCCTTCGAGGATGGCGACCTCTGCAATGGCACGTTGTACTGCGACCTGCTGGCCAGCCCCAAGATCTGCAAGGTGAACCCCAAGACGGTCGTGACCTGTCCCGACGGCGGCGACAGCACCTGCATGGAGAATCGCTGCGCGCCCCTGGCCGGCATCTGCAAAATGGAGCCCGTGCACCAGGGCTGGCCCTGCAACGCCGACGACAACGCCTGCACCGCCGATGACGCATGCGATCTGGGCGAGTGCGTCACCGGCACCAATCTCTGCGCCTGCACGAAGGATAGCGACTGCGCCGACAGCGAAGATGGCGACCTCTGCAACGGCACGTTGTACTGCGATACCAGCGCGCAGCCCTTCGTCTGCCGCATCAACCCCACCACGCCGGTCATCTGCCCCGGCGGTGACAGCGACGCCTGCCAGGCCAACCTGTGCGACCCGGCCAAGGGCACGTGCGCGTTGCAGCCCAAAGAGGACAACCTGCTATGCAACGACGGCGACCCGTGCACGGCGGGCGATGTCTGCCTGTCGGGCAAGTGCAATCCCGGCGCGGCCGTGTGCGCCTGCAAGCAGGACGCCGACTGCGCCATCTTCGAGGACGGCGACCTGTGCAACGGCACGCTGCGCTGTGAGACCGGCAAGTTCCCCCACGTCTGCGTGATCGACCAGGCCACCATCGCTGCATGTCCGAAAGATGACGAACCTTGCGCCGACCTGGTCTGCAACCCGGCCAACGGCTCTTGCTGGCTCGCCACCCAGCCCATCCTGGCCGGCAAGAAGTGCGACGACGGCGACCCATGCACCACTGGCGACTCCTGCAACGAAGGCATCTGCGTCGGCGGCAAGGGCAAGGCCTGTGACGACGGCAACCCGTGTACCAATGACGGCTGCAAGTCCGGCGCTGGCTGCGCCCACGAGGCCAACCAGGCGCCCTGCAGCGATGGCCTGTCCTGCACGGTCGGGGACGGCTGCACCGGCGGCAAGTGTGTGGCGGGCAAGGCCAAAGTCTGCGACGACGGCAACCCGTGCACGATCGACACCTGCCTCAAGAACAGCGGTAAGTGCTCCACGAAGGCGCAGGCGGGCAGCTGCGACGACGGCAACGCCTGTACATCGTCCGATGCCTGCAAGGCGGGCGGCTGCGTCGGCACATCGGTCAAATGCGAGGATGGCAACCCGTGCACCAAGCACACCTGCGACACCGACAAGGGCTGCCTGCAGAGCCCTGCCAGCGCCTCCTGCAGCGACGGCAGCGCCTGCACCGTGGGCGATACCTGCTCCGGCGGCAAATGCGTGCCCGGCAAACCCACTTCCTGCGATGACGGCAAGCTGTGCACCACCGACGCCTGCGACAAGCTCAAGGGCTGCGTGCACAGCCCATCGACCGCCAAGTGCGATGATGGCAACCCCTGCACGGCGGGCGACACCTGCAAGGCGGGCGCCTGCCAGGCCGGCGGAAACATCTGTGGATGCGAAAAAGACGCCGACTGCAAGGCCAAGGAGGATGGCAACGTCTGCAACGGCACCTTGCGCTGCGACAAAGCCAAGGCGCCCTTCGTCTGCGTGGTCGACCTCAAGACCATCGTGACCTGCTCGGCGGCCAAGAACAGCACCTGCCGGGTCAATACCTGCGACGCCAAGACCGGCAAGTGCAAGCTGCTGCCGCGCAACGAGGGCAAATCATGCGATGCCGACGGCAGCGTGTGCACCGCCGCCGACACCTGTTATCTGGGCCTCTGCAAACCTGGGAAGTCCTTGTTGTGCAATGACGGCCAGGTCTGCACCGCGGACAGCTGCGACAAAGCCAAGGGCTGCACCTTCACCGCCAGCGGTGGCGCATGCGACGACGGCGACAAGTGCACGACCAACGACGGCTGCAAGGGCGGCAAATGCGCGCCAGGCGCGGCGCTCGGCTGTAACGACAAGAACGCCTGCACCACCGATCAATGCAAGCCGCTGGTCGGTTGCAGCAATGTCGCGACCACCGCGCCCTGCGATGATGGCAACACCTGCACCTCGGGGGACGCGTGCGCGGCGGGTAGTTGCGTGCCCGGCGAGGCCGTCAAGTGCGACGATGGAAACCCCTGCACCAACGATGGCTGCGATATCAAGAGCGGCTGTTCACACGTGGCCAACAAACAGCCCTGCAACGATGGCAACAAGTGCACCATCGGCGACAGCTGCGCCGCCAGCAAATGCGTGGCCGGCAAGGCCAAGTCATGCGACGACAACAACCCCTGCACGGACGACAGCTGCGGGGTCAAGACCGGCGCCTGCAGCCACGGCCACAACGGCAAACCGTGCGACGACGGCACGGTCTGCACCAAGTCCGACGCCTGCGGCGGCGGCGTCTGCAAGGGCGTGGCCATCAACTGCGACGACAACAACGCCTGTACCGACGACGCCTGCGACGCCGTCAAGGGCTGCACTCACGGGGCCAATACCAAGCCGTGCGATGACGGCAGCAAGTGCACGCTCACCGATACCTGCAAATCGGGCGGCTGCGTCGGCAGCGGAGCCCCCTCCTGCGACGACGGCAACCCCTGCACCAACGATGGTTGCGACAAAGCCAAGGGCTGCACCCACGCGGCCAATTCGGCCACCTGCGACGACAACAACGTGTGCACGTCGGGCGACAAATGCAGTGGCGGCAGCTGTCAGTCGGGCGCCAACCAGTGCGCCTGCACCAAGAACAGCGATTGCGCCGCCAAGGAAGACGGCAACCCCTGCAACGGCACCCTGATCTGCGACACGTCCAAGGCGCCCTATGCCTGCAAGATCGATCCCAAGACCATCGTCACCTGCGATTCGTCCCAAAACACGACCTGCGTGGTCAATGTGTGCATCGCCAAGACGGGGGCGTGCAAGTTGAGCGCGAAGAACACGGGCAACCCCTGTTCAGACGGCAGCAAGTGCACGGTCGGCGACCTCTGCAAGGGCGGCGCCTGCGATCCTGGTTCGGCAGCTGATTGCAGCGATGGCAACCCGTGTACGACCGACAGCTGCAAGGCGGCCATCGGTTGCGTCAACACCGTGAATGTCTCGCCCTGCAACGACGGCAACGCCTGTACGACCAAGGACACCTGCAGCGTTGGCAAGTGCGTGGGCGGTCAGGCACCGGTCTGTGATGACGGCAAGGTCTGCACCACCGATAGTTGCGACAAAGCCAAGGGCTGCGTGACCGCCAACAACACCGCGCCCTGCGACGACGGCAGCAAGTGCACCACCGTGGATGTCTGCGCCGGCGGGTCGTGCTCCGGCAGCAAGCCACCCAACTGCGACGACGGCAACGGCTGCACGACGGACTCGTGCAGCAAGGCGGCCGGCTGCGTGTACAGCAACAACAGCGCCAGTTGTGATGACGGCAGCAAGTGCACGCTCAACGACGCCTGCTCCGGCGGCGCCTGCAAGGGCGGCCCGGCGCCGAACTGCGGCGATGGCAAGGTCTGCACCACCGACTCCTGCGATCCGGCCAAGGGCTGCCAGCACGTCAACAACACCGCGGCCTGCGACGACGGTGACGGGTGCACCACCACCGACGGCTGCAAGGGCGGCACCTGCGTCGGCAGTGGCGCGCCCAGCTGTAACGACGGCAAGGTCTGCACCACCGACAGCTGTGACAAGGCCAAAGGCTGCGTGCACGTCAACAACACGGCCGCCTGCGACGACGCCGACGCGTGCACCACAGCCGATACCTGCAGCGGCGGCAACTGTGTGGGCGGCAAGGCACCCGATTGCAACGACGGCAATGTCTGCACCACCGACAGCTGCGACAAGGCCACCGGCTGCAAGCAGGTCAACAACACCGCCACCTGCGACGATGGCGACGCCTGCACCGCCTCGGATGCGTGCAGCGGGGGCACCTGCGGCGGCAAGAAGGTGACCTGCGACGACGGCAATACCTGCACCGACGACGTCTGCGACAAGGCCAAGGGCTGCGTCTTCACCAACCACACCAAAGCGTGTGATGACGGCAACGTGTGCACCCAGATCGACGCCTGCAACGGCGGCAAGTGCGTGGGCAACTCACCGAAGACCTGCGATGACAAGAACGCTTGCACGACCGACAGCTGCGACGTGGTCAAGGGATGCCAGTTCGCCAACAACACGGCCTCATGCGACGACGGCGACGCCTGTACGGTGGGAGACGCCTGCAGCGCCGGCGCCTGCGCATCCGGCAAGCCGAAGATCTGCAGCGATGGCAACAGCTGCACCGCAGACAGCTGCGACAAGGCCAACGGCGGCTGCAAATACACGGCCCTGGCCGGCGCGTGCGAGGACGGCAATGTGTGCTCGGCAGGCGGCGTCTGCAGCTCGGGCAAGTGCGCCACCCTGAACAAGCCGCGCCTCTTCTCGACCTTCTCGTCGCACTCCAGTCGGCGCTGGGGACGCGACATCGTCACGACGGCCGACGGATTCACCCTGGTCGGCGGCGGCTCCGGCGAGGATGGCAATGCGCGACTGATCCACCTCGATCGCGCCGGCACGCAGAAGTGGGCGGTGGACCTGTCCAATGGCGAGGACCAGGAGCACGGCTTCGGGCTGGTCCAGTTGAGCGATGGCGGCTACGCCATCACCGGCTTCAGCGAGAGCCTGGGTGACGAGGATCCGGTGCTGATGGTCATGCGAGTCAACGCCAGCGGCGGCAAGATCTGGAGCAAGGGTCATGTCACCGGCGAGATCACCAGCCGGGGTCACGCGGTGGCGTTGCGAGATGACGGCGCCCTCTTCGCGGTCGGCTACATCGCCACCGGCAGCACGGACGGCCTGACGGTCGCCTTCAGCAACAGCGGCAACAAGCTCTTCAGCCGGACCTGGGGCTACAGCGGCAAGGTCGACCGGGCCCATGATGTGGTCGCCCTGCCGGACGGCTTCGCCATCATCGGCGAGAGCGAGGCCGGCATCTCCAAGAGCCGCGACATGATCCTGCTGCGCACCGATCGGGATGGCCGCGAACGCTGGCGACGCTACTACGGCGGCAGCGACCAGGAGTGGGGCTACGGCCTGGCGCGCTTCCCCGACGGCGGCTTCGCCCTGGCAGGGGCGACCAAGTCGTTCGGCGCTGGCGGCATCGATGGCTGGCTGCTGCGGGTCGACGCGGCCGGCGGCGTTCGCTGGAGCAAGACCGTCGGCGGCAACGGCGATGACAACCTGCGCGGTGTCCGGTTGGGGGTCGGCGACAATGTCTTCGCCGTCGGCACGTACAAGGACGGCGATCTGGGCAAGGAGGACGGCTACGTGGTGTCGACCGATCTGCACGGCACCACGCGCTGGACGCAGTACGTCGGCGGCGCCAGCGAGGATTGGGGCTGGGATCTCAGCCTGGCCCACGACGGCGCGCCCGCGGTGGTCACCACCAGCAAGTCGCAGCCGGGCAACAGCAACGAGGAGATCCATGTCGCCCGCCTGGACGCCTGGGGCCATATCACGTGCGACGTGTCATCGGGTTGTGCCGACAAGTCGGCGTCCGATTGCGACGACGGCAAGGATTGCCTGCTGGATGGTTGCGACAAGGGCGTGTGCAGCCACGCCGACGCGACCGGCGACTGCGCCGATGGCGACGCCTGTTCGTTGCCTGGCACCTGCTTCGCCAACGGCGTCTGCCAAGCGAGCAAGCAGGACAAGCTGCTGTCCAAACTCTACGGCGTCTCTGGCGATGATGTGCTGCATGGCGTCACCCGCGACGGCGGCGGGCTGGTGGCGGTGGGCAGCACCACGTCCAAGGGAGCCGGCGGCGCGGATGCCTGGCTGCTGCGCGTCAACTCCGCAGGCACCATCACCCAGGAGAAGACCTGGGGCGGCGCCAAGGACGACGTGGCCTGGGGTGTCATCGCCGCCGCGAAGGCTGGCCACCTGGTCTTCGGCAGCAAGAACCTGGACGCCGCCAAAGGCAAGGCCATGTGGTGGGCGAAGGTCAACGCCGATGGCACGCTCGCCTTCGACAAGAGCAAGGAGGGGGACAAGGATGAGGAGGCCTTCGCGGCCGCCTGGCGTGCCCCCGACAAACACCTGCTGGTCGGTCGCACCAACAGCAAGGGCGGCGGCGGCTACGACGCGTACGTGCTGCGGATCTCCGACATCGGCAATTCGGATTTCGACAAGACGTTCGGTGGCACCGGTGACCAGGCCGCGCGCGGCGTGGTGACCCACGGCACCAACGGGATCGTCGTCGGCGATACGACGCAGGGTGCCGGAGGCACCGATTGCCTGGTCTTCAACGTGACCAGCAGCGGCACTCAGTCATGGCTGAAGACCTTCGGGGGCGCGCAGAATGACGGCTGCCTGGCGGCCCTCTCCGATGGCGACAACGGCGTGTACGCGGCGGGCTACTTCCACGACGTGGCCGGCGGCAACAAGAAGGTGGGCAGCGTCTGGCGCATCAATGGTTCCGGCAGCCTGCTCTGGCAGGCGAAGGTCACCGGCGCGAACGACAACCTGCTGCTGGCCCTGGCTCCCGCAGCGCCCCTGGGCGTGTTCGCGGTGGGCCACCAGAACCCCGGCCCGGGCGGTGGGATGGACGCCTTGCTCGCCCACATCGACGCGCAGGGCAACGTGCGCAGCGCCGCAACTATTGGTGTCTCGGGAACAGACGTGGCCCACGGTGTCGCGCTCTTCAAGGAAGGCCTGGCCCTGGTGGGCAAGCGGCCTGACAGCGGCAACAAGGCCGCTGGCTGGCTGCAGCGCCTCGACGCCTGGGGCACGACCAAGTGTACGGCCTCCGGTGCCTGCGCAGACAAGCCCTCGGTGGGCTGCGACGACGCCAATCCCTGTACCCTGGACACCTGCACCGCAGCTGCCGGTTGCAAGCATGGCAACCTGGCCGACAACAGCCCCTGCGGCGGCGGCAAGACCTGCAGCGCCGGGGTGTGCAAGTAGAAACGGCGCATTCTGGCCGATTCGGCCGAGCCGTGCTGCAATGTGGCGCCAGGAGGAACGGTCGATGCACGCCCCGTCAGCGAAAGCCGGACCCCACTTGCGGTACCTGGCCGGCCTGTGTGCGCTGGGCGCCATCTTGCTGTGCTCGACCGCCTGGGGCCAGGCGGTCAGCAAGGCCGAGGAGGCGGCGGCCATCTCCTATGTCGCCGCGTCGAAGGCCAAGGCGAAGCAGTGGCGGCTGTGCAGCCAGCTCTACCGGCAGGCGGCGACCATCGATCCGGCCACGGTCGAGTACCTCTACAGCGCCGCCCTCTGCGAGTCCAAGGCCAAGCGTTGGCAAGAGGCTGAGAAGGCCTGGGAGATCTTCCTGCGACGCGCCCCGACCAGCCACGCACTGCGCGCCAAGGCCAGCAAGCGCTGGCAGCAGGCCAAAGAGGAGCGCAAGAAGGCAGCCGATGCGGCGCAACAGGCGGCCAAACGCGCCGCGGAACAAAAAGCGGCGCAGAAGGCGGCGGCAGCCGCAGCGGCGAAACTGGCGGCGGAGCGAAAGGCGAAGGCGGACGCGGCGGCCAGAGCGCGCGCGGCCGCAGGCACCACGCGCCTGTTGGCCTGGGGCGGCGTCGGGGCCGGTGTGGTCGCGGCAGCTGCCGGCGGCTGGCTGACCTTCGACGCGCTCGATCAGGCGGATGCCCTCGAAGAGCAACTCAACAACAAGGACAGCGCAGGCAAGGTGGTCGGCATCGATCGCGACGACGCCCTGGCGCGCCAGGAGTCGGCCAATACGCGCATGGCCATCGGCGTCAGCCTGATGACCGTCGGCGCCGTCATGGCCGGCGCAGGCATCTGGTGGCTCAGCGGACAGCCGGCGACCTCGAGCGCCGTGGTGCCGACAGGCCGCGGGCTGGTCTGGGCGGTGCGGTTCTGATGAACGCCATGAAGACACCGCGATGCGCGCACAGTGCAGGGATCCGATGGGCCGGGCTGCTGCTGGCGACGCTGGCGCTGCCGGCGTGCTGGGACATGGTCCCCGACGAGAGCGGTTTCGCGGGCAACGACGGCGGCAAGGTGGTTGATGGCACTGGCGACGACGCTGACGCCGACACGCCCCCCGACAGCATGTCGGATGGAATCGGCGACACGGGCGCGCAGCCAGACATCGCCGATACAGCAGACAAGGTGGACGGTGAGCAGGGCGACGCCGTCAAAGCGGACACGCCGACACCGGTCGACACCGGCGGCTGCAAGGTGGCCAAGGACTGCGGCGAGTCGCCCGACAGCTGCCAGGTCTGGAGCTGCACCGCGGGCCAGTGCAAGGCCAAAGCGCTGCCGGCCAAGTCGAAGTGCGATGATGGCGACCCCTGCACCAAGAGCGCCAACTGCGACGATAAGGGCACATGCATCGGCGACCCGAAGTCGGACATCTGCGCCTGCCACGTCAGCGCCGACTGCAAGGACGACAAGAACGTCTGCAACGGCCAGCCCTATTGCGACACCAGCGAGGTGCCCTACAACTGCAAGACGAATCCGGCGTCGGTGGTCGATTGCAGCCACCTGAGCGCCGGCGCCTGCGAGCTGGTCAAGTGCAAGCCGGACACCGGCGAATGCCTCGTCAAGGCGGTCGCCGACACCCAACCGCCCAAGCTCTGTGATGACGGCAATGGTTGCACTGCGAGCGATCACTGCAAGGCGGGCAGTTGCGTCGGTGGCGCCAATACCTGCGTCTGCGTCAAGGACGCGGACTGCGCCGGCAAAGAGGATGGCGACACCTGCAACGGCACGCTCTACTGCGACCTGAGCGCCGGCAAGCCGAAGTGCGTGATCAACCCGGCGACGGTGGTCACCTGCCCGGGCGCCGGCGCCGATCCTTGCGCCCCCGTGCTGTGCGACAAGAAGTCCGGCAAATGCACCGCCGAAGCCAAGCCCGACCTGACCCCCTGCGACGACGGCCAGGTGTGCACCAAGGGCGATGTCTGCGAGGACGGCAGCTGCAAATCGGGCACCGATCTCTGCGGCTGCAAGCAGGACGCGGACTGCCAGCAATTCGACGACGGCGATCTATGCAATGGCGCGCTCTACTGCGACAAGAAGGCGGGCGCCTGCAAGGTCCACCCGGGCACGATCATTCACTGCTCCAAGGCCGGCTCCACCGACTGCATGACCATGGCCTGCGCGCCGGCGCTGGGCGTCTGCAAGCCGGAATTCGCCATCAAGTTCTCCCAGTGCAACGCAGACGACAACCCGTGCACCGTGGACGATACCTGCGACGGCTTCGGCTCCTGCCTGACGGGCACCAATACCTGTGTCTGCGAGACCAACGACGACTGCAAGAGCAAGGAGGATGGCAACGCGTGCAACGGCACGCTCTACTGCGACAAGCTGCAGAATCCGCCCACCTGCCTGGTCAACCCGACCACCGTTGTCGTCTGCACCGGCAAGGATGACGGCCCGTGCAAGAAGAACACCTGCGACAAGAAGACCGGCAAGTGCGCCATGAAGAAGTCCGCCGACCTGAGCAAGTGCGATGACGGCAAGCCCTGCACCGTCGGTGACATCTGCAAGGCCGGCAGCTGCAAAGGCGGCACCGATCTCTGTGCCTGCAAAGCCGACGCGGACTGCATCGACGACGGCAACGCCTGCAACGGCACGCCCTACTGCGACACCGCCGCGAGCCCGCCGGTGTGCAAGACCAAACCCGCGTCCGCCGTCGCGTGCACCGAGGCCTCCCAGGGCTGCAAGAAGACGACCTGCAATCCGAGCACTGGCAAATGCGGCCTGGTCGCGGTTGACAGCGCCTGCGATGACAAGAACCCGTGCACGGTGGACATCTGTGGTCCCAAGGGCAAGTGCAGCCACGGCTCGGTGGTCAACGGCAGCGTCTGCACGGCGGGGGCCGAGACGGCCAAGATCTGCCATGACGGCCAGTGCCTGGCCCTGGCGCCGGCCATGATCTACGTGCCCGACGGGCCGACACAGATGGGCTGCAACGCCGCCCTGGATGGCGCCTGCAAACCCGACGAGAAACCCCAGCACGAGGTCCAGTTGAGCGCCTTCTTCATCGATCGCTTCGAGATCACCGTCGACCAATACGGTCAATGCGTGGACGCCGGCAACTGCGCCAAACCCAAGGACCCGCTGCCCAAGTGCAACTGGGGCGACAAGACCAAGGCTCAGCACCCCATGAACTGCATCGACCACGACGCGGCGGTGGCCGTCTG
This sequence comes from uncultured Enterobacteriaceae bacterium, assembly GCA_964438735.1. Lineage (GTDB taxonomy): Bacteria > Myxococcota_A > UBA9042 > UBA9042 > UBA9042 > CAYTLW01. The sequence goes on along the minus strand of CAYTLW010000007.1, from coordinate 48,961 downwards.
CCAGCACTTTGGCAAGCGCCTGCTGACCGAAGCCGAGTGGGAGAAGGCCGCCCGCGGCGGCTGCGAGATCTGGGGCAAAGACTGCGCCAAGCTGACCCCGACCTGGCCCTGGGCCAAGCCGGCGGCCAACTGCAGCTTCACGGTCATGCTCGGCGTCGACAAGGGCGGCTGCGACCTGGGCACCACGCGCAGCGTCGGCACCATGGCCAAGGACATCAGTCCCTACGGCGTGCGCGACATGGGCGGCAACGTCAGCGAGTGGGTCAGCGACGGCTACCAGGCGGACTGGTACAGCAAGTCGCCCAAGAAGGATCCCCACGCGCCCGCCAAGGATGGCCGCGTGGTTCGTGGTGGCAGCCTGGTCAGCACGGCGGCGGAGGTGCGCGCCGGCAACCGCCAGAGCAGCCCCAAGAAGAGCACCGATCCGGCTCTGGGAGTCCGTTGCGCCAAAGATGTGCCCAAGGCGCCTTGAGCCGACCCCCAGAAGACCGCTACCCTGTTATGACGACCGAGGGGGGGATCATGCTCGAGACTCCGCGCCGGCGGGCCGTTGGCGCCCGCCCGATGCTTCTGTTCTGCACCCTGCTGTGCATGACCGTCGGCACCATGGCCGGTTGTGGGGATCCCGCCGATGACTCCGTGGTCTCCGGACCGGCGGGTCCGGACATCACCATGGACTTCGACAGTGTCATCAACGATGCGGCCGATGAGGACGCAGGCGAACCGGTCGACCAGGGCACCGCGCTGCCGGACGCCGACGAGCAGCCCGCCCAGCCCTGCAAGGGCAATGATGAGTGCGACTCGGGCTATTGCATCGACACCTTCGACGGCAAGGTCTGCGCCAAAACCTGCGTGACCGACTGCGCCGAGGACTACGTCTGCAAGCTGGTCGACACCGGGGCCGGCGATGCCACGTCCATCTGCGTGCCGCGCTTTCCGCGCATCTGCGATCCCTGCCAGAGCGACTCGGATTGCAGCGCCGCGCTCGGCGGCGGCAAGTCCCTCTGCGTGCCCTACAGCGAGCAGGGCGAGAACCTGGGCGCCTTCTGTGGCGGCGGCTGTGGCGCGGATGTGACCTGCCCGGAGGGCTGGCAGTGCGTCGACGTGGTCAGCGTGGGTGGCGCCAAGGCCAAACAATGTCAACGCGCCGACCTGACCTGTCCGTGCAGCGCCCGGGCCAAGGAGCTGGGACTCGTCACCGGCTGTTCCACAACCAATGGCGCCGGCACCTGTACCGGCAAGCGCGCCTGCAACGCCAAGGGCCTGGGCGCCTGCGACGCGCCGGCTGCGGTGAGCGAGACCTGCAACACCCAGGACGATGACTGCGACGGCAACACCGACGAGGCCGACCCGGGGGTCTGCGACGACAACATGGTCTGCACGGCGGACAGCTGCAACGCCGGCAAGTGCAATCATCTGCCCCAGGCGGGCGCTTGCGATGACAACAACGCCTGCACCTCCGACGACGCGTGTACCGAAGGCAAATGCATCGGCACGAAGGTGGTCTGCGACGACAACAACACCTGCACGATCGACGGCTGTGACGCGATCAAGGGCTGCGTGCACAACGAGCAGACCGGGCCGGCGTGCGATGATGGCGACGCCTGCACCACCAAGGACATCTGCAACAAAGGTGTCTGCACGGGCGGACCGGCCCTCGATTGCAACGACGACAACCTCTGCACCGACGACAGCTGCGACAAGAAGACCGGCTGCACCCACCTGGCCAACAGCGTCGCGTGCGACGACGGCGACGCCTGCACCCTGGCCGACGCTTGCACCGCTACCGAATGCAAGGGGCCGGGCAAGCAGTCCTGCGATGACGGCAACCCGTGTACAACCGACGGCTGCGACGCCAAGACGGCCTGTACCCATGTGCACAACACGGGCGCCTGCGACGACGGCAACGCCTGCACCAAGGAGGACGTCTGCGCCAGCGGCAAGTGCGCCGCCAAACCCGTGACCTGCAGCGATGGGCAGGTGTGCACGACCGACGGATGCGATCCGGCCAAGGGTTGCACCTTCACACCCAACAGCTCGGCCTGCGACGACGGCAGCGCCTGCACCGTGGGTGACGGCTGCGCGGCTGGCAAATGTCAGCCCGGCAAGGCGCTGGTCTGCAACGACGGCAATGTCTGCACCGTAGATGAATGCGAAGCCAAGACCGGCTGCAGCCATGTGCACGCCAAACCCGGCGCGCCGTGCAGCGATGGCAGCGTCTGCACCGAGTCCGACGGCTGCCTGGCCGGCAAATGCGCGCCCGGCAAGCCGAAGAGCTGCGACGACGGCAAACTTTGCACCAACGACACCTGCCACCACCTCAACGGCTGCGCCCACCCCGCCAACGCCCTGCCCTGCGACGACGGCAACGCCTGCACCGCCAACGATGGGTGCAAAGCAGGCACCTGCGCGCCCGGCAATCCGGTGACCTGCGCCGACGGCAACGTGTGCACCGATGACGCATGCGACAAGGCCAAGGGCTGCGTCTTCACCCACAACAGCGCCGGCTGCAACGACGGCAACACCTGCTCCGACAAGGACATCTGCAAGGCCGGCGCTTGCACGCCCGGCGGGCCCAAGGTCTGCGACGACAAGAACAACTGCACCACCGACGGCTGCCACTGGAAGAACGGCTGCCTGCACGTGGCCAACACGGCGCCATGCGACGACGGCAACGCCTGCACCAAACCCGACGCCTGCAAGGACAAGTCGTGCGCGGCCGGCGCGCCGCTGGTCTGCGATGACGGCAAGGTCTGCACCGACGACTCCTGCGACAAGACCAAGGGCTGCCAGCACGCTCCCAATTCAGCCAAGTGCAGCGATGGCGACGTCTGCACCCTGACCGACAGCTGCCTGGGCGGCTTCTGCATCCCCGGCAAGAAGAAGTCCTGCAGCGACGGCGAACTCTGCACCGACGACGGCTGCGACAAGGCCAAGGGCTGCACGTTCACGGCCAATACCAAGCCCTGCTCTGACAACAGCAAGTGCACCCTCAAGGACACCTGTACCGGCGGCAAATGCGCCCCGGGCGCCGCGCCGAATTGCGATGACGGCAAGCTGTGCACCGACGATGCCTGCGCGCCGGCTACGGGCTGTACCCACAAGGCCAATACCAAGCCCTGCAGCGACGGCAACGCCTGCACCACCAACGACATCTGCACCGGTGGCAGCTGCAAACCGGGCTCGGCCAAGAACTGCAACGACAACAAGCTGTGCACGACCGACTTCTGCGATGCGTCCAAGGGCTGCATCAACGCCAACAACGCCGCCCCATGCAGCGACGGCAGCGTCTGCACCCTTAACGACGCCTGCAACGGCGGCAGCTGCAAGCCGGGTTCGGCCAAGAAATGCGATGACGGCAACCCCTGCACGCTCAACGGCTGCGACAAAGGCCAGGGCTGCACGACCAAGAACGTCGCCAACGGCAAGGGCTGCGGCGCCGCCAAGTGGTGCCAGAGCGGCAAGTGCGTGCCCAAGACGGTGGGCACCAAGTCCAACCCGGCGCTCAGCTGCAAGCACATCCTCGACAGCGGCAGCTCCAAGGGCAACGGCAGCTACTGGATCGACCCCAACGGCGGCGGCATCGGCGACGCCTTCAGCGCCGTCTGCTTGATGAGCGTCGCCGGCGGTGGCTGGACCAAGCTCTACCCGAACGTGGCGTCGTCACTGCATGGCAATACCACCAAGGAGTACCTCTATCTCTATGGCAACCGCTGGTATCGCTCCCCCAAGACCACGTTGAAGTGGAGCTGGTCCAGCGGCAAGCAGCTCACGGGCTCGTACGCGTATTTCAACGGCTCCAAGGGCGGCAGCTACACCTGCAAGGGCTCCGGCGAGACGCCCCATTGGGGGGTGGGCTGCTCCAACGGCGGCGGCGGGCAGTACAAGACGCTGACCTACTACGGCAAGAACCCCAACGCTGCCCAGGGCACGGTCTGCCAGGACAAGCCAGGGGCGTTATGCGGCTGTGCGTGTCGGTCCAATACGACGATGTACGTGCGTGGTCATTGACCGCTTCGTTCGCACCCATGGTCGCCGACCCGGCTCAGTAGCAGCAGGCGTAGCCGTAGCCTGAGTTGTAGGTGTGGTCGTCGCCTGCGTTTCCGACACCAATATGGGCCTGGTTGCCGTCGTTGTCGCTGTACGAAGCCGTCCAGCTGGCGCTGGTCTTGATCTTGCCTTCTTTGCGCAACACCGCCGACTGGGCGATGGAGCAGAGTCGAGCGCCCAGGGCAGCGCAAGCGGTGCTGGCGGTGTTCCAGTTGACGTTGCTGTTGTGGATCTTGGCCACGCAGACGCCCTTCACATTCTGCGCTCCTGCGGGGCAGTCCAGCTTCTGCCGGTCGGTGGCGCAGCAGGCGTAGCCGTACTTCTGACCCGGCGTGGGATTGTCGGATACGCCGCCGATGCCCTTCTTGTAGCTGCCCGAGGTGTTGTCGTTATCGGAGTGATCCGAGGCCCACATGCGGGCGCTGATCTTGCCCTTGTTGCGCAGCACCCGGTACTGCCCCTTGTCGCATAGATCGGCCTTGAGCTTGAGGCACGCCTGGACGGCCGTATCCCAGGTGGCGTTGTCGGCGTTGTTGATCTTCAGCACGCGGATGCCGGCGACCTTCTGCTCGCCGGGCACGATCGGCGTGATGTTGTGGCAGCAGGGCACCAGGTAGTTGCTGGTGTGGCTGTGGTTGTCGCCCGTGCCGCCGTTGACCGAGCTCCACTGACCGCTGTCGTTGTCGGCGAAGGAGTTGGTCCAATTGGGCAGCAGGGTGAAGTTGTAGATGGTCGAGCCATTGGAGACCTTACGCATGGCGTAGCACTGGCTGTCGGTGCAGATGTCGCCCTTCTGCGCCGCGCAATGCAGCGCCGCCTCCAGGAAGGGTCGACCCGAGGAGAGCTCGGCGATGCATGGGCCGTTGGGGTCGGGGTCGTCGCAGATCTGGAAGGACTGCTTCTTGATGTCGCCGAACGCGATGCCACCCTCGATGATGATCGACTTCTTGAACTTGACCTCCTCGTTGAAGACCACAGCGCCGGCAAATCCGGTGTCGCCGACGATCTGGAAGCCCTTGGAGCCCTGCACGCTGCCGTCGACGATCAGGTCGCCCTTGATCTGAATCTTCTTGCTGGACAGGGTCTGGATGTCGATGCGCCAGCTCTTGATAGCGCCGTCGAACTGGTTGTTCTTGAAGGCTTCGTCCGTGACCTTCAGGCGCCACTTGCCCTTGGGATTCTTGCCGATCCAGGCGGTCAGATCGCCAGAGGCCGGCTTGCTGGGCGCCGGGTAGCTGGTCACGAGCTTGGTGCCCTTGCCCACGCCCTTGGGCAGCAATACGTACTTCTGGTTGGCCGGGTCGTAGAGGGTCAACTCCACGGCGCTGAGGTTCGAGTTCTCCACCTCGAGGTGCACGGTGAGCTTCTGGGCCAGGCCCACGTCGGGGAAGTCGATGACGTCGGAGGTGCCGATGGGGTTGTTGTCCGGGATCGGCACCGGCGCCTTGCTCTTGGCCGAGTCGACGAACTGATTGAAGATCAGGTTGTTGGAGATCTCATCGATGCCGTCTGGCGGCAGGCCCGAGGCGCCACCACCTGGCACACATTGCAGCGAACCGTCCGGGTTGATGCCCTTGACCACGTGGCCCTTGGCGCTGCAGGCGCCCGACGGCGTCTTGATGCCGGTCAGCTTGCTGCCGTCGCCGGCAAAGCTCGATGCGCTGATCGACTGGGCGCTGAGGTTGCCGACCACAGCCGTCTTGGCCTTGAGCGCGTTGCCGCCGAGATCCAGGTCGCCATCGATCTTCAACTCGCCCACGCTGACACAGCCGGTGCACTGCAGGTCCAGGGCGCTGTTGGCCGGGCCACCCTTGGTCTTGGCGCCCGCGAAGGTGAAGCCGACCTTGTCGGCCGAGATCGCGCCCGGGGCCAGGTGTTGCGCCGTCACGCAACCCGAACAGGCCAGCCCGGCCGCCGATTGGGCTTGCAGGGCGTAGGCGACCGTGTGCAGGCGCACCCGCGGCTGCTCCTTGTTCAGATCCACGGCCACGCCAAGCCAGGCCTCTTTCAACGACGCCAGCAAGGTGGCCGTCAGCGGCTTCTTGGCGCCCAGGATCGTGCTGAATCGCCCCCCATTGACCGTGATTGGCGTCAGGCCCTCGGTCCAGGCCGCCTGGCCGCCGCTCGCCGCGCCGTAGATCGAGAACGTCGCCACGTACTTGCCGCTGGGCGCACCGCCCCCCGCGCTGCCGATCGTGCCGTAGACGGCCAGGGTGCCGGGCACCTCCGCTTCGGCTACAGGGGCAAGGGCGAGCATCGCGCAGAGGGCTGCGAGGGCGACAAGTCGGTGGGTCATGGTCGGGCTCCCGTTCAAAGGCTGCGGCGAGGGTAGAATAGACCCCGCCTCTGCCCGCCGGCGCACAAATCCACCTTTCGTTGCAACCAACCCTGTGCTATGCCGCGCGCCCCACACCCCGACGGACTCCGGACCCCCAGTGGAGGACATCGTGACCCACTCCCCCGCCCGCCCGCTGTTGCGCCTGCTGGCCCTGGCCTCGATCCTGCCCCTGCCCGCATGCCTGGGTACGACCGCCGGCGGCGGCGTGCCCATGGGCTACTACAACCCAGACGGCAGCGTGGACGGCGTGACCCCGGACGGCGGCCCGACCGGAGGCGTAGACGCCGGTGCCACCGGCGGAGACGGTGGCGTGACGCTCCAGGATGGCGGAACTGTCGCTGGCGATGGCAACGGCCGAGGCGTGCCAGGCGATGCAGGTCGCGGCAATGTCGATAGCGGCGGTCGCGGCACGATCGACTCAGGCGGCGGCGTGGATACGGTCCCCAGCGACGTCGGCGGAGCCAAGGATACCGGCGGCACCGTCGACGCCGGCGGACCCAAGGACACAGGCGGTCCCGTCGATGCCGGCGGACCGACCGATACCGGGGGCCCCAAGGACACCGGCGGCACCGTCGATGCCGGCACCGGCGACGCGGGCGGCGGCGCCTTCAATACCAACCCATGCTGGGATAGCCAGTGCCCGCAGGAGACCGCCGCCTGCAAGGCCGACTCCGCCTGCGCGGCGCTCATCTCCTGCAACAAGACCGGCAAGAGCATCGACGACTGCGCCAAGCAGCTGGGCATCAGCGGCGCCGCCGCGGACAAAGCCGGCAAGCTGATCGACGCCATGCAGACGTGCGGCTGGACCAAGTGCGCCGACCCGACCAAGGGCACCTGCAAGGGTTCGTGCGGCAAGTACCTGGGCGCCCAGGCGCCGTGCAACTGCGACGACGCCTGCAAGCAGTACAAGGACTGCTGCTCCGACTACGACGCACTCTGCGTCGGTGGCGGCAGCGACGCAGGTGGCACCGACGGCGGCGCTCCCGACGCCGGGCCGACGGATACGGGCTCTTCGGATAGCGGCTCCGGCGGCGGGCTGTCCTGCGTCGGCAAGTGCGGCAAGTACGACAGCAACGCCAAGTGCCAGTGCGACGATCAGTGCACCCAGTACAACGACTGCTGCACCGACTTCGCCAAAGCCTGCCCCGGTGGCGGCGGCGCCAAGTGTGGCGACGGCAAGGCCACTGGCGATGAGCAGTGCGACGGCGCCGACCTGAACAACATGAAGTGCACCGGCCTGGGCTACTCCGGCGGCACCCTGAAGTGCGGCAGCAAGTGCACCTTCAACACCGCCTCGTGCAGCGGCCAGGCCAGCTGCCTGAGCAAGATCCCCGGCCACGCCTGCACCCTGGGCAACTCCGCCTGCAGCAAGGTGAAGTTGTTCAAGCCCACCAACGGCTACGGCTACAAGGTCACCCACGGCGACAAGCTCAGCTGGCTGCGCCACGACACCACCATGCTGGTCAAGTACGCCGCCGCTTCGGTGGCCTGCCTGATGCCTGGCAGCTTCCCGCTGGGCCTGGGCGATATGAGCATGGCCGACGGCACCACCCCCAAGACCAGCAGCGGTCAGTTGCGCCACCCGAAGACGACCCACGACTGGGGCCGGGACATCGACATCGCCTACTATCAGGTCGGCCAGAAGAACAACCATCTCAAGCCCGTGTGCCCGCACGTGGCGGGCGGCAAGGACCAATATCACTGCGTCGGCGCGCCCAACATCCTGGACGTCCCGCGTACGACCCTGTTCATCGGGCGGCTCTTCGACAGCCCTCGTGTGCGGGTGATCGGCGTCGACGGCAAGATCGGCCCCCTGCTGGAAGCCGAGGCGAAGAAGCTCTACAGCGCTGGCAAGATCAGCGCCTCGAGCTACAAGAAGTTCGCCTCACACCTGGCCTACGAGACCACCAATACGGGCAAGGGCTGGTACACCTTCCATCACCACCACCTGCACCTGAGCACCTTTACCACCAAGTATCCTGCAGGTGGTGCCCCGCCGCCGCCGCCACCTCCGGCGGACGCAAGCAAGCCTTATGAGATGCCGCCCATGAAGTGGCCGATCGACCCGCCGCAGTAGCCCTTCTGTACGCTCAAGCCGGGGACAGGACTCAGCCCGTCGCCTCATCTGCCTGGGTCTCCACATCCTTCATGCGCGCCCACAGCGTCTTGCGAGAGATGCCCAGCAACTTGGCCGCTTCCGTCTTGCGTCCGCCAGTACGGCGTAGGGCCGCGGAGACGTACTCCTGCTCGAAGCGTGCCGACGCCTCTTGCAGGGGGAGAAAGGCGGCCGCAGGATCGTCAGCGTCCGCTCCGTTGGAGGCCCGCACCTCCGGCGGAAAGTGCCACTCCTCCAGGCGATCCCCGTCGCAGAGCGTCACAGCCCGCTCGGTCAGGTTGGCCAGTTCGCGCACGTTGCCGGGGAAGGGATAGACCTTCAGGCGCTCGATCACCTCATCGCTGATGTCCGGCTCGGTGCGCCGCAACTGCTGACTCGCGCGGCCGACCATCACCCGGGTCAGCGGCTCGATGTCGGCCTGGCGCTCGCGCAGCGGTGGCACGCGGATGGTGATCACGCCGATGCGGTAGTACAGGTCCTCGCGGAACTTGCCTTCCTGGGCGAGCTGTCGCAGGTCCCTGTGACTCGCGGCGATGAAGCGGACGTCCACCTTCAGGGTATCGACTCCGCCGACCCGCTCGAAGGTGCGATCCTGCAGTACGCGCAGCAACTTGGCCTGGCCGGCCGGGCTCAGGTCGGCGATCTCGTCCAGGAAGAGGGTGCCGCCATCGGCGACCTCGAAGCGACCCCGTTTGCGGGCCACCGCGCCGGTGAACGCGCCGCGCTCGTGCCCGAACATTTCGCTCTCGATCAAGGTCTCGGGCACCGCCGCGCAGTTCAGCTTGACCAGGCGCTTGTCATGCCGTGGCGAGAGGCGGTGCAGCGCCTCGGCGACGAGCTCCTTGCCGCTGCCCGTCTCGCCCTGCAGCACGACGCTGGCGTCTGAATGGGCGACCCGTTTGACGGTGTCCAGCACCTGCTGCATGGCGATGGAGCAGGCGATGATGTTGGAGATCGCGAACTCGCCGTCGGCCTCGCGCCGCAGCTCGTCGCGCTCCCGGACCAGTTGGCTCTGTCGGCAACTGCGCAGGAGCACCGTGTCCACGCTGTCGAATGAGAAGGGCTTGGCCAGGTAGTCGTGGGCGCCCATCCGCATGGCCCGAACGGCCGAGCTGACGTCGGCATAGGCGGTCATCACCACAACACAGGTCTGCGCCGAGATCTCGAGGGCTCGCTTCAGGATCTGAAAGCCGTCTGCACCCGGCAGCCGGATGTCGGTGAAGACCAGGTCGAAGTCCGCGCGCAGCAGCGCCTCGATCCCTGCGTTGCCGTTGTCCACCGCCGTGACGCGCGCGCCACGCGACTCGAGAAAGTCGACCAGGGGCAGGCGCAACGTCTCTTCGTCCTCGACCACCAGTACATGTCTGCAATCGGCACAGATCTCATCCATGTGTGGACTCCTGCGGCAGGGCCGCGCCGGCTTCGGCCACCGGTAGCTCGATCAAGAACGACGTGCCGCCCCATTCTGTCGTGGCGACGCTGATGCCGCCTCCCATGCGCTCGAGCACCCCCCAGACGATCCAAAGCCCCAGCCCGGTGCCCTCGCCCTCGGGTTTGGTGCTGAAGAAGGGCTCGAAGATCCGATCGTGCAGCGCCTCCGGGATGCCAGGCCCGTGATCCAAGACCTCAACCTGAACCACAGCGCCGTCCGGTTGCCCAGTGGCGGCATCGGCGGCTGGAGCCAGGCGGGAGCGAACGGTGACCACCGAGCCTGCCGGCGATGCCTGCATGGCGTTGAGCACCAGGTTGGTCAACGCCTGCTCGAACTCCTCGGCGATGCCGCGTACAGGCAGCGGCTCGTCGCTCAGGTCCAACTCCACGCGAACGTCCTGACCCTTGGCCGCCAGACTGTCCACCACCAGGCTGGGCTCGATCTGGTGATTGACATCAAAGACGCCCCGCTCGCCCTGGTCCAGGCGGACGAAACTCACCAGTCGGCCCACCAGTCGGTCGATGCGATCGATGGCCTTTCGTGAGATTCCGGCGTAACGCTGGTGCCCCGCCACATCATCTGGATTCTTGACGATCATCTCGTTGCAGGCGCGCAGCCCGCCGAGCGGATTGTTGATGGCGTGTGCGGTGCCGGCGACAAAGGCGCCCAGGGCCGCCATCCGCTCGCTGCGAATCAACCCTTTCTGGGCCTGCTCCAGCCCGACCTGGCTGTCGTGAAGAGACAGGGCCAGGCGGTTGAACGATTCCTTCAGTTGCACGATCTCCGCGATGGGCGACGCACTCTCGATGCGCCAGGGCCCCGACCCCGGGGGCACGACGATGCCATCGCCGGATCGGGCTTGGTCGGTCATGGCGTGCGCCACTTCATCGGCCGCCCGCGCGACCCGGAGCAGGGGCTGTGAGACCCAGTACGTCACCGCGCTTGCGATGACCAGACCGACGAAGAGCGCTACAGCGCCGGCGATCGCGAAGGCGATCGTCAACATGGACACCGTCTCGCTGACCCAGTTCTCGTCCACGCCCACATGAATGCGCGGCGCACCCGAACTCCTGCCTTCGAGGGCCACATCATGTAGCAGACCCAACTCGGTCTGCAGCGTCGCGGGCACGGCTTGCTGTCGTCCTGCGTCGATGATGCGGATGAAGCCGGTGGACGGCCTCCGAGCGAAGCTGTGGGCGCGCAGTTTGCCGGCGTCATCCACCACGACGACATAGCGGACCGAGGGATTGGTCTGAACCGCCTCTGCAAGCGCAATGTGAAGGCCGACGGTATCGCCCGTAGCCACTGCGCTTTCGACCAGAGGGCGCAAACCCTCTCCCAACGCGCTGGCCCGCAGATGCAGGTTGTCGCGGAGTTCGCGGGTGACCACCGTACGCGTGATGGCGCCGAAGACCAGCCCAAAGACCACAGTGGCCACCCAGGCGATCGCAAGCAGGCGGGCGGTCAGCGATCGCCTCAGGATGACCAGCGGGCTGACAAGCCTCATCGAACGGGCTCCCAGATCTTGCGCACGGAGTCGTAGTGGCTGGTTGGCACCGCCTCGAACCGATCGACGCGCAGGCGCGACAGCGTTTTGCCCCCCACCTCGGTGGTGTGGATGCTGGCCAGCGCCTTCTTCAGCGAGGCTCGAAGTTCGTGATCCTGACCGCGTGGCGCCACAACCGGGGGCGCCCCGTAGGGCTGCGAGCGCTCGATGATTCGAATCTTGTCCAGCAGCTCAGGCTGCTGTTCGGCCATCATGTCGAGGATCAGGTGATCGACGGTGGCCACGTCGACGATTCCCCGTGCCACGGCCTCGATGGAGCGGTCGTGCGAGCCCGTGTACACGATACTCTTGAAGAAGCGGTCATCCCGCTCGCCCATCTCGACGAGACGATGACGCAGGTAGGCGCGGCCGGTCAGGGAGTCTGCGTCCACGTACGCGGCTTGCTGGCCGCGCAGATCCTTCAACTCCTTCCACGGTTTATCTCGCGGCACGATGATGTAGGCCTGGTAGGTGGCCAGCCCCTGGATCACCGGCACCGCGAGCAGTTCAGCGAAGCCACCTTCGACCTGACTCTGCACATAGGCGCCGCTGCAGATGAAGGCGAGGTCCACATCACCGTGGCGAATGGCTTCGTTGCCTTCGGTATAGTTGCGGCGCTGCACCAGGACCCCGCGACGACCGACCAGGTCGCCGAGCTCCTTGACCAGGCCGCCGTAGACGTCGAGCGTCGAGCGGGGCGAGATCATGGAAGCCACCAGCACTCGCAATGGCTTGCGCTGGTCGGCCTCGGGTCTCGCCTCCGTGTCGTCGGCGCCGTGAATCTCTACATCCCGTACATTGCCGACTTTACCGCCCCAAACGATGGCGGCGAGGCTGGTCGAGGTGACCAGGATCAGACCCGCCAGGACGAAGCCCTTCAGCTTACGATCCTGCGTGGAGTGGGACTCGTCGCTCATGGCGTCCTCCCTCTGACAACCAAGACTGCAAGACATACGCCAAGGTCACCTTCCATTGCTTGACCTCGCTCCGAACCCCGACCGGCGCCATGGCTGGACGCCGCGAGGGCACTCGAGAAATGGGCGCGTGAACCGGGCCGGCCCCTTCGTATGTTACGCCTGCGTAACGCTCTTCACATGGCAATGTGTCGTTGAGGTAACACTCGCCGCCAGATGGCCTGCGGCTCGATTCCCATGGCCAAAAAGCTGGCGAATTAATGTCGTCGCCACGAGGGGTTGGCCTGCCACACGATCCAGGACAAGCCCAGGTTCGGCTTGGCACGCTTGCTGCACATTAGCGCGCCGAAGGCACCGCTGTGTGCGGCCGCCAGACCCACTAATGGGCTGATCACCGAGGTAGATGATGAACGGTATTTTCCGAGCTTCACGCACCCTGGCCCTTGGCACGGCGCTGCTCTTCGCAACTGCGATGGCAGCGGGCTGCACCGGGGAAACAGGGAAAGATGGCAAGAATGGAGAGGCTGGCGCCCAGGGCGACCAGGGCGCCCAAGGAGAAAAGGGCGACCCGGGAGCCAAGGGCGACAAGGGTGACCCAGGAGCCAAGGGCGCTGATGGCGCCAAGGGCGACAAGGGTGACCCGGGGCCAAAGGGCGACTCAGGAGCCAAGGGTGACAAGGGTGACCCAGGGGCTGCTGGCGCCAAGGGTGACAAGGGCGACAAGGGCGACAAGGGCGACACCGGACCGGCCGGACCAGCAGGCGCTGGTGGCGGCGGCGGTGCGGTCATTCCGCCAGAGTTCGTCGCAAAGAACCTGCAGTCGGTTCACAACCCCAATTCCCCTGGCTACATCTTCGCGATGGACGGCGCCTGCATGAGCTGCCACGGCGACAAGTTCGCCGAGAAGAGTCTCAAGGAGTCGGTCAAGGTCGCGCACAACCTGCACCAGACAGTCTTCACACTGCCGCCGAACGACAAGCTGATGGGCAACCAGAAGTGCGAGTTCTGCCACACGAAGAAGGCGAACGGTGACCTGGTCGCCATCGACCTGACCTCGCCGCCGGGTGCCGGCGTCGGAGCCCAGTTGCGCAAGCAGGTCGACTCGGCCCACTGCGCTGCCTGCCACTGCAAGGGCTCCAAGAAGCTCTTCGCTGCCTGCCTGTAGACCTTCACGGTCCACAGACGCACGGAACACAGGAGAACAACCATGTCGAACAAGACACCAACCACCGTGGCGGTCGAGCCTCGTGAGGGCGACGGCGTGGCCGCAGTCACCACGATGAAGCGCCGCACCTTCCTCAAGCTCTCTGGCGCGGCAGCCGCCGCCGCCAGCGCGCCCACCCTGTTCACGCGGGTTCGGGACGCCTACGCCAAGACCGTTCCTGCGGTCGACCGCTCGGGCATCCCCGATCCAGTGGAGACGGACACCAAGAAGACGAAGTTCATCTACAGCGTCTGCCTGCAGTGCCACAGCGCCTGCGGCATCCGCGGCAAGGTGGACGTCGCCACCGATACCCTGCTGACCATTCAGGGCAACCCCTTCCACCCCAACAACGTGGAAGAAGATGAGGGCCGTTTGAAGATGGGCGCCAAGCCCATCAACGACCCGTCGGTGCTGAAGACGGCCGGTACGCTCTGCCCCAAGGGCATCGCGGCGGTCGAAATCATGTACAACCCCTACCGCATCCTGACGCCGCTCAAGCGAGTCGGTGGCCGCGGTTCGGGCAAGTGGAAGTCCATCAGCTACAAGCAGGCGATCGACGAGATCGCGGCGAAGATGCTCCCCTTCTGGACCCAGGGGCCGGATCCGGCTGCCAAGACCAAGAAGGACGAGTGGTACATCGACCCGAAGAACAAGTCCCTCGGTTTCAAGAACAACCAGGTGGGCCTGTACATCGGTCGTCTCGAGCACGGTCAGAAGGAATTCACCGACCGCTGGTTCAAGAACGGCTTCGGTTCGGTCAACAACCGCCTCGACCATACGTCCACCTGCGAGACCAGCCACCACGTTGGTCTCGAGCTGGTCTTCGGTAAGAGCGGCAAGCACCACACCAAGCCCGACTTCCGTAAGGGTAAGGTCATCCTGTGCATCGGCACCAACCTCCTCGAGGCTGGTTTCCCGGCGCAGGCCATGGCGCGCAAGATCTCTCGCGCCCTCAAAGAAGACGGCATGCAGCTGGCCATCGCCGACCCGCGCTTCAGCAAGGTCGCGGCCAAGGCCAAGTGGTGGCTGCCGGTCCTGCCGGGCGGTGACGCGGCGCTCTGCTTCGCCATCGCGCGACGCTGGTTCGACAAGACCAGCAAGTTCGAGGCGGACGGAAACGGCGCGCTGAACCTCACCTTCCTGCGCAACGCGACGAAGGGTGCGGCGGTCGCCGACGATGACGTCAACGTCAGCGACGCCACCTGGCTGGTGCGCCGCGATACGGGCGCCTGGGCCATGGACAAGGACGGCAACAAGCTCACAGTGAGCGGCGGCAAGGTCGTGTCCATCGGCAAGGATCCCTACAAGAATGACGCCAAGGTCGAGGGCACCCTGCTGACCGACAAGAACGGCGTTGATGTGGACGGCGTGAAGTGCGACTCCGTGTTCGCGCTCTACTACGACTACATCACCACCAAGACGGTCGACCAGTGGTCGCTGCTGTCTGGCTGCGACGTCACTACGGTGACCGAGGTGGCCGATGCGCTGGCAGGTGCCGGTCGCAAGGGCGGCATCGAGTTCTACCGGGGCCCGGTGCAGCACACCAACGGCACCTACAATGCCCTGGCTTGCGCCATGCTGAACGCCTTCCGCGGCAACTACGACCACCAGGGTGGCGTGGCCATCACGGGCGGCGGTCACTGGCACGAGATGGGCGGCAAGTCCGCGGGCCAGTTGAACATCAAGGCGCCGGCCACCGGCGGCTACTCAGCCAAGGGTCCCCGCATGGACCGCGCCAAGGCGAACTGGGCCGACTACAAGGGCTCGGACACCAAGCCGAAGCGCCCCTGGTTCCCCTTTGCGTTCTACGGCGCATGGCAGGAGGTCATCCCCAGCATCGGGCAGATGTACCCCTACAAGATGGAGATCCTGTTCTCCTACTGGGCGGATCCGGTCTACACCACGCCGGGCGCCAAGCTTCCGAATACGTTGGTGCTCAGGGATGAGAACAAGTTGCCGTTGCACGTCGCGATGGACAACGACTTC
This sequence comes from uncultured Enterobacteriaceae bacterium, assembly GCA_964438735.1. GTDB lineage: Bacteria > Myxococcota_A > UBA9042 > UBA9042 > UBA9042 > CAYTLW01. Next base: position 33,375 of record CAYTLW010000007.1, on the reverse strand, counting down.
GGTGAGACGGCCGCCCTGGCCGACTACATCATCCCGGATACCACGTTCCTGGAGCGCTGGAGTACGCCGCATACGGCACCGGTGAACTACACCCCGTTCAGTGGCTTCCGGCAGCCCATGGCTGGCAAGTACAAGGACCCGAAGAACACCAAGTTCGACGAGTTCCAGGCCGCCGTGGGTGACTGCTGGCAGTACGAGGACTTCTGGATCGGCATAGCGCTGAAGCTGGCCGAGCTGGGCAAGCGACCCTTCCCGGGCATCGGAAAGGATGGCATGGCCAAGGGCAAGGACCTCTTCTCCGCCTGGCAGTGGTACGATCAGATCGCCGAGAACTTCGCCATTGAGCACAATGACAAGACCGGCGACAAGATCACCAAGCAGGATGTCATCGACCACGGTGGCGCCTTCTCCGCACCCGGCACGGCCGAGTACGAGAAGGTTGGCACCAGCACGGTGATGAAGAAGCGCTTCAACTTCAAGAAGGCGGTTCACCTGTACATCGAGCCCATTGCGACGACGACCGATTGGAAGGTCGACGGCACCAAGGGCAAGTGGTCGGGTATCCCCATCTGGGAGCCCATCCGCGACGTGCTGGACAACGACATCGAGGACGACCCCAACCAGTGGCCGTTCCTCACCGTCACCTACAAGGCCGTGCAGCATAAGCAGGCGGTCACGACGGTGTGTCCGACGTTGATGATGCTCGAGCCTGAAAACTACGTCGAGATGAATACGGGCGATGGCTTGGCCATGGGCTTCGAGACCGGAGACCTGGTGCTCGTCCAGTCGCCGACCAATCTCGAGGGCGTCAAGGGCAAGGTCAGACTGTCCGAGACCATGCGACCCGGCGTCATCGCCGCCAGCATGGGCTTCGGCCGGTGGGAGACCTCTTCCAAGCCGCACATCGTGGATGGCAAGGCCACAGGCTTCGATCCGCGCCGCGGTGCGGGCGTCAACTTCAACCCGGTGCAGCGACTCGATCCGATCCTGAAGGACGTGGTCCTCCAGGACAAGATCGGGGGCAGCTGCTCCTATAGCCAGACCCGCGTGCGAGTCGTCAAGGTCGGCGCCTGAGCGGCGCTTTGATCATCTCGCAAGGAGGAGAGCAAAATGGCACAGAGAGGATGGGAATACGACCTCACCAAGTGCGTCGGCTGCTATTCGTGCGCGGTTGCGTGCAAGTTCGAGAACAACACCTACCTGCCTGGTCCGAAGGACAAGGCCGACGCGGTCAACTACCGCATGGTGGTGTTCACGGAGAGTGGCACCTACCCGACGCCCAAACGGGAGTTCGTCTCAATGGCGTGCTTCCACTGCGCTGATCCGGCCTGCCTGAAGGCGTGCCCGGAGACCGCAATCACAAAGGGCGCTGATGGCACGGTCCAGATCGACCAGGCCAAGTGCGTCGGATGTCGGCGTTGTGAGTGGGCGTGCCCGTATGGCGCGCCTCAGTTCAACGCCACCACGGGCAAAGTGGAGAAATGCCACTTCTGCGCACACCGGCTGAAGGCTGGCCTCGAGCCCGCCTGCGTGCAGGCGTGTGTGGGACGGGCACTCAAGCAGGTCGCCGACGTCAAGGCAGGCGGCACGCCCGCGGATGGTTTCGCCCCGACAAAGCTGACAAATCCCTCGGTGAAGTTCACCTAGGGCCCTAGGTGTTCTATACCAGGGTCGTCAGCGGGCGGTCTCGTTCTACGATGGGCCTCCCCCGTTCACCTCACGGAGGAGGTCCATCGTGGGACTGACCGATAGCCAACAGCGCGCAGGCATCTATCAATTCCTGGCCGGCGCGTTCCTTTGGCCCCCTACCCAAGACATGCTCGACGCGGCGCTGGATGACGAGTTCATCCAGTTGGTGGCCGACGAACTCGACACCGAGGCGGCTGACGGGCTGCGCCAATGCAAGTGCGCTGCCCTGAAGGTCGAGGCGGTGCACGAGGACTTCGACGCCCTGTTCAGGGTGCCGAAAGGGCGCTACGTCACACCCTTCGAGTCCGTCTTTCGAGAGCCCTATGTCGACGGCAAAGGACGGCAGCGACGACGCCTCATGGGCGAGACGTCACGCCACGTCATGACCTTCTATTCGGCAGCGGGCAGCGAGTTCGAGCGTCACGAGGTGCTGGGCAAGATGCCAGACTTCATCGGCGCCGAGCTCGAGTTCATGCGCTACCTGTGTGAGCAGGAGGCGGAAGCCGCTGGCCGAGGCGACGACGACCAGGCGACGGAGCTGCGAACATTGCAGCGCCGCTTCCTGGACGAGCACCTGGCCAAGTGGGTCGACGACCTCTGCGACAAGATCGTGGCCGGTGATGAAAACGGCTACTTCGCCGCCATCGCCGGCGTGATGCGAGCATTCGTCGGCGGCGACTACGTCTGGATGATGCGGTCAGCCGACGACGTCGCGACCGCCTGAATCGAGCCGGCGGACAACTCGCTCAATCTTCAGGACTGAGGAAGAACGTCCGCTTGCGGGCCGCCTTGTCCTCTTGTTTGCGCACGTGGCGATGCTTCTTTCGCGCCGCGAAACAACGCGCCTGGGCGTCGTTGAGTTCGGCGTTCGGCCAGTCGCGCACCTCGGCCTGTTGGTAGGCGGCGCGGGCTCGTTCCAGGTCGCCTGTCTGCTCGAGCATTTCGCCGAGCAGCTCCCAGGCGCCGGCGAATTCGTAGCCGGTGGCCAGCATCTCCTCGGCGTACTCGATGGCGGCTGGTACGTCACCCGTCATGGCGGAGCAGCGCATCAATTCGGAGCGCGCCGCGGAACCGGCGGCGGCGACCAGGTCGACGGTCTCGGACATGGCTTGGACCAGGTCGGACCGTCCGCCACGGTTGTAGATGGCGGCCATGTGCAGCCATAGCGCGGCAGCCTCCTGGTCGGTGGGTTCATCGCGCAGCGCCTGTTCGACCAGGTCGTAGGCCTCCTGCAGGTCCTCGGTCGCCTCCAGGCAGCCGGCCATGTGCAGGGCCCACCAGGGCCGAGTGCGGGCCTGGGCTTCTAGCAGGCGCCTGGCGACCTCTGCCGGAGGAGGCTCGGGTGACGGACGCTCCTCGCTGTCGAAGAAGCCCGTATCTGCCAGCGTGATGGCGTGCACCTCGCCGAGGTGGGGACGCATGCGAGGTCGACCATCCGCCAACGCGGTCTCGACCTGGTGATCGGCCTGCTGGGGCGACAAACCCGTCCGGGTCGTGTGGTGGAAGCGGGGCGCGTGTACGACGCCTGCGGGCGTCTCGAAGAGCCTGTGACGATCCTCCACCGTGATGCCCAGGCGATCGGGCTCGGTCTGCATGGGCGAGCCGAGCAACAGCACGAAAGGCGAGCCGTCCACCGGGTGGCGGCGCATGAAGTCGATCTCGACCTCAAGCTCTTCGGGCGTCGTGCCCGGTATGCCAACGATGAAGGACAGCTGGGGCACGACGCGGGCCTCATGACAGGCGGCGATGAAGCGCTCGACGGCCTCGGGCTCGATGCCCTTGTCGATGAGGTCGAGCAGACGGGGCGACGCCGATTCGATGCCGACGTAGAGCCAGCGCAGACCCGCCCGTCGAGCGGTGGCCAGCAGCTCGGCGTCGAAGCGCTTCTCGACGCGTACCCCTTCGGCTCCCCAGCGCAGGTCCAGCCCCCGCTCCAGCAGCCCCTCGGAGAGTTCGCGCAGGGTGTGCGGCGAGATGGCCTCGTCCACCAGCAGGAAGGAGCGCGCTCCATAGCGCTCGGCCTGGCTCGCCATGTCCTCCACCACCGCGCTGGCCTGGCGGGTGCGCACGCCGGCGGCGTAGGGTCGGGTGTGGCTGCAGAAGGTGCATTTGCCCCAGTAGCAGCCCCGGCTGGTGGCCATGGGCAGCACGATCTCGTGGGCCAGGTAGTCCGCCAGCGGCAGGTCGCCGAAATCCGCCGGCGGCAGGCCGTTCAGAACTGGCGGCGGGCCGTGTTCGTGCGCGCAAGGCTTGCCATCGGCCCCGCGATGAACCAGTCCGGGCACCGATTCCAGGTCGCCGCGCCCTTCCAACACATCGACGAAGGCCGCCAGGCTGGTCTCGCCTTCTCCGGTGAAGAGGGCGTCTACCCACGGGAACGCACCGAGCATCTCTGCCGCGTCCAGGTGGCTGATCATGGCGCCGCCGAGGGCCACGTTTACCTGGTAGCGCTCTTTGGCCAGCCGGGCCAGGGCCAGCGCCCAGAGCAGGTTCTGCTCGGCCAGGATCGACAGCCCCAGCAGGTCGGGCTCTTCTTTTTCGATGGTGCGCAAGGCGTCGCCGAAGAGGGCCTGCACCACGGGCTCGTCGAGGCGACAGCGCTGCTCGACGAAGGGTTTGAGCCAGCCGCGCACATAGGAGCTCAGGGTCGCGTAGATGGCATCGAAGCGCTGCGCCGCCTGCATGTAGCGCATGGCCCCCGGCTCATCTGTCGGCAGCTTGCAGAGTTCGCCCCAGATCGCCGCACCGCGGCCGTGTTCCACCAGCGTGCTCGGACAGATCTGTCCCAGGGAGCGATCTGGATGGTAGGCGCAGAGGTGGTCTGGTCGCTCGAATATCCAGTGGCGGAAAAAGGCCAGGTTCCAGTCGGCGAGCACGACCTGCGTGTCGGGCCGCGAACGGGACAGCGCACCCTTGAGAGCGGCGATGCCGAATGGCGGCGATGTGGGCGGATGGAACGGCGGAAAAGCGACAAGGAGCTTGGTCATGCGCCAAGGTTAGGACTCCCGCGGGCGGTGTGGGCCTAACCTGCGCCGAGGAACGACTTTGCAGCCTCGCGGGCGGCGGCGATCAGGGGTCCTGGTACGAGGCCCACGGCCATCACACCGAAGGCACAGACGCCGATGACCAGGGTCAGGGGCCAGGCCACGCGCACCGGGGCGTCGCTGGTCGGCTCGGCCATGTAGATCGCCCGCGCCACCTGCAGGTAATAGAACAGGGCCGCCGCAGAGAGCAGGGCCGCGCCGATCACCAGCCACCACAGGCCGGCCTGCCAGGCGGCCAGCAGTACATAGAGCTTGGCCCAGAAGCCGATAGCGAAGGGGATGCCGCCCAGGCTCAAGATGAACAGCAGTGCGCAGAGCCCCAGCCAGGGGGAGCGCCGGGCGAGACCTGCGAAAGTGGTCAAGGCGTCATCGTCGTCCGCCTCTGGGGGCACCTCGCCGGCCGGATAGCGGTCGGCGGCCATGGCCTCGACGACAAAGAACATGCCCATGTTGGAGATCAGGTAGGCGCACAGGAAGAAGAGCAATGTCGCCAGACCTTCGGACGGCTGGCCGGCCACGGCGACGGATGGGCCGGTGGCCACCAGGGCCAGGAGCATGAAGCCCATCTGGGCGACGCCCGAGTAGCCCAGCAGGCGCTTGACGTTCTGCTGTGGCACGGCCATGAGGTTGCCGACGAAGAGGCTGGCCAGGATCAGCAGCAGGAGCAGTGGCTGCCAGCCGGCGCGCAATCCGGACAGGGGGCCCAGGAGCAGCTGCAGCATGGCGGTCAGACCCGCCGCCTTGGGCGCCACGCTCAGGAATGCCACCAGGGGTGTGCGCGCGCCCTGGTAGACGTCCGGAACCCACATGTGGAAGGGCGCAGCGCCGACCTTGAAACCCACGCCGGCGATGACCATGGCGCCGCCGATGACCAGCAGCGGCCCGGGCTCGGCGGCGGCGATGGTGACAAAACGTGTCGAGCCGACCGCGCCGTAGATCAGGCTGAGACCGTAGGCGGCGATGGCCGAGGAGACCGCGCCGACCAGGAAGAGCTTCAGCCCGGCCTCGGCGGGGCGGGTCCAGCGGCTGGAGGGCGGCAGGAAGAGTCCGGGCAGGGGGCCGGCGCGATGAGCATGTGGCCCGGTGCGGGCGAAGGCGGCCAGGGCGTAGAGCGGCAGGCTCATCAACTCGAAGGCCACCAGCAGCAGGACGAGGTCCCTGGCGCCGGCCAGCAGGGTCATGCCCAGCAGGCTCATCAACAACAGCTGGTAGTACTCGCCCTGGCGCCGCTCGGCATCACGCTCGACGGCGTGCAGCCCGCCCAATACGGCGAGCGCGCCCCCGGCCAGGAAGATGCGGACCAACATCACGGTCAGGCCATCGCCTACCCAGGCGCCGGCGAAAGCCATGCCGTGCAGATCGACGAAGAAGGTGGCCACAAAGCAGAGCAGAAGCTGCGCAAAGGCGGCCCAACCCAGCAGGCGCTTGTTGCCATGGGGCAGGATCACGTCGGCCAGCAGCAGACCGATGGCCGACAGGGCCAGCATCACCTGGACGACGAGGACGTCCAGGCCCACCCAGGCGGCCTGCAGCAGCTCGGCGGGCAACGGGCTCACCGCAACACCTCCAGGGCGGCGGCGGCGACCTTGGGCAGGTAGTCGCTGGTGGCCGAGTCGATGGCGTCCAGCACCAGGCCGGGCGCGCAGCCGAAGAGGAGCAGGGCGCCGCCCAGCAGCCACAATGAGACCCACTCGGTGCCGCGTGGATCAGCCAGGTTCTTCCAGCGCTCGTCCGGGCCGGGTCCCCAGAAGATCATCTTGCAGGCCCGCAGCACGTAGATGGCGGTCACCCAGGCGCCGGCCAGACCGACGACCGCCCACCAGGCTTGTGGGCTCTGCCAGGCGCCCAGGAAGGCGAGGAACTCGGCCACGAAGCCGGCCAGTCCGGGCAGGCCCAGCGAGCTGAGGCAGGCCAGGGTGAAGAACGCGGCCACGAAGGGCATCTTGCGGGCGAAACCGCCGAAGTCGGGGATGTGGCGGGTGTGGTCGGCGCGATCGTAGAGCAGGCCGACCAGGGCGAAGAAGAGGCCGGTCATCAGGCCGTGGGCGAACATCTGGAAGACCGCGCCATTCCAGCCGCTGACCGTCATCGCCGCTGCGCCCAGCAGGACCACGCCCATGTGCGAGACGGACGAGTAGGCGACGATGTACTTCATGTCGCGCTGGGCCATGGCGGCGAAGGCGCCATAGAGGATGTTCACCGCGGCCACGGAGCCGACCACCCAGGCCCACTCGCGGGCGCCCTCCGGCAGCATCATCATGCCAATGCGCATGATGCCGAAGGCGCCCAGCTTCATGAGTACGCCCGCGTGCAGCATGGACACGGCCGTCGGCGCCGCGGCGTGGCCGTCGGGCGACCAGGTGTGGAAGGGCCAGACACCGGCCAGGGTTCCGAAGCCGATCCACAGAGCAGGGAAGGCCCACATCTGCATACCCAGGCTGTACTTGTGATTGCCCAGGTGGCGCAGGTCGAAGCTCTGCCCGCCGGCCTCGAAGTACATGGCCATCATGGCGGCGACGATGAGGGCTGAGCCGATGAGCAGCATCAGGGTCAGCTTCATGGCCGCGTACTGCTTGTCGCCAATGCGCAACAGGCGCCAGACGAAGCGGAAGGGGCCGGCTTCGGCGACCTTGTGCGACGAGCCCCAGATGCCGATGAGCAGGTACATCGGCAGCACGGCGATCTCGTAGAAGAGGAAGAAGACGAAGAGATCCAGGCAGACGAAGACGCCGAAGACGCCCGTGACCAGGACCAGCAACATGGCGTAGAACTCGCGCACCCGGCGGGGCTCGGTCCAGGTGGCGAAGACGCCGGCGAAGATGATCAAGCCGGTCAGCAGCAACAGGCTGACGCCCCAGCCATCGACCCCGAGCTCCAGCGAGATGCCCAGGTCCGGCACCATGGCGTAGGAGGCGACGAATTGGATACCGCCGGTGTGGTGGTCGTAGGCGGCGACGACCGCGATGGCGCCCAGCAGGGAGACGGCCGCGCCCACCCCGGCTGTGGCGCGGATGAGGCCGCGCCGGGCCTCGGGCAGCACCATGATCAGCAAGGCGGCCACAAAGGGCGCGGCCACGATGATCTCCAGGATCGGGGTGCCGGCGGGGATCATGGTGCGAACACCCCCGCGGCGGCCAGCAGGATGAGGCCGATGACGACGGCGTAGACATAGTCGCCAACGCGTCCGGTCTGCGCTCGTCGGGCCACCTCGGCGCCGCGCAGCACAGCCCAGCCGCTCACGTTGATGAGGCCGTCGATGATGAAGCGATCGAACCAACCGATACCGGCCGACAGGCGGTTCAGCACACGTCGGTAGACGAACTCCGCGCTGCGATCGACTGCGGCCGATGTGACGATGGCCCGCAAGCGCTCAGCCAGGGCATGAGGCGGCCGATCGCGACGCGCCGGCGCATACAACCACCAGCCAGCCGCGATGCCAGCCAGGCCCAGACAGGTCGCCGTGGCACCGATGGCGGAGAGATGGAAACCAGCTTCGACACCTGCCATGGCGCCGTAGACCGGGAGCAACAAGCCGCCGAGCACCGCCGCGATGGCCAGCACGGCCATGGGACCCAGCATGGACGACGGACTCTCGTGGGCAGATTCGGCCGCTTCCGAGGGCCCGCCGAAGAAGGTCAGCAAGACGACGCGGGTCATGTAGAAGGCGGTCAGCAGCGCGGCCAACAGGGCGAACACCAGGGGCCCCCACTGTCCGGCGGCCAGCAGCTCCTCGAGGATCAAATCCTTGGAGACGAAGCCCGACAAGGGGGGCACGCCGGCGAGCGCCAGGGAGCCGATGATGAACAGCACCGCTGTCGGCTTCATGGATGACCACAGGCCGCCCATCTGGCGGATGTTGTTGCTGTGCACGGCGTGGATGACCGAACCCGCGCCCAGGAAGAGCAGCGCCTTGAAGGCGGCGTGGGTCGTCAGGTGCAGGTAGCCGCCGATCATGGAGCCGGCGCCCAAGGCGGCGATCATGTAACCCAACTGCGAACAGGTGGAGTAGGCCAGTACCTTCTTGATGTCGTCCTGAAAGCAGGCCACCACGGCCGCAAACAGGGCGGTGAAGGCGCCCAGCCAGCACATGAAGAGCAGCACATCGGGCGCGGCGACGAAGATCGGCCAGGCGCGGACCACCAGGTAGACACCGGCGGCGACCATGGTGGCCGCGTGCAGCAGGGCGGAGACCGGGGTCGGGCCTTCCATGGCGTCTGGCAACCAGATGTGCAGCGGGAATTGGGCCGACTTGCCCATCACGGCGATGAACATCAGGCCGGCGATGGCGGTGGCCTCGCCCGCGATCAGGGTGGTCTGCCAGTCGAAGCTGCCGGTGCGCTGGTAGAGCACCATCAGGCCCAGGACGAGGCCGATATCGGCGAACTTGGTCACCCAGAACGCCTTGACGGCGGCGCGGGCGGCGGCTGGACGGGTCCAGTAGTAGCCGATGAGCAGGTACGAGAGCAGGCCCACCAGTTCCCAGCAGATGAAGAGTTGCAACAGGTTTGGCGCCAGCACCACGCCCAACATGGCGAAGGCGAAGAGGGCCTGCCAGGCGAAGTAGCGACCACGATCGCGGCCCGGCTCCGCGGCCAGGTAGCCGGTGGAGTAGACCTGAACGCACAGGGCTACCAGGGCCACGACCACCGCCATGGAGGTCGACACCGCATCCAGGTGCAGCCCGAGGGTGGCCAATGCGACACCGCCCGCAGGCAGCCAGGACCAGCGCAGGGTCAGCGGCTCCGCACCGGCGCAATAGTGCAGCGCCAGCGGGATCGTGGCCAGCAGGGCAACGCTCGTGGCGGCGATGCACAGACCCGCCGCCACCCGACCCCGATGGCGCAGCGGCGGCACCAGCAACAACAGCGCAGCCGCCCCAAGGGGCAGCATCAGCACCAGCGTGGCCAGGGTCGTGTGAGTCATGGTCGGGGTGGCGCTCCGGAGTCTCTAGATGTGCTCGGCGCAAGTGGCGAGCCGTTCAGGGCGTCGAGGTGCAAGCCAGGTGGTCTCGCCAGACCGCAGGAATAGTAGCGCTATTTCAAGAGGCTGGCGGGGCCGCATGGCGCAGCCAGATCGGCGTTCTGAACGGTTTGTCATCTCAGTCGAGTGCATCTAGCCGTGCATATCCGAAGCGGTCTCGTGCAACACGGCTTTGCGCGAGCGGTACAGGAGGATCACGATGGCAAGGCCGATGGCGACCTCGGCGACGGTCATCGCGATGGTGAAGAGGGTGAAGACCTGCCCGGCGACGCCGCCGTGCAAGCGCCCGAAGGCGATGAGGTTGATGTTGACGGCGTTGGCCATCAGTTCGATGGCGATGAGCACGCCGATGGCGTTGCGACGCGTCATGACACCGAACAAGCCGGTGGCGAAGAGCGCGGCGCCAAGCAGCAGGCAGTAGCCCAGCGGGATCATGGATCCCTCCTGCGTGCGAGCACGATGGCGCCGATCATGGCCGCCAGCAGCAGCAGGCTGAGCGCTTCGAACGCCAGCAGGTGGTCGAGCAGCAGGGCGCGGCCGATCTCTCGGGTGCTGGCGCCACGACCCAGGGTCAATTGACCGGGATCAGCGCGGTGGATGGCCGTCGCCAGAATGCCGAAGACCACGACGGCGAAGGTGCCGCCGGCGATTCCCCGATGGCTCGGATTGGGCACGCCCGGTTCTGCTCCCTGTTCGGTCAACATGACGCCGAAGAGCATCAGAGTGATGACGCCGCCGGCGTACAGGATCACCTGAATGGCGGCGATGAAGGTGGCGTCCAGCAGCACGTACAGGGCCGCGGTCGCGACGAGCACCATGGCCAGCCAGAGCACCGAGTGCACCAGGCGACGCGAGGTGACGGCCATCAGTCCGCAGCCCAGGGTGGCCGCGGCGATGATGCCGAATACCAGGTGCAGCATCACGACGGCACCTCCTCGTCGGCGTTGGCGATCGCTTCGGCGCTGGCGGTCGCTTCGGCGTTTACTGCGGCCTCGGCGGCCGCTTTGGCGCTTGCTGCGGCCTCAGCGGCTGCTTGGGCCTCGGCTTTGGCCGCTTCCTGGGCCGGGCTGAGGCGGTTGACGTCCTGCATGTCCACCAGCTTGGTGCCGGTGCCCCAACTCAGTGGTTTGTTCAGGCCGTTGTCATAGAGGCGGGCGTGGGTCAGCAGCAGGTCCTCGCGGGAGAAGACGGGCTGCTCGTGCTCGCGGCACATGACGATGGCGTCCACCGGGCAGACCTGCACGCAGAGCTCGCAGAAGATGCAGGCGCTCAGGTCGAGCGTGAAGTCGGAGAGGTAGCCACGTTTCTTGCCGGTGATGGCCGAGACGGCCTTGTCGCCAGCGCTGACCGTGATGATGTCCGAGGGGCAGATCATCTCGCATTTGCGGCATGCGATGCAGCATTCGTCGCCACGTCCGGGCACGATCTCGCCGGCCTCGTCGGCGACCTTGTCTTCGTAGAGCAGCGCGAAGCTGGTTCGGAAGCGCTCGCCGCGATCCGGCTCGGGGCGGCCGAAAGACTCGGTGGTCGGCGGCTTGAAGAGGTTCTTCAGGGTCACGCCCAGGGAGCGCAGGGTGTAGGTGAAATACCTCACGGCGCCGCTCCAACGCTCGACGCATCCACAGCCAGCGGATCGAAGCCGAAACCGACAAATGCCGCCGCCGCGCAGACGCACAGCAGGGAGATGGGCACCAGCCAGACCCAGCAGATGCGCATCAGCTGGTCGGCGCGGAAGCGCACCAGGGACCAGCGCAGCCAGAAGATGAAGCCGAACAGGGCCAGGGTCTTGAGCACCATCCAGTGCAGGCCGGGCGCAAAGGGTCCGTCCCAGCCGCCCAGGAAGAGCGCCGACGCCACAGCGCTGGCGATGAGCGTGTGCACGTACTCGGTCATGGGGAAGAGGCCGTACATCATGGCCGAGTACTCGACCGAGACGCCGGCGATGAGCTCGGACTCGGCTTCCGGAATGTCAAAGGGGATGCGATTGGCCTCGGCCAGGCTGGCCAGAAAGAAGATGACGAAGGCCACCAGCCCGGGACCGGGCGGCCACCACAGCAGCCAGCCATGTTCGGCCTGGTAGGCCACGATGTCTGACAGCGATAGCGACTCGGCCATGATGACGGGCACGAGGGCGCAGAGCAGCATGGGCACCTCGTAGGAGATGCCCTGGGCGGCCGCGCGCATCGCGCCGAAGAGAGCGTACTTGTTGTTGCTGGCCCAGCCGGCGATCCAAGTCGGCAGCAGCAGCAAGCCCGAAAAGGCCATCACCCACAGCACGCCGATGTCGAGCTCAGCCACCAGGATGTCTTCGGACAGGGGCACCACCGCCAGCGTTGCCACGGCCAGGAAGAGCGTCAGCGGCGGGGCGATGATGAACAGGAAGCGATCGGCGCCCCGCGGGACCAGCATCTCCTTGCGCAGCATTTTGATGGCGTCGGCCAGCGGCTGGAGCAGGCCGAAGGGGCCGACGAAGACCGGGCCGAGGCGGTTCTGCATTCGGCCAGCGAACTTGCGCTCGAACCAGATCGACCACGCGCTGACCGCCATGACCACCGTGACCAGTGCCAGCCCGATCAGACCACCCCGCGCCCAGGCGTTCTCGGCCAGCCAGGCGCTCATCGGTCCACCTCGCCCATGACCGGATCCAAGGAGCCCAGAATGGCGACGGCATCGCTCAGGTTATGCCCAGGCAGCAGCCACGGGATGGCGGCGACGGCGTGCAGGCTCGGCGGGCGGATCTTCAGGCGCCAGGGGTTGGGCCCCTTGGGGCTGGCGACCAGGTAGGTACCCAGCTCACCGCGTGGGCTTTCGACGCCGACGTAGCAGCTGCCGCCCTTGATCTTGATGGTCGTCGGGCCGGTATTGGGCTTGCCGGCGTTGATCGGACCCTCGGGAATGCCCTGCACCAGCTGGCGCACCAGGCCGATGCTCGCGCGTGTCTCGGCCAGGCGGACCTGGAAGCGGGCTTCGACGTCCCCCGCGGTGCGCACCGGCACCGGCACCTCGAGCTCGTCGTAGCAGTGGTAGGGCGCGTCGCGGCGCAGGTCCAAGTCCACCCCAGAGGCCCGACCGATGGGTCCGTGCACACCCAATTGCAGCGCCAGGTCGTGGTCGAGCACGCCGACGCCGCGGGTGCGGTCGATGAAGATGGGGTTGTCGACCATGAAGCTGTCGAGCTCCAGCAGCCCCCGCTCGATCTGTTCCAGGGCCGCCAGCACGCCGGCATCCCAACCGGCTGGCACATCATGTCGCTGGCCGCCGACACAGGTGGTGTTGTAGTGGAAGCGGCAGCCGGTCAGCTGCTCGAAAAGATCCAGCAACAACTCCCTGTCGCGGAAGCACCACAAGAACAACGTCGAACCGCCGCCGATGGCGCCGCCCACATCCAGGGTGAAGGTACCCAGGGCCACCAGATGCGAAGCGATACGTTGCAGCTCGGCCAGCAGCGTACGCAGCCACCGTCCGCGACGCGGCACCTCGATGCCGGCCAGCTGCTCGATGGCCATGTTCACGGCTTGCTCGTTGATCAGCGGCGCGAGGTAGTCGTTCTTGTCGAAGATGGGCGTCAGGTTGGAGTAGTTCAGCTTCTCGCAGAGCTTCTCGACGCCGCGATGCAGGTAGCCGGGGTAGCCCACAGCCTTGATGATGATCTCGCCGTCGAGGACCAGCTTGACCCGAAACACGCCGTGGGTGCTGGGATGCTGGGGCCCCAGGTTGAGCACCATCAGGTCGGCGTCCGCCTCGTAATCGCTCAGATCCAGATGCGGATCGATTCGAACCGGCGCTGGAGTGGTCTGGGCGAGGCTGGACATGGGTGTGAGGGCTCCGTTGATGGCTCAACGCCAGGGGTGATGCGCCGTTTCGATGGCGTAATCGCGTCGCAGGGGGTGGCCGGGCCAGTCGTCCGGCATCATCAAGCGGCGCAGGTCGGGGTGGCCGTCGAATCCCACGCCGACCAGGTCGAATTGTTCGCGTTCCTGCCAGTCGGCGCCGGCGAAGAGGGCGACCAGGGAGTCGACCGCGCCGTCCTCGGGCACGCGGACGCGCCAGCTGAATGTCAGCGAGGTGCCCTTTGCAGGACGGCGGAGCACTGTCGCCACCTCGATGCAAGCGGGATCGGGTTCGGGGTTCTTCTTGGTCGCCTTGGCCTGCGGGAAGTGGGTCGCCACGACGGTGACGTAGGCGGTGTAGCCATGCGTCTGGAGCGTCTCTGCCAGCGCCAGGTGACTGTCGGCGGGCACGAGCAGACCGAAGTCGGTGACCGCGTCGGCGTCGAGGTCCAGCAACTCGGCGATGACGGCGCGGAGTTCGGCGGTCATGGGACCTCCGAATCGGGTGCGGGTGCGGGTGCGGGTTCGCGTTCGGGGGACGGTGTGGCTGCCGGAGCGGGTCGCGCGGCCACCGCCACGTGGGTGCCGATGCGCAGCTTGTCCCGGTCGACCAGGCGACCTTGGGCGGCGTCCGCGCTGCGATGTTCGTTGCCGTTCAGGCCCAGGTTTCGCGACGCTTGTAGCTGCGCGTCGGTCAACGCTGGATCCCGGAATGGGTCATCCAATCTTCCGATGTTGGGGCGGATGCCCGGGCCTTCGGGCGGACGGACCTCCGGCTCTACCCAGGTGCCGTCGCGCTGCGCGTTGATCTTGTCCTGCAGCCTTCGTAGCCCGGCCATCAACTCGGTGGGATTGGGCGGGCAGCCGGGTACATAGACATCGACGGGCACGAAGGTATCGATACCGGGCACCACCGAGTAGATGTCGCGATAGAAGTCGCCGCTGATGGCGCATGAGCCCATGGCGATGCACCACTTCGGCTCCGGCATCTGGTCCCAGAGCTTGCGCACGCGGGGGGCCATCTTCACCGTGATGGTGCCCGCGACCACCATGACGTCGCCATGCCGGGGGCTGGCGCGCACGATCGTGCCCATGCGATCCAGATCGACCCGCGAGGCGGCGGCGGCCATGAACTCGATGCCACAGCAGGAGGTGGCCATGGGAAAGATCCACAGGCTGTTGCTGCTGCCCCAGTCCAGGAGCTTGTCCAGGGTGCCAACGGCGACGTCGAGCCCGGGCACCGACAGCACCCGCTGCAGCAGGGACGCCTCGAAGTTCGGCCGGTCGCCCTTCACTGCCACTTGAGTGCCCCCTTGCGCAGGGCGTAGAGCCAGCCCAGCAGCAGGATCGCCAGGAAGATGAACATCTCCACCAGGGCCAGCGGGCCGATGTCGCGGATGTTCAGCGCCCAGGGCAACAGGAAGGCTGCCTCGGCGTCGAAGAGCACGAAGATCAGGGCGACGATGTAGTAGCGGGGATGGAATCGAATCCACGCCCGTCCGTCCGGCTCTTCACCGCACTCATAGGTGTCGTGTTTGGTCGGCGGCACCGAGCGCGCGCGCACCTGCAGCAAGAGGCCGATGAACAGCATGGACACCGCCACCACGGCGCAGAGCGCGAGGAAGACGATGGCTGCGGGCCAGGACGAGGGCATGGGCGCTCGATTGCGGGGGTGGGAGGCACCGGCTGCCAGCCGGTATTCGGGGCCCGAGGGTGCCGCATGGGCGCAGGGGTGGCAAGGGAGGCGAGCAGGCACTGATCACGGGGTTTATCCGCCGTCGTGTCCCGCCCGGCGGCGGTCTCAGTCGCCGACCAGGTCGGCCATGCCCACGTTACCCACTTCGCCGGCACGACGCCGCGCGCTGGCAAAGGTGGCGGCGCGCAGGGCACCGGCGGCGAATACCCGTCGGTCGCGCGCCTCATGAGTCAGCACGAGCCCTTCCATGGACCAGCCGAAGTGCACCGAATGACGACCGACGATGTCGGCCAGGCGCATGGCGTGCATGCCGATTTCGCCGCGCGGCCGCTCTCCGATGAGGCCCTGTCGGCCGTGCGCAACGACCTCCTCCAGTACCTGCCCGCGGCCACCGGCGACCGCCTTGCCCAGGGTCAACGCCGTGCCGGATGGCGCGTCCCGCTTGTGATGATGATGGGACTCGACGATCTCCACATCCGCGTCCGTGCCGAGCACCCGCGCGGCGCGTGCAGAGAGGTCGGCCAGCAGCGCGACGCCGATGGAGAAGTTGCTGGCCTGGAAGATCACGGTGCGTTTCGCTGCGATGGCCACGGCGATGTCGTCATCGGCCGTCAGCCCGGTCGTACCCAGCACCCAGGCCACCCCACCCTGAGCACACCAGGCTGCATGATCTCCAACCGCCTCACGATGGGAGAAGTCGACCATCACATCGACGGTCGCCGGGTCGACCATGTGCAGCAATACGCCGCCCGATTCACCGGGCGGGACGATGCGGGCGACCAGGTCCAGAGAGGGTTCGTCAGCGGCCAGTTCGCAGACCGCGGCGCCCATGCGTCCGTTGGGCGCGACCACGGCGAGTCGGATGGCAGGTACGGTCATGTTTGCTCCTCGGCCTCGCCTCGGGCGGCTGCAACGTCTGCCCTGGGTTCGGCGATCATCAGGGTGACCTCATTCTTGTCGTTGAAGAAGTGGCGGGCGCGAGCGCTGTAGCCATGTCGGCGGGCTGTGGCCAGGGCTGCATCCAGGGCCTGCCAGTCGGTCTCACCCTTGAACTTCATCTGGACCACCATCGTGCGCGCCAGGCGTTCGCCGCACCAGTCGGCCAGCAGCTCGGCGACGCGCTCGGGGTAGGCTGCCACGTCTGCCACCAGCCAGTCGACAGGCGCCGAGGGGCGGAATCGGAACGCATCACCGCGCTGCCAGTGCAGACGGGGGTGACGCATCAGCGGTTCAGCCAGCGGCGAGCGATCGACGGCTTGTACCCGTGCGCCATGTCGCAGCATCACGTGCGACCATCCGCCAGGCGCTGCACCCAGGTCCACCGCGCTGTCGCCATCTCGCGGCCACCTGCCCATGCAGGCCAGGGCCTCGTCCAGCTTGCGGAATGCACTCGAAGGCGCCGCAGGATCGTTGGCTACCGCGGCCAGGCCTGCGGGCAGCAAGCTGGGCCAGTGGCCGCCGACCGGCAGGTCCAAACAGGGCGACAGGCAGACCCAGGCCTGCTCCGGTCCCAGCAACAACAACTGCGCCAGCGCCTGAGGCTCGCGCTCGTCGGCAGCCAACCGCCGCCACGCCCGCCGGCGTCGACGCTTCAACTCGTCTTGCACGGCCTCGATCAGCAGGGTCAGTCGGCGGCCCATGGCCGGCTTGGGCTGGCCCTTGAACATGCCCGGGACCAGGCCGTGCAGCCGCCACGCGCCGTCGAATTCATCGAGTCCGGCAGCGAGCCCATCCACCGCAGCGCGAGCCAGCTTGCGAATCGAGGCCCCGGAGATGGCCAACGCGGCGGGCAGAACCTGCAGCGCCCAGACGGGATCCATCCGGGCCAGCCCATCCGGCGTTGCCTCCCCGAGCCCGTCCGCCTGCACCAATCCGGGCAGCAGAGTGCGCAGCGCAGCCGGTTCGCAGCCCAGTCGCGTCAGCTCCTCTACCAGTCTGGGTTCGTGTTCATGCCGACAGGTGAACAGCCACGTGCTGTCCTCCTGGAGCGGATGTTCGGGGTCTGGCTCCGCACAGCTCATCGGCCGGCCCGGCTAGAGTGCCGGGGAGACGGACGGTGCGCGGCCAGGGCCTTCGAGCTCGGCGCAAGCGTTCTCCAGACGGGTCATCACCGCGTCCAGTTCATCGCAGCTCACCGCGCCGACGCTGAGCCGATACCAGTCGGTGGCGTGGTGGGCGCCAAAGGCGTCGAAGGGCACCACGGCCATGCCGCTGGACTCGAGCAGGAAGTTGCGCACCTCGTCCGCGCTGTCCAGCGGCCAGTCGCGCCACTTCCAGCCCCGTAGGGCAAACTCAACGCTCAGGTAGATCGCGCCTTCTGGCGCCATCGCCCGAATGGGCAGTCGTTCGCCCAGCGCACTCAGGCGGTCGTAGAGCAGCTTCAGGCGGCTCTTGGCCTCTTTGCGGATCCAGCTCAAATAGCCATCGAGGGCCGCCGCGTCGCGCAGCAACTCGACCGTGGCCCGCTGCGTGGGATGCGGCGCCCAGGCGCCCACGTGGCCGAGGATCCGGTTGATGGCCTGGGAGACCGGCTCCGGCGCCACGCCCCAGCCCACGCGCATACCGGTCGCGGCAAAGGCTTTGGAGATGCCGTCGACGCTGACCGTGTAGTTCGTCATCTCCGGCACGCACGAGACCGGGTCGGCGTGGCCGATGTCGCCCAGCGTCAGCATCCAATAGATCTGGTCGTAGAGCAGGAACAGGGGCTTGTCGCCGGTCTCCTTGCGGCGCTCGTTCTCGGCGACGATGTCGGTGCAGATCTCGGTCAGCTTCTCGCGCAGGATGCAGGTGCCGGACGGGTTCAGCGGCGAGTTCAACGCCACCAGGCGTGCCTGCGACAGGTGCGGCCGGATCTGATCGGGCCGCGGGAAGAAGTGGTCGCCGGCGTCCACCTCGACCTCTGCCGCCCGGCCGCCGAGCATCTTTGTGTAGTGGTCGTTATTCCAGGACGGGACTGCGTAGACCACCGTGTCGCCGGGCTCCACCAGGGCGCGATAGGTCGCATAGAGCAACGGACGCGCACCGCTGGCGACCGTCACCAGGGAGGGGTCCACCTCGACACCCATACGGGCGCGGTACAGATCCACCACGGCCTGGCGCAGCTCTGCGATGCCGTTGGGCGGCGGGTAGTTGGTATAGCCGGCGCGGGTGGCCTGCACGCACGCCTCCGCGAGGCGCTCCGGGATCGGGTACTCGGCCGGCTTGAAGTCGCCGATGGTCAGGTTGCAGATCTCCCGACCCGAGGCGACCATCGCCCGCACCTGAGCGGCGATGGCCAGAATCGACGAGGGTTGCAGCTTGGCCGCCATGGGCGACAGGCCGGACTCCAGCCACGTATCGGACATCGGTGCGCTCCCTGGTCGGCGAGCACCCCTGCCCTGGCGGACAGCCCGAATTCAGGCCCGTGTGCGCTCGCCGAACCTTCTTGTTCTAGTACCTGTAGTAGTCCGGCTTGTAGGGTCCGTCGACCGGAATCCCCAGGTAGTCGGCCTGCTCCTGCGTGAGGCGCGTCAAGTTGACGCCCAGCTTGGCCAGGTGCAGGCGCGCCACCTCCTCGTCGAGGTGCTTGGGCAGCACGTGCACGCCCAGCTCGAACTCCTCGGTCCACAAGGCGATCTGCGCCAGCGTCTGGTTCGAGAAGGAGTTGCTCATCACGAAGCTGGGGTGACCTGTGGCACAACCCAGGTTGACCAGTCGACCGCGGGCCAGCACCACCAGGGTACGGCCATCGGCGAAGTGGAAACGATCGACCTGCGGCTTGATGCTCTCTTCGGTCACGTCCGGGCTGTTCTCCAGCCAGGCGATGTCGATCTCGGTGTCGAAGTGGCCGATGTTGCAGAGAATGGCCTGGTCCTTCATGGCCGACATGTGGGGGCCGCTGACCACATTCATGCAGCCGGTGGCCGTCACGAAGACATCGCCGACGGGTGCGGCCTGCTCCAGGGTGACCACCTCGAAACCTTCCATGGCCGCCTGCAGGGCGCAGATGGGGTCGATCTCGGTGATCAGCACGCGGGCGCCGAAGCCGCGCATGGACTGGGCGCAGCCCTTGCCGACATCGCCGTAGCCGGCGACCACGACCACCTTGCCGGCGATCATCACGTCGGTGGCTCGCTTGAGGCCGTCGGCCAAGGACTCGCGGCAGCCGTAGAGGTTGTCGAACTTGCTCTTGGTGACCGAGTCGTTGACGTTGATGGCCGGCACCTTCAAGCGGCCCTGCTCGAAGGCCTGGTAGAGCCGATGCACGCCTGTGGTGGTCTCTTCGGAGAGGCCCTTGATGTCGGCCAGTAGCTCCGGGTGCTTGTCGTGCACGTGCCAGGTCAGGTCGCCGCCATCATCCAGGATGAGGTTGGGCGCCTTGCCGCCGGGGAAGGCGAAGAGCTGCTGCTCGATGCACCACTCGTACTCCTCCTCGGTCTCGCCCTTCCAGGCGAAGACGGGCACGCCGGTGACCGCGATGGCCGCGGCGGCGTGATCCTGGGTCGAGTAGATGTTGCAGGAGGTCCAGGTGACCTCGGCACCCAGGGCGGTCAGGGTCTCGATGAGCACGGCGGTCTGCACGGTCATGTGCAGGCAACCTGCGATGCGGGCGCCCTTCAGCGTCTGGTCGGCGCCGTGTTTTTCACGCAGCGCCATCAGGCCGGGCATCTCCTTCTCGGCCATCTCGATCTCCTTGCGTCCAAACTCGGCAAGGGACAGGTCGGCGACCTTGAAGTTCTTGTTCTCAGGGCTAATTCGTGCGGCGGCAACGGACATCTGATCTCCTCGTTGGGGCCCGGGCAAAGTTCAGTTCGGGCTGCACTGGCGGGTCGGCGTCAAACCGACCGGCTGTCGAGGCGCGG
This sequence comes from uncultured Enterobacteriaceae bacterium, assembly GCA_964438735.1. Lineage (GTDB taxonomy): Bacteria > Myxococcota_A > UBA9042 > UBA9042 > UBA9042 > CAYTLW01. The sequence continues at coordinate 13,295 of CAYTLW010000007.1, read as the reverse complement.
GAGTATGCAGATACGTAGCCAGGATGTCGACTACAATCGCCTCCCTGCTTGCTGCGTTGGCCGGCTTGCCGTAGCTTTCGCGCCTCCCGAGTGATGAGGAATGCGCATGCGAGATGTCAAATCCGCCCGTCGGGCGAAGATCAAGAGCCGTTGGCCGCACGGTGGCGCGCTGAGCAGCCTGCTTGTCGTGGCGCTCTTCGCCGCACCCGCGGGCTGCGCCGCGGAGGACGACGAGCCCGCGGGCACGGTCAATACCCTGCTCACCGACGGCGATTACTTCGTCGGCATCAAGCTCAGCCTCGCTGGTGCACAGCTGCGCATGAAGATCTCGCTCACGGCCGAAGGAGAGGCGGACAAGGGCGGCAAGCTGTCCACCCTGGACATGTACGCCCTCGGCACCAGCGGCGACTGGATCAGCGATGCCCCGATCGCTTCGGTCAGCAACGTCGAGGTGAAGGCCGACGGCACCTTCACCGCCGATCTGGGCAAGGTCATCGTGCCGGCGAAGGCCTCGCCCACCGGCAGCCCGGTTGGGGCAAGCCTGACGCTCGAGGGCACCATCGACTCGGCCAACAACACCTTCTGTGGCGGTCTGCAGGGCGACATCCCGGACTTCAAGGCGGACCTGGCCGGCTCCACCTTCAAGGCCGTGCCTTTCGGCAGCGAAGGCGATCCCTACGCCGTGAGTTGCAAGACCCAGGCAGTGGTCTACGACCCCATCGCCACTTGCCCGACGCTGAAGGCCGGCGTGAACAAGATGACCAGCGCCACCTTCGAGCGGCAATTCGTCATCGTCCTGCCCGCCGCCGCGACGGCCACCGGCTCGACCGCCAAGCTGCCTGTCGTCTTCCTCTACCACGGCAATACCGGCAACGCGGCGGGCATCCTCAAGTCGACGACCTGGGACAAGATCCACGGCGGCGAGACGGCTGACCCCTTCATCCTGGTCGCGCCGGAGACCAGCGCAATGGTCGATGGCAGCAAGCCCGTGCTGGACTGGCGCTACGGTGAGAAGGTCTTCGACAAGGACAACAGGGAATTGGTCTTCTTCTCGGACATGCTCAAATGCATCGGCGAGCAGCACACCATCAACGCCGACCGGATCTACGTCACGGGTATGAGCGGCGGCGGCATGATGACCACCTTCCTGACGGCCCATCGTGGCAAGGCCCTGGCGGCCTCCGCGCCGCTATCAGGCGGATACCTGCACGCGTGGCCCAAAGACGCTTCCAAGGTGCCCATGCTGGTCACCTGGGGTGGCGAAACCGACGAAGCCTACAACCAGAACTTCCACACGCTGGCCAAGAGCCTGCTGAAGGCGCTCGGCGACAATGGCTGGTGGCATGCGAGCTGCGACCACGGCAAGGGCCACGAGATCCCGCTGGCCCTCATGCCGCACGTCTGGACCTTCCTCAAGGCCCACACCCGCGGCGCCAGCGCGGCGCCCTTCGCCGCCGGCCTGCCCAAGGACTTCCCCGCATATTGCAAGCTGTAGGGTGCAAGACCCAGGGCAGCGGCCGCTGCCCTGATGCAGTGGGGAAGCCAGAAAAATGACACTTTTTCTGGCTGGGGGCCGAGCCCCGGCCCCCCAAACAAATCAGTAGTTCGGGTTTTTGAGCCACTTCGGTTGCCAGCTCTTCAACAACAGCTGCTTGCGCAGCTCCGCGGCCCTGTCCGGCTTCTCGTAGATCGCCAGGTAACGCAGGAAGTGGCCAATCACCATGCGGGTGTAGTTGCGGCTTTCGTGCGGTCCGAGGTCGTCGACCATCACGTCGAAGTCGAGCCCCTTGCTGATATTGAGGTGGTACTCGAAGAGCATCGGGCCGCCGTTATAGGAGCCGATCGCGAACGGCAACTGCTTGTCGAACTTCTTGTACAGCGCGCCCAGGTATTGGGTGCCCCAGCGGATGTTGTGGGACGGTCGCATCAACATCCACAGCTGGTACTCCTCCTTCTGCTCCAGGGCCAGCAGCCTGGCCGTGCGATCGAGCAGCTCGAGCAGGCCATAGGCCGGCGCGTGGGAGATCATCCACGGCTTGTAGCGGGACTCCTGCAACATGTGGGCATAGACCATCCACTCCGGTGCGCGATAACGCTTCGCAGCCCAGACCACGTGGGTGTGATAGGCGCGCGGATAGATGCCGCGCCAGTGGTGCACCGTCTTGCGGGTGGGATACCTGCGCAAGGACTTGCGGTGGCGGCTCCAGGCCCGGCTGCGGTCGCTGTAGAAGTCCTCCAACTCGTCGCTCAGGTCGCTCCTCAGGCGGGCTGCTCGCTTGGCTCCCACCGACTTGATGATTCGGCCCTCATTGGCCTTGAGCACGGCCCGCAAGGTGTCGTACTCGCCCAGGTGGGCGGCGATGCGGACGGTGGCGATGGCCGGCTCATCCGGCAGCCCGGCGAAGGCGTTGGGCACTCGATAGGGCACCTTGCTGAGGTCGGGTCGGCGCGGAATCTTCTTACCGTGGCCCCATGCTCGCAGGTGCTCCTCGGCCATGCCGCTGTAGAAGTTCAGCGGCTGATTGCGATAGAGGCGGAGCATCACCTTGACCGCCTTGTCGCGCTTGCCCAGCTTGTCCCAGGCCTTGGCCGTCCAGTACCTCGCCTTGCCGCCGACCAGGGCGTTGCGTGAGGGGGTCAGGGGCTTGAAATAGCCGATAGCCTCCTCGTACTTGCCGCCGAGGTAGGTCCAGAAGCCGACGAACCACCAGTACTTGCCGTAGTCGATGCCCTTGCGATGGCTGAGCAGGAATCGCTTCATATCGGCCGCGGCCTGCAACGGACGGCCACCGGTGCGCAAGACGCGCGCCCGGTCGTAATGTGCCTCGACCAGGCGCTTGGGTTTGACCGATCGACCGTAGCGCTTGAGCCAGGTGTCGAAGGCCTTGACGCCCTCGTCGGTGCGCTTGAGCTTGCCCAGCACGATTCCGTAGGAGCTCAGCGCGAACATGGCGTAGGGCGCCCCCGCAGCGGTGGCCGGCCGGAAGTGTATCTCGGCGTTCACGTAGTCGTCGCGAAGGCGCTCCGAGCCGATCTTGCCGAGGAAGTAGCCCACCTTCTCGCGGTGGTAGTTCTTCTTCCACAGGTACAGGCTCTCTACCCGACATCGCTCATAGGCCCGACGCGCGAAGAGGAGTTCGGCCCGGTCCAGACGTTCGGCGTCACTGAGGCTGGCGATGGCGACGTGCTTCTCCGCCACGGCCACCAGGTCGCTGTGGGGGTGTTTCATCAGCAGCTTCTTCCAGGTCTTGCGGGCGCCCTTCTTGTCGCCGACGGCCGCCTGGCCGCGGGCCGCGCGGGCCAGCAGCTCATCCTGAGGCAGGTGCAGCCAGGCCTTGCGCTTGCCGTAGAGTTTCAGCGCGCCTGCGACGCTCCGCTTGGGGGACGCTGCCTTCTCCAGCAGGCGTGACCAGGTGATGTCGGCCTTGGCCCAACGAAAGCGCGGCTGCTTCCTGCGCAGCCTCTCGAGAGCCGCGAGCGCCTTGGACTCTTTGCCCTCGGCCTGCAACACCTCGACTTCGGCCCAGGCCCACGAAGGCGGGTGAACTTTGGCGATGGCGCGGGCCCGCCGCAGGGCCTTGCGTGCTTCAGCACCCTGGCCGCGAGCCGCCAACACACGCGCCAGCACGAACGACGCCGTGGCCCGATGGTCGGCAGATCCCTTCTTCTGCAGCTTGCGTAGCGTCGCGTCGACCCCTGCCAGGTCTCCGACACGAACCTTGCGAACCACGGCACGCAAGGCGTTCCAGCCCTTGGCCGACGCGGCGTGTGCCTCGCCAAGGGCGGCCACACACATCAACGCCGCGAGCACCGCGGCCACCACTGGTGGGCGGAAACGGGCCTTTGGGCTTCGGGTCAGCGGCATCGACTGCGGAAGATTGGTGGGGGACAACTTGGGCTCCTCGGGCGGCTGTTTGAACATCTGCTGCCGCCCCGCTGGCACCATACCACCGTGCCAGGATGTCTCCAGAGACTCGCGATCGGCGCCCCCGTCACCGTTCAAGGGGCATCTTGAGCGTAGAAACGCGCCATCATGATCATGGATTCGGATCACGAATGGCTTGCAGTACCCCGATTGTGAATCAGAACGTGATACTGCGGTCCATTTCTTTTTATGCTGCAATATCAAGTACTTATATGGCAATATGTGTCAACTTGCGCGACAACTCCGCCCGCGCGTTGAACTTTTTTTTTGACGACCACCACATTTTTGTTGATCTGGGACTTGCCAACAGAGCGGAAGGGTCGCATATATCAAGAAATGCAATCCGGGCCGGCATTCAGGTGATCCCTCAAACAGGATCAAGCAGGATCGACGCCGAAATCAACTCAACCACAATCACCGTACGGGTGATCGGAGACAACAAGATGGCAGACGGCAAGAAAAACTTCGTTCTCATGGTCGACGGCAAAGACAGCGACATCGTCTTCTCGAACCGGCAGCCCCGTGGCGCCGCCCTGAAGGCCGCGAGCCGCGGTTACACCGACATCCGCCTGCGTGAGCGCGGAACCAAGCGCGTGCACGTCTTCAAGGGATGGCGCGAGCACGTGACCGCCCCCACCAAGCGCCCGTCGTGGCTGCCCGAGAAGGTGTGGAAGGCCAAGGTCAAGAAGCAGGGCGTCGAGCACCTGTAGACCGCTCCCACGAGCAGAACGAGGGGCCTCGCGCGTTGTTGCGCGGGGCCCTTCTCTTTTGGGGGCCCGGGCTCGGCCCCAAGTCGGGAAAAGTGTGATTTTCCCGACTTTCCCACTGCATAGGGACAGCGTTCCGCTGCCCCTGGCTTGCTGTGAACTGCTCTTCCGACTACCAGTCTTTCGCGTTTTTGGTAGCCGTTCTCGTTGACACACCCCAACCACAACCGCACCCTCCGCTTCGTCTTTGGGGGGCTGGGGCTCTGCCCCAAGCCGGGAAAAGTGTGATCTTCCCGGCTCTCCCACTGCATAAGGACAGCATGAGCGACCGGCGGATCCGCAACTTCTCCATCATCGCCCACATCGACCATGGCAAGTCGACGCTGGCCGATCGGATCCTGGAGTTGACCAACGCGGTGACGGCGCGGCAGATGCAGGCCCAGTTTCTGGACTCCATGGACCTGGAGCGGGAGCGGGGCATCACCATCAAGAGCCAGGCGGTGCGCCTGCGCTATCAGGCGCGCGATGGCCATGAGTACACGCTGCACCTGATCGATACGCCGGGCCATGTGGACTTTGGGTACGAGGTGTCGCGTTCGTTGGCTGCCTGTGAGGGTGCGCTGGTGGTCGTCGACGCCGCGCAGGGCGTGGAGGCCCAGACGCTGGCCAACGTGTACATGGCCATCGAGGGCGACCTGGCGCTCGTGCCTGTGCTCAACAAGATCGACCTGCCCGCCGCTCGGCCGGACGACGTTCTGCGCGAGATCGAGGAGGGCATTGGCATCGACATCTCCGGCGCGGTCATGGCCTCAGCCAAGGAAGGCCTGGGCATCGACGAAGTGCTGGAGGCCGTGGTGGAGCAGGTGCCTCCGCCAGCCGGGGACGCCGAAGCGCCGTTACAGGCCATGGTCTTCGACTCCCAGTACGACCCATATCGCGGCGTGCTGATGCAGATTCGGGTCTTCGAGGGCTCCCTGCGCAAGGGCGACAAGGTGCGCTTCATGGCCGGCGGCGGCGACTACGACGTGCAGGAATTGCGGGTCCGCACGCCGACCGAAGAGACCATTGAGGCGCTACATGCCGGCGAGGTGGGGGTGCTGGTCTGCGGCATCAAACGCATCGGCGACGTACTCATCGGCGATACCATCACCCATCAAAAGCGCCGCGCCGAGGCGGCCCTGCCCGGCTTCAAGCGCGTCCAGCAGATGGTCTACTGCGGCATCTACCCGGTGGACGCGGACGACTACGCGTCACTGCGCGACGCCCTGGCCCGGCTGGCTCTCAACGACGCCAGCTTCTCGGCCGAACCGGAGACCTCCGGCGCGCTCGGCTTCGGCTATCGCTGCGGTTTTCTCGGAATGCTGCACATGGAGGTGATCCAGCAGCGCCTGGAGCGTGAGTACGACCTGGATCTGGTGACCACAGCGCCGGGCGTCGTCTACCAGGTGACCTGCAAGGATGGCAGCGAGGTCCACGTGGCCAACCCGGGCGACATGCCACCAACAGGCAAGATCGCCGCCACGTCCGAACCCTGGGTCGCGGCCACGCTCCACCTGCCGGCAAGCTGCATCGGTGCCGTTGTTCGCCTGTGCACAGAGCGGCGCGGCATTCAGCGCGACCTTCGCTACCTCTCCGAGCGGCGCGTTGTGCTGGAATATGAGCTCCCGTTGGCCGAGATCATCTACGACTTCTTCGACAAACTGAAGACGGTCACCCGCGGCTACGGCAGCCTGGACTACGACCTGATCGGCTTCCGCCCGGGGCCACTCGTCAGGCTGGACGTGCTGGTCAACGGCGACCCGGTGGACGCGCTCAGCCTGGTGGTACACCAAGACAAGGCGCACGAGCGCGGCAAGTTGCTCATCAGCAAGCTGGTCAAGCTGATCCCCCGGCAGCAGTTCGAAGTGCCCATCCAGGCCGCCCTCGGCTCCAGAGTCATCGCCCGCGAGACCGTGCGCGCCATGCGCAAGGACGTCACCGCCAAGTGTTATGGCGGTGACATCAGCCGCAAAAGGAAGCTCCTACAGCGGCAGAAGCGCGGCAAACTGCGCATGAAGCAGGTGGGGTCGGTGTCGATTCCGCAGAGCGCCTTCCTGGCAGTCCTGTCGGGCGACGACTGAGTCCTGTCGCGGCGCCGTCTACGGGTCTGAGGGCACAAGCGGTCTTCTGTCGCCGGTCGCTGTCGTGGTTTATGGTGGGCATCAGCGGTCACCACTGAACCGCCGGACGCCCTCGATGCCCGGACTCGATATCGCGCTCTTCCTGTCCGGTCTGTTTGCCTTGCTCGTGGGCGGGGATGCGCTGGTCCGAGGCGCTTCTGCCACCGCCCGCAGCCTCGGTGTCTCCTCGCTGGTCATTGGCTTGACGGTCGTATCCTTCGGCACTTCGGCGCCCGAACTCGCCGTCAGCATGACCAGCGGACTGTCAGATGCGGCGCCGTTGGCGCTGGGCAACGTGGTCGGCTCCAACATCTTCAACATCCTGCTGGTGCTGGGGCTGGCGGCGACGCTGAAGCCGCTGGTGGTGCAGCGGCAGTTGATTCACTTCGACATGCCGGTGATGGCCTCGGCTTGCGTGCTGCTGGTCATCGTGTCCGTGGGAGGGGTCATCGGCGGCCCGACGGGGTTGCTCTTCTGCACCCTGTTGGCGACGTACCTGGGCTGGACCATCCGGCGGGCCCGACGCGATGGCCGGGCACAGAGAGCTGCCATCGAGGCGGCGCGCGAAGCTGGCGAGGGCGAAGACCAGGCACAAGCGGACGCCGCGGCCGCCTCGCCGGAAGAGGCCGAATCCGGGCCCGGCGCGGCAGATCTGGTGATGATCGCAGCCAGCGTCCTGTTGCTGGCCGCCAGCCTCAGCGAAGGGCACTATCCGACCCTGCAGGGCGCGCTGCTGATCGCCTGCCTCTTCGGCGTTCTGGCGCTCACAGCTGCGGCAGCCCGCGGCAAGACGAATGTGCTGCTCGACCTGGCCCTGACCGTGGTGGGCATCGGTGCCATCCTGCTGAGCGCCGATTGCCTGGTTCAGGGGGCCGTCGGCATCGCGCGCTGGATCGGTGTCTCGGAGGCGGTGATCGGCCTCACCGTCGTCGCAGCCGGTACATCGCTGCCCGAAGCCGTTACTTCCATGATGGCTTCGGCCAAGGGCGAGGCCGACCTGGCCATCGGCAACGTGGTCGGCTCCAACATCTTCAACGTGCTGTGCATCGTCGGCCTGACCTCGGTGGTGGTACCGCTGCCCGTGGCCCCGGAGCTTTTGCGCTTCGACTACGCCGTCATGGTCGCCACGGCCGTGGGCCTGTGGTGGCTCGTCTGGCTGCGACAGCGCCTGCGCCGGATCGACGGCATCGGCATGCTGGTGTGCTTCGTGGGCTACCTGGCCGTGCAGGTGCTACGCGTCGTCTGATGATTGAGAGCAAGTGGAGACAAACGCGACGCTCGGCTCAAGTCTCGGTCCGCCGCCGCCGCGCACGCTTGCGCTTGGGCTTGTCCTTGTCGTCGTCATCGTCGCCGCCGCCGTACCCTGGTTTGCCCATGGCGCGACCATAAGCGGCCGCGTTGGCAGCCAGGGCATCGTCGTATCCCAGGGCGCCATAGCCCGGACCGGCTCGCAACTCCGCGACCCGCTGCCAGTCGGCCTGACCCATGGCCTCTCGCAGGCCCAGATCCTGGCCAATCAGGTTGAACATGCCGTCGATCTGGGCCGCCTGAGAGCCGTCCAATCCGGCGAACATGGCCTGTGCCGACTCGAAACCAGCCGCGCCCGCCTCGGCGCCCGAGAGCTGGGCCACGCCCATGCGCAGCGACTCGTGGGCCGCCTCCGGCTCCAGCGCTGCGGCCTCGCGAAAGACCCGGTACTCCGCTTCCTGATCCTTGTGCGTGGCGACCAGCCAGGTCCCCGTGCGCTGGTAGAATGCATAGGGCTCGAAACGAATGGGCATCTGCTCGTCGTGCAGTCCCGGCAGGTTGGCCGTCTCTGCCAATACCACCGCTGCGGCGGCCTCTTCAGGCACTCCGTGACGGGCCGCACCCTCAGAGATCTGCTCGCCGTGACGCACGTGCAGCGAACGGGCGGCCGTGGTCAGCGTGCTCTCGACCGGGGCCGTCGAAGGATCGGCGTCTCGCTCGCCGGCGCGGGGTGAACGCAAGGCGGTGCCCGTCTCGTAGCTCCGACCCACCAGCTCGCGATCGACGCCCCTGGCCGGTGCGCGCGAGCGTTGCTCCCCGCCGCGCTGACCGCCACGTGTCGGGCTTTGCTGCTTCGGGCCCTTCTGCTTCAGACGTTCCTCCAACGGCTTCGCGGCCCGCATCGGCGCCGCCGGCCCAAGGTGCCATGAGCGCGGTCCCGACTCAAGCGATCGAGGCTGTGGGTCGGTCCTGTCTGGGGCCTCGATCGGCCACCGGGTGTTCGCGTTTCCAAGCCGGCCGAGTTCGACTATCGTTGCGCCAGACCATCGATGGATGCGTGCATGGCAGGTCGTCGAAAAAGCAGGCCGTTGACCCTCTCCTCAACCGGGGAGTTCCTCGAGCGAAGTCACGACCGCGACCCGCGGCTCGGCCACGTGTTGCGCATCGCCAGCCACCTGTCGGCTCAGTTGACGCTCGAAGAGCTGCTCGAATTGATCATGCACGGCCTGACAGACCTGCTCGATGCCGAGCGCTCGACCCTCTTCCTGCTCTCTGATGACGCCACCTATCTCTGGTCGAAGGTCGCCCTGGGCGATGAGATCCACGAGATCCGCATGAAGGTGGGCGAGGGTATCGCTGGCTGGGTGGCGGAGACGGGCCGCCAGGTCAACGTCAAGGATGCCTACCAGGACCCGCGCTTTGACCCGGCATGGGATCAGCAGAACAACTACCGGACCAGGTCATTGCTCTGCTTGCCGATCCGCAACCGGGCCGGCGACATCATGGGCGTGGCCCAGGTGCTCAACAAACGCACCGGCTACTTCACTGTCGACGACGCCATGATGTTGCGCACCATCATGGCGATGGCGGCGATCTCCATCGTCAATGCGCGCCTGTACAACGCGCTGCTGACGCGCAACCTGGAGCTCCTGGACGCCCAACGTGCCTTGCAGGAGCGGGTCCGCGAGATCGACCTGCTGCACACCATCGAACGAGAGATGAGCGAGGCAGCTGACCTCGACGAAGCCATCGAGACGCTGCTGCAGCGGATTGGCGACATCCTGCCCTGCGCCGCGCTGGAGCTTGCCCTGGTCGGCAATGACGGCTCCATGGTGATCCACCGGTTGGGCGACATGGGCGCCGGGATCGAACCGATCCGCGCCGAGCGTCCCATCGGTTTTGCCGGCAAGGCGATCCAGAGCCGCAAGGAGATCGACGTGGCGGGGCTGGACGACCTGCTGCGTCTGCGACTGGCGGACGAGGAGTCCCTGCCGCTGCAGCCCAATTCGGGTCTATGCATCCCGCTGCGGGCCGACGATCGCATCCTCGGCGCCCTGTGCCTGTTCGGCCAGCCGGTACCCCGTCGGCAATTCGACGCTGGCGACGCCAAATTGATCAGCTTGCTCGGCGCCCACGCGTCCCGACTGGTCGCGCAACGAATCGCCCGCGAACGCGACGAGCGCGAGGAACGCCTCAACTCCATCGGCAGCGCCATCGCCGGCATCCTGCACGACTTCAAGACGCCGATGACCATCGCTTCGGGCTATGCCCAGATGATGGCCGATTGCGACGATCCGGAGGAGCGCACCAAGCTGGCGACCACGGTGCTGCGACAGATCCGCCGGGTCTCGCAGATGTCCCGCGACGTCCTGGCATTTGCCCGCGGCGCCAGCGATGTCTTCGTCCAGCGGGTGCTGGTCAACGACTTCGCCGAGGAGACGCGCGAGCTCATCGGCCAGATGTATCGCGACACGGGGCTGGACTGGGAAGTGCGGGCCAACTACCGAGGCGTGGCGCGTTTCGACCGCATGAAGCTGCTTCGCGTGGTGCAGAACCTGGCCCGAAACGCCCGCGATGCCCTGTTGGAGCAGCCCGAAGACCATCCACGACGATTCTGCTTCGTACTCGACGAGGAAGGCGATGATCTCGTGCTGACCTTCTCCGATACGGGCCCCGGCGTTCCAGTCGAGTTCCAACATCGACTCTTCGAAGCTTTCGCGACCGCTGGCAAGAAGGACGGCACCGGCCTGGGTCTGGCGATGGTCAAGCAGTTCGCCGAAGTTCACGGCGGCGGTGTGCATTACCGCGATACGCCGGGCGGTGGTGCCACGTTCGAGATCCGGATCGCCCGCGAGACGCGCGGCGCATCTCGCTGAATAGCGGTCTTTGCAACCTGTCCCACCTGGCTTTCGGGACTGCGAAAACTTGACCCGCGGCCGGCCCATGCAAGCCTGCCAGGATGGGGGAGCAGTCTGCCGAAGGAGCGCCGCCGGGCATGGACAACACGTCACCAGATGACGGGGATCTTCGCCCGACGGCACCGCTGGAATTGCCGCCGAAGCCGAGTGCTGCTTCCACCATGGAACGCGACCAGACCTTCGTGGCCCGCTTCGGCCGCTGGCTGGCGCGGGTCGGGTCCATGCGCCTGCCCCGTCTGGATCCCAGCCGACTGGGCCTGCAGATCGACTGGCGGCTGGATGGCAGCGTCGCAAGACGCTCGTTCGTCGCCGCGTTCCTCATCCTCTATGCAGTGGTCTCTGTGTGGGGCCTGGCGCGGGCCTACACGATCGACGGACCCTGCGAGGATCGGACGACGGAGCTGTCGCGCTTGCGCCAGCAGCTGACCGAGGAGCAGGCGCACACCGTTCGGCTGCAATCTGAACTCGACGCATTCGATCGCCGCCGCGAGGTCCGCATTTCGGTGATCCGCGAAGAGCTCGGCATGCTGCGCCCCAACGAGCGCTTCGTGCGTTTCAAGTAGGACGTCGCGGACGTCTGCGGAGGCCATGGCGATGTCCGGCGACGCCCTGTCGACGCCTGAGGTCACGATCCTGCCCGTGGGCGGGCTCGGCGCCATCGGCATGAACTGCATGCTGATCGGCGTCGGCGAAGACATGATCCTGGTCGACTGCGGCGCCATGGTGCCCGGCAAGCGAGAGCCGGGTGTGGCCTCCGTGCTGCCTGACTTCGACCTCCTCCTGGCCCACCGCGGTCGTTTGCGTGCCATCGTGTTGACCCACGGCCACGAAGACCACATCGGCGCCCTGCCCTGGCTGTTGCGCCACGTGGACGCGCCCGTCTACGGCAGTCGGTTCACCCTGGGCCTGCTGGCAGACAAGTTGTCCTACGCGAAAGTCGAGGCGGCCGGCGGACTGCACCGCATCGAGGCTCGCCAACGGGTGGTCATCGGGGCGCTGGCAGTGCAGTTCTTCCAGGTGACCCACTCGATCCCGGACGCATTCGCCCTGGCCATCGACACGCCGGCCGGTCGCGTGGTGCACACCGGCGACTTCCGTCTCGATCCCAATCCGGCCCACGGCACGCCCAGCGACGAGTCTGGCCTGCGTGCTCTGGGTGATGATGGTGTGCTGCTGATGATGTCCGACTCGACCAATGCCACGGTATCCGGGCATACGCGGTCGGAGGCGGAGGTAGCGCGGGCCATCGGCGACGTCATCAAGGCGGCTCCCGGTCGCGTACTTGTGGGCATGTTCTCGTCCAACGTCGCACGCGGTGCAGCGGTCCTCAGGGCTGCACGCGCCGCCGGTCGCAAGGTGGCGACCGCCGGGCGCTCGATGCAGCGCTATCTGGAGGTTGCGCGCAAACATGCCGACCTGAATGTGGGCCAGGTCCGCGATGCCGACCACCTGCCCAGCGCACGGGTCGACGACGAGCGGTTGGTGATCCTGTGCACCGGCTCTCAAGGCGAGCGACGCGGTGCGCTGCGCCGAATCGCGCTCGGCGAGCACCCCACGATCCAAATCCGGCCGGACGATACGTTGGTGCTCAGCGCGCGCGCCATCCCAGGCAACGAAGTCGAGGTTCGCCAGCTCTCCGACGACTTCCTGCGGGCCGGCGCCCGAGTGATCCACGGCGGTTTGAATCCGGCGATTCACGGTTCGGGACATGCCGCCGAAGAGGAGCTGCGGACCATGCTGAGCTGGCTGCGACCGCGCTTCTTCCTGCCGCTACATGGCACCGTCGAGTTCATGTTGCGCCACGCCGCGCTGGCCCGGGAGCACGGCGTGTCGGAGACGTTGCTGGCCCGTAACGGGCAGCGCCTGGTCGTGTCGTCGGGCGGCTTTTCCATCGCCGAGACGATGCCCTGGCGGCCATGGTACGCGGTGGGCGAGGTGATCGGCGACGAGGCGACTGCCGGGTTGCGACAGCGGCGTGCGCTCTCCTGGCAGGGTGTGCTGGCGGTGGTGGCCACGAGACGGGGCGGTTCGTGGCAGGTGGCCGTGCAGGCCCAGGGCGTGGTATTCGGCGAGGGCGACGGCGTGGCCGATTTGCAGGCGACGCTGGAGCGCGCGTTGAGGTCCATGGCGCGTGTGCAGGACGAAGAGTCCATCGCCACGATCCTGCGCCAGCGCAGCCGGCGCTACGTCAAGGCGATCAGCCGGCAGCGGCCCGAGGTGCTGACGTTCGTCGACGGATGAGTTGCCCACCGGCTCCGCCGAGGGCGCCGAATGAAACGGGCAACTCATCGGCGGTCGGCGAACGCCGGACGCCCGCCGCCAGAGGCGGCGAAGCTAT
>CAYTLW010000006.1:75412-119260 GCA_964438735.1 uncultured Enterobacteriaceae bacterium | reverse complement strand
GTCCATCCGGATGGGCGACGGAACGCAGCCCGAGGTCACCATGGGCCCGCTGATCTCGGCCCGGCACAAGGAGAAGGTGCTCGAGTACATCGAGAAGGGGGTGCAGGAGGGCGCCGAGCTGGTGGTCGACGGCCGCGCCGGCGAGCTCCCCGAGCGGGGTCACTTCGTGGGGCCCACCCTCTTCGACGGCGTCACCGCCGAGATGGCCATCGGCCGGAAGGAGATCTTCGGGCCGGTGCTGTGCCTGAGCGCGGTGGACGACCTGGACCAGGCCCTGGAGCTGGTCAGCCGGCACCCCCTGGCCAACGCCAGCTCGATCTTCACCGCCAGCGGCAAGGCCGCGCGCGCCTTCCGCTACCGCGTGCCGGCCAGCATGGCCGGGGGGCACGGCGGGGTGGCCGCCCCCAGGGCCTTGTTCGGGGTCGGGGGCGCCAAGGGGGCCGTTGGTGGGGGTTTGCCGGCAAAGCCACGCCTTTGCCGGCGAGGGGGATGCCACCATCCCCCTGACCTGGGACAACCAATGGCGCAACTCGCCCAAGGAGCACCGCGCCCGTCCCGTCTGTCGACGCCGGCGGCGGTCTCGTTGGCGCTGCACGCCACGCTGGCGGTCATCGGCTTCCTGCTCTTGCACTACAGCGATCCGGAAGAACCGTTGACCCAGGTGCGGCTGGTCCACTTCGACCCGGACAACATCCGACTGCCACCGCCACCGCCGCCACCACCGCCGCCACCACCACCACCGCCGCCGCCGCCACCTCCGCCGGAGCCGCAGGTGGTCCCGGATGAGGTGCAGGTGCGCAAGGTGAAGAAGGCACGTCGCCACCACGCCAAGGCCAAAGAGCTGAAGCCGGTGCCGCCCAAGGCGGAGGCGGAGCCCGCCTTCGAGCCACCCAAGCCGGTGCCGCTCTTCGAGATCGACATGTCGGCCACAGTGGATACAGGGGGCGTGATCGTGCCGGTGGCGCCCGATGGAGAAGGCAATCCCCTGGCCCGCCCTGGCGATCGCGGCGAGCGAGGCGTCAAAGGGCGCCCGCAGGGCACTCCGACCTATGTGCCCGACGTGCCCCTGGCCGAGTCCTGGGAGATCACCTCCGACGCGATGCCCTTGAACGATGGCGACTTCGAGCCACATTATCCCAGCGGCGCCAAAGCCAGCGGTCGCGAGGCGATCGTGATTGTCGCGCTGGACATCAACGCTGACGGCCGGGTGGTCAAGACGGTCATCATCCGTTCGGGAGGTGCGGACTTCGACGCCGCGGCCATGGCCTACTGCCGCAAACTGCGCTTCGACCCGGCCAAGGCCGATGCACGGGCGGTCGCCACCCGCATCGAGTGGACCGTCTGGTTCCGCTACCACAACGAGTGATGTCAAGAATGCCCGCCCACGCCCCACTACTGCGCGCCCTGGCCTGGCTGGCTGGGTCGCTGCTGTGGTGTGGCGGCCTGGCAGCGCAACCGGCGCCTGCGCAGCCAGCCCCAGCTCAACCGTCGCCAACGCAACCGGCACCTGCAGCGGCACCGGCACAATCGGCCGCGCCCAACGTGCAACGGCCCCGCCTGCTCAAACCCGTGCAGCCGAAGTACCCGCCCAAGGCCTGGGAGGCCGACATCGAGGGCAACGTGGTCCTGCTGCTGATGCTGGCGGTGGACGGCCGGGTGATGGAGGCCGAGGTGGTCTCGACCCCCGGCCACGGCCTGGAGATCGCCGCCATCGTGGCCACCAAGACGATGCGCTTTTCGCCGGCGTTGATCGACGGCAAGCCGGTCAAGGTGCGCGTCCGCTACACCTTCCGCTTCCGCAAGCCGGAAAAGGCCACGGTCGCCCTGCCGCCAGAGCGCGCTCCGAAGGGCTGGATCAAGGCGGATCCGCGACCCAAGGGCACGCTGAAGGGCGCCGTGCTGCAGCGGGGCACGGGTCGACCGCTCAAGGGCGCCGAGGTCTACCTGCTCGACCTGGACAGCGCGGTGCTGACCGACAAGGAGGGGCGCTTCAGCAAGGACCTGTCGCCGGGCGGCTACGCGGTCACCATCCGTGTGCCGGGTCACCACGTCTTCCAGTCGCTCGAACGGGTAAAGGGCCGCCAGACGGTCAAGGTGAAGTACTACGTCGAGCCCAAGCGCAATCAGCGCTATCGCACCATCGTCTGGGGTTCGGAAGGCAAAGCCACGGTGGGCCGCACGACCCTGGCCGACGCGGAGATCTACGAGGTGCCGGGCACGTTGGGCGACCCGATTCGTGTGGTCATGCTCATGCCCGGCGTGACCACCTCGGTGTCGGGCGTCGGCTACCCCATTGTGCGCGGTGTGCTGCCGGCGGATACGCGCTACGAGGTCGATGGCGTCAACGTGCCCATGCTCTACCACCTGATGTTGGGCAACTCGGTTGTGAACCCCCGCTATACCACCGGCATCACGTTTCAACCCGGCGGCTACGGCGCCGAACATGGGCGCTACCCTGGCGCCCTGATCCAGGCCGGCGCGGCGGCCAAACCCGAGCAGATGCTCACCGCAGGCGACCTGTCCATCATCCACACGAGCCTGTTCCACGCCCACCCGATCACCGACAACGTGCAGGTCATGGCCGGCGGCCGGCTGGGCACCCTGGGCCTGATCATCGAGGGTCTGGCGTCGGACGCGGTGTTCAACTACTGGGACTATCAGCTCAAGACTTTCTGGCAGCCGAGCAAACGAGACGAGGTGCAATTCATCTTTTTCGGCGCCGGCAACGAGGTCGGCGAGGACAAGCCCGACCGCGATCCGAACGTATTTCAGCTCGGCTTTCAGCGCGGCGACCTGCGCTGGCGACGGACCCTGAAACGGGGCTGGTTCCAGCTCGACCTGGAAGCCGGCACCGAGGGGTTCGAGCCGCCTGAAGAGCAGGAAGAAGAAGAGCCGGCTGGCGTCAAGGCGCCCGGTGATAACAAGCCACCGGGGGTCGGCCCACCCGACAACGCGCCGGCGGCCGAGGACGACGGGCCGCCCGACTTCACCGCCGGCTATCACTACCTGGCCCTGCGCGGCCGCGCCTCCTGGTCGCCCATGGACAAGCTGGAGCTTCGTGGCGGCGCTGGCGCCTGGTGGCAGGACTTCGACTTCGACCTGGGACAGGACGCCATCAGCGCCGCTCCGCAGGGCATCACGGCCGGCGCCTGGATGGAGGCCGAGTGGTCACCGGATGCGTGGACCATCGTGCCCGGCGTGCGCGTGGACCATTATCGTTGGGGAATTGCTGAAGGGGAGCGCGAGACCAGCGTCGATCCACGGTTTGCCGTGGGCTACAAGATCAACAGCTGGCTGAGCGCCCGCGCCGCGGCGGGCATCTACCACGGTCCGCCACGCTTCACCCTCGTGGCCGGCCCCATCGTCATCGGTCCGGTGCCCGGCATGCTGGGTGTCGGCCTGGATCGCGGCCTCAATCGCACCTACCAGGTCACCGGCGGCCTGGAGGCCAAACTGCCCTGGCGTTTCCAAGGCCGCATTCAAGGGTTCTACAACGACGTGTATACCCCCATCGATTTTTCGCTGATGGGTGCCGAGATCGAGCCGCCGCAGCCAGACGACCCGGCCACGGGCAAGCCACCGGAAAAGGAGGACGAGTCCGAGGGCGACGCCCTGGACCGGTTGACGACGCAGGGGCGCACCTACGGCATGGAAATGATGCTCCGCCGCAAGCTGGGAGAGAAGGTCTTCGGCTGGCTGACCTGGTCCATGAGCCGCAGCGAGCGCGACATCAAGGACATCGGCACCCTGCCCTTCCTCTTTGACCAGACCCATGTGGTCAACGGCGTGATCAGCTGGGAGGTGGGCCGGAAGTGGACCCTGGGCGCCACCTTCCACTTTCACACCGGGCGGCCCTATACGCCGCGCTCGCTGGATCCCTGTCGCGAGGGCGCCACCGTCATCCCCGTGGGCAAGCGAGACATTTGCTGGGGTCCGGCGCTGGGTGGTCGGCTGCCGGACTTCTGGCGCCTCGATCTGCGCATGCAGAAGCGGGAGATGTTCGACACCTGGTACTTCGACTATTACTTCGACCTGATCAATGCCACGGCCAACTGGGAGGTCATCGGCTTCGAGTTGGACCAGGATGGCCAGGAGAAGGCCATCGAGTTCCCGCTCATCGTGCCGATGATGGGTCTGCGAGGGCAGTTCTGACGCCATTGTTCTGACTTGATTGTCCTGCCCCCCTTTCGCCGACGATCCGTCGGTGGCACGATCGGGGGGTGGCATCAGCCAGCCGGCGGGCGACGCCCGCAGGGGTGGGGCATGAATCTGAGCAGGGATCGCGACCCGAGCCTGGTGGCGTCGATCCTGCTCTGCGCGCTTGCGTTGGCCTGGACAGGTTGCGGCAACGACGACGAGAAGAGCTCACAGGACACCGTCACCGATGAAGCGGATGGCGCCACCGATGGCAGCGCCGCGGACGCCGAGAGCTCGGATGCGCCGGCGGATGTGGTCATCGCTGTAGATGCCGGGCCGCTGGAGAAGGTGTACGCCTTCGCGGTCATCGCCGACCCCCACGTGACCGGCAAGACCAAGAATCACGACCGGCTGGTGGCCGCGGTGGCGTGGATCAACGACCACGCCAAGGAACGGAACATCGAGCTGGTGCTGGTCCTGGGCGACATCGCCTGGGGCAAGGGCATGACGATCGCGCGCGAGGACCTGGACCAGCTGAAGGTGCCCTGGGTGCCGATCATCGGCGACAACGAGATCGCCGGCGGCAGCGAGCAGGATTACGACAAGGTCTTCGGCTCACGATACGATGCGGTGGCCAAGGAGCTGGACGATGTGGTCCGCGCGCCCCTGCCCGTCACCGCCACCGATGGCAGCCAGTTGTGGTTGCAGAACCTGGCCTTCAGCCACCGGGGCATGCGTTTCATCGGCCTGGACTTCAACGCCCGGGTCAAGCACTTCATCCGCAGCGAGCAGGGCCACCTGCACGACGTGCCAGGCGGCACCTGGTCCTTCTTCGAGAACGAGATCAACAACCTGGGCGAGCGCAAGCATGAGTCTGTGGTGATGTATTCGCACATCCCCATGCACCTGAGTCCCGGCGGCTTCGACAGCGAAGAGATGGACAAGATCACCGCGCTGGTAGGCCCCAAAGGGGACCTGATCTACGCGCAGCTATCCGGGCACTACCACTTCGAGATGATCGACGAGCCCAAGGACGCGGGCTTCACCATGTTCTGCACGGACGCGACCTGGGACGACGAGGTTCGCGTGCGGGTGATCGACGTATCGGCCAATGGGGAGCGATTCGACTTTGCGCACGAGCTGGTGGCCGTGCCCTGGAGCGGTCCCTGATGGAGGCCCCTTGATGGAGGCGAGCCGGGGACGGCGTGGCCTCGATGCAGGTTGAGGAGGGAAGAGCATGACTGCGATGGATCAGCGAAATACGGCGCTGGCTCTCGTATCGGGCGGCGGTGATGCGAACGCGCTGATCGGCGCCCTGGAGGACGTGGAGGAGACCGTCGTGTTCGGCCTCTCGCTGCCGCCGGATCAGCTGGCCACGCTGGCGTCCTGCGCCAGCCACGTCGACTCCGGCGTACGTTTCGCCTGGGCTCGGGTGGTACTGCAACGCGGCCTGCGTGGGCGTGCGGCCGCGCCCCTCCTGGACCGGATGTGGGCCTGGTCCGAAGACGTGCCGGAGTCGGCCCGGGACCGCAGGCGAGATGCCTGGGTGGCGCTGGCCCAGGCGCTGCCCGGCAGTGGTCAGCAGACACCGCTGATGAACGCCTTGATCAAGGGCTGGCGGCGTGCGGCGGACGAAGCGGCCGCGGCGGAGATGCTGGATCTGGTCGAGGGGCTGGCGTCCATCGCAGCCCTGCCCTCAGACGCGTCTGCGCCGCTGTCGGAGGCCGTGGAAGGCGACCGCTCCGCCGGATATCGGCGCCGATGTCTGGTGCTTTGGTGCCGGCTGGCGCTGAGCGCAGACGCAGAAGATCCGGCGCCTGCGGCCCAGGCCGCAGCGTGGCTGGAGACCGGCCGGGTGACGTCACCAGGGGCCAGGCGCCGGGTGGAGCAGGTGATCATCCAGCGTGGCAATCGCGAGCAGATCGAAGTGCTGGTGGCGCCTGGCGATCCGCTGTTGGACGAACATGTGGCCACCTGCCTGGCCAATCGCATGGCTGATCCCGCCGCGCCGCCCTGGATGACCCGGCTGCTGGCCGCCATGTCGGAGCGTCACCGTGGCGGCGGACCCTGCTACGAGGCCATGCTGGCCTTGCGCCGCGGCGCCATGGCCGGCGCCAACCTGGCAGAGGTGCTGCCCATCTTGCGTCGCTGCTGGGGTCGCCTGTCCTACGACCGCGGCCCCTGGGACCAGGTCATGGACAATGACCTGAAGTCCGACCTGGCCCGAAGCTCGGCACGCCGGGACGCCCTCTGGCTGCTCGCCGCTGCGGCCGAGCAACTCGGCGACCCCTTGGACGGCCTGGCTGCGGAGGTCGATCACGCCCTGGCGAGCCTGGCGCAGGAAGACCTGAGCAAAGAGCTCGGCACCCTCGACCGCAGCGTCGGCGAAGGCGCGGCCGATCGGGCGCGCGCAAAGATGGGCCTGAGTTGAGGTAATCGCAGCAGCAGGATTGATTGGGTCGTAGAGCGCCGGGCCGCAATCAGGTGCCGCCGCCGCCCGGTGCATCCGTGCCGCCGCTGCCGCCACCCGCGTCGCCCGCCGGCGCCGGCCGACTGCCCGGCAATCCGGCGTCCGCCCCGATTCCGGGCACGCCGGCGAAGCGCGAGTCCGCGAACAACGCAGCAGCCGGGTGACCCGCCGGGATGGCCGGCAGGATCGAGCGGTAGTTGCCCGGGTGATACGCCACGTTGGCCTGCTTGGCCGAGGTCATGATCTCGTGGAAGCTGTGCGCGCCGATGCTGCCCAGGTGCCCAAGGCAAGCCAGCGCGTACAGGAAGCGCTGCTGCGAACCTGATACACCGAACATGATCGCCACCTCGAGCAGGTCCGTGGTGGTACCCGAGATGCCGGCCGCCAGCGGCATGTTGTAGACCATGCGCGCTTCCTGGATGAACTTCTGCGACTCGTCCAGCATGTACATCTCGACGCCGCGACTGCCCTTCTGCCCCAAACCGGCGTCGATCTCTTCGGGCGTCAACTCCTTCTTCTCACTCTCGGTGGCGGTGGCGTCGTCGACGATACCGACCGCCTGGTCGCGCTTGGTATCCTCCATGGCGCCGCCGAGATCATCGTGGGCCCGCAGTCCGGGCTGTGCCTCGGTGATGTTCTCGACGTGTTTCTCCTTGAGCCGACCGCGAG
The DNA here is from genome assembly GCA_964438735.1 of uncultured Enterobacteriaceae bacterium. GTDB lineage: Bacteria > Myxococcota_A > UBA9042 > UBA9042 > UBA9042 > CAYTLW01. Next base: position 111,984 of record CAYTLW010000006.1, on the reverse strand, counting down.
CGCCTCGACCCTCGCCAATGGAGCCTTCGCCCCCAGGCTTGCCGTCATAGCGTTCATCGCGCAGGCCCCCGGGTGCCATCGCTTCGCCTCCCGCGCCGCTGAGGACGGCCTTCTGCTCTTCCACCAGGCCCTCGGTCTCGGCCGCTTTCTCGGCGACCTTCTGCAGCAAGGGCATGTGGTCGATGTTCTCGTTCTTGCGGTCGTTCAGGACGTATTCGGTGAACGAGGCGTGCAGCATCATGTGATTGCTGACCGTGCCCGTGCCCTCCTGCATCAACGCGCGCATGTCCTTGTAGTAGTTGTTCACCGCTGCCGGATCGCCGGTGTCGATGTCGCCCAGCCGACCGTAGAACGTCTCCGGCTTGGCGTCGGCGAAGCCCGAGCCGTCGTGGAAGTCGCCGCCATACATCATGTTCATGCGCTGGCACGCCTGCTCGAAGACCTTATTGACGCCGTCCCTCTCGCCGGCGTGCAGGGTCTCGGCTTTGGCCTCCAGGTACATACCCACGCCGCGACTGACCGCCTCGACAACGGGCATGAAGAACTCGCTGTGCATCACCAGCAAGCGGGCCAGCTCCACCTCGAACTCGACTTTCAGCTTCGGGTTCTCGTTGGCGTCATATTCCTGCGCGCCATGGCGAGCGTCGCGCTCGGTGCGCACATCGATGGTCGTGGCCCCGCCATCTGCGGCGTTATGGGCCTCGTCCAGGTTGCCGGCATAGGCCTGCACGGCCATGCCGCCGCCTTCGTCCGCATCGCCACCACCGAGCAAATCCGCAGCCGACTCGCCGGCCACCACCTTGTCGGCCACCGCGTCGGCCTGCTGCTCGTAGGCATCTCCGGCCTCGCCGACACCGCCCTTCAACTGCACTCCCGCGCGCTGCTGGACCACGTGGGCCGCCTCGTGGGCCGCGGTGTGCAGATCGGGCGTATCAGCGAAGGCGACGTCGTTGCCAGTGGCGTAGGCGTCGGCACCCATGGCCTCGCTCGCGGTCGCCGCGGCGCCGCCCACATGCGCCTGCACGTTGGATACGTCGTGGCCACCGAAGCTGTGTTGAATCTGCTGTACATGCGGCAGCTCGCTACCCGATCCGGCCACACCCTCAGCCGCCGTGTCGTGCACATCGGGCTTGACCGACTGGTCCGCCCCTCCCTCCGGCTTGAGGTACTGCACCCCCTCCGGGTAGTTCATCAGGCGAGCATTCTCGCGGAATTGCAGGGCGCCACCGACGGCGGGCGCGGGCGCGGGCCCTTCGGCTGCCGGGGTTGTCTGCTCGGGCGCTTGCTTGTGATCGTAGTTGCTCATGTTCGGACGGTAGCGCAGCGACTCCGCGCGCGCGAGGGCGGCCCGCGACCACGCACACGAAGGTGGTGGCTGCGGACCCCGACGGCAGGGGCAAAAGCGCTGCGATTCCGATCGGTGGCAGAGCCGAGAGGCCGATGATAGGTTGCTCTGTGAAGACTCCGTCGTCCGGAATGTGCGCCGATCGCGCGCCGGGACCGGTCGACAGCGCCCCGGACGAGGACCGTCATGCCCGATCGTCGAACCGCCCTGCCCGTCTTGTTGGTCGCCGCCGGCCTGTTCATGAGCGCCTCCGCGCTGGCCGCCGCTCCTGGTCAGATCTCCGTGCATGGCGTGCTGCGCACCACTGGCGGAGCCATCGCGGCCGACGGCGCTTACAAGGCCACCTTCGCCATCTACCCGGTCGCCAAGGCTGGCAAGGCCACCTGGAGCGAAGGACCAGTGGACCTGTACGCCCTCGGCGGCCGGTTCAGCTACACGCTGGGCTTGACCAAGGCGCTGGACGCCAAGGTCGTGGCGACGATGAAGGAGGCCTGGCTGGGCTTGCAGCTGGGCAATGATCCCGAGTTCCCCCGCAGCCGCTTGACCTCGGTTCCGTACGCCCTGCACGCCGCCCAGGCCGATGGCATCGCCTGCTCGGGCTGCATCCCGGCCGCAGCCCTGACCAAGGGCTCCCTGTCTGCGGACCTGCTCTCCTTCACCTACGCCGGCAGCAAGACCAAGGGCGGCCCGGCGGTCCAGGCGCTCGACCTGGCCTGTACCGGTTGCGTCTCCGTGGACGAGCTCAAGTTCGACAAGGACCTGGACCTGGGCGGCAACGCGCTCAAGGTCAAGAAGGTGCAGGCGGGCGATATCAACGCGGCCCTGGTGACCGCCAGCAGCTTCGTCGGCGACGGCAGCAAACTCAGCGGACTGAAGATCCCCGCCGGCGAGTGCAAAGCGGCCGGCGAAGTGGTGCGGGGCATCCTTCCCGATGGCACCTTGAAGTGCGTCAAGGTGGCTGTTTCGGCCAAGTTGCCGCCCGACGGCCTGGATGACGTCTCCAACGGGTTGTTGACCAACGAGTTCGCCGACGTGGCCAAGGGCGCCAGTGGCAAGGCCATCCCGGACAACAACCCCATCGGCATTTTCGACGAGATCGACTTCCCTGACATCGGCCTGGCCAAGACCTTCCAGGTCAACCTGCACCTGACCAACAGCGACATCTCGGGCCTGCAGGTCACCCTGTTCGATCCCACCAACGGCAAACACGTGCTGCACGACGGCGGCGGCAAAGGGGGCGTGCTCAAGACGTCCTACCCGTCACCGACCAAGCTCGTGAGCGGCGACCTGGCCGCCTGGGCAGGCAAGAACGCCAAAGGCAAGTGGCGGCTCAAGGTCATCGACAGCAAGTCCAAGGGCGGCGGCAATGACGGCAAGCTGGAGGCCTGGTCGGTGCAGATCGGCACGGTATCCAACAAGGTGGTGCAGGCGACGGGGTTGCTGGACGCTGCTGGCGGCTTCAAGCTCAAGACCGCCGACAAGGTGCCCGTGACCTGCGGCCCCGACCTGACCGGCTATGTCTACTTCGACACCAAGCTCAAGGCCCTTCAGATCTGCAACGGCAAGAAGTTCTTCTCCATCTTCACGGACATGCCCGATGGCAGCGAGGGCAACCCGGCGAAGTCCTGCAAGGCCATCCTGGACGCCGGCTCCAGCAAGGGCGACGGCGCCTATTGGGTCGATCCCGACGGCGTGGCCGGCCCGCAGAGCAAGTTCAAGGTCTGGTGCGACATGACCATGCATGGCGGCGGCTGGACCATGGTGCTCAGCGCCCGCAGGCTCAATCGCGATAGCTTCGATCGGCACGGCTCGGACACCTGGGATAGCAACATCGCCACGGTCAACCCGGCCTTGAAGAACAAGTACTACCTCTTCCGCAAGATGCCATTCAGCGGTGGCATGCGGGCGGTCTGTTTCTCCAACGAGAACAACCGCACCAGCCTCAAGGGCGCCACCGTGGACATCCTGATGCCGGCGGGCACGGCGACCAAGTTCAAGGCGTATATGAACGCCAACGGCGCGTACAACATCGGCGACACGTCGAACTGGTACGACGTCACCGGCAAGAAACGCTGGGGCTCCAACGGACCGGATGATTTCTACCTGGGCGGGCCCATCACCAAGCCGCAATATGAGCAGGTGAACTGGGGCTGGGTCGACTACAAGGGCTCGGTCTGCGGCACCTCGCCTTACAAGTGGTCCGGCGGCGGCGGCATGTCGAAGTGGGCCAACGGCCAGCGCCGCACCGGCGACTGGTTCATCCTGGTCCGATGAGCGAAGAGCTGACCGAAGGCCAGGTAGCGGAGCTGCGGGCCGACCTGGAAGCGCTGGCCGTGCAGCTGGCGGAGAATGTGCGCTCGACCCACGAGGCCTCAGCGCCCGTGGAGTTGGACCAGGCGGCGGTGGGCCGGGTGTCGCGCATCGACGCCATCCAGTTGCAGCAGATGGCGGTGGCCCAGCAACGTCGCGCCGGCTTGCGTTTGGAGCAGGTGCGTGTGGCCCTGCGTGAGTTCGATGCCGACGAGTATGGCTGGTGCGTGGACTGCGGCGAGGGCATCGGCTACGCGCGGCTGAAAGCGCGGCCCGAAAGTTCACGCTGCATGGCGTGTGTTCGTTTGGGCGAGCGACGACGCTGAGCCGGTGGGCGACCTCACTTGTCTCCACTGCGGGCGATGGAACGCGACAGCAACTGTCGCCTGGCAAGCGCAGGCTCCCATTGTTCGCAGGAGCCCGTCATGGTCAGGCACATGTTCCCTTTCGACCCCCGACGCCGCATTCGTCTGCGCAATACGCACGCTGAATGTGTGGCCCGCTGGACCATCGCTGCCCTGCTGCATCGAGATCATTGGCAGGCGTACGTGGGCAGCGACTGCAATCCTTATGTACTGCGCGCCGCTGGCCTCCGCTACAAGGGCACACGCGGCCCCAGCCGCCGCTGGCTGCAACAGCAAGTGGCGGCACGCGCCGAGGCCTTGCAGGGCCAGGAGCCTGGCTTCGGCCCCCGCGGCGCCGGCATCGACGTGGTCGGTCGCGCCCTGGGCTTGGACCCCCTGGAACGTCAGATCATGGGCTTTGCGTACTACCACAAGCTGGACGGCGGACTGTCCACGGTCATGGCCGACCTGCACGAGGCGTTCGCCTCCGAAGGCGACACCCTCGCCGACCTCCTCGCCACCGTGATGGGCATCCCGACCGAGCGCCTGCTCGCCGCCCTTCGCCCGAACAGCGCGCTCTACGCCACAGGCGCCATGGACCCGGACTGGCAGTTCGACAGCGACGCCTGCGAGCTGCCGGCGCTGACCGGCGCGGTGTGCGAAGCGATCCGGTCCCGACCGGCTTCAGAACACGACGTCCTGTCACGCTTCATCGACGTGGGCGAGCGGTCGAGTCTCTGGCTGCAGGACTTCGAACATCTCGGGCGTTCGCTGGACGTGGCCGCCCGCTACCTGCGCACCGGGGTCAAGCGGCGGCTCGAAGGGGTCAACCTCCTGCTGCACGGTGAGCCGGGCACCGGCAAGACCGAGCTGGCCCGCGTATTGGGCGAATTCGCCGAGGCAGAGGCGTTCGCGGTCCGCGACTCGGATGGCGATGGAGACGAAGCCGACCGCGATGACCGGCTGCACAGCTACCGCCTGGCGCAGCGGCTGTTGGGTGGTCGACGAGACGCGGTGATCATCTTCGACGAGGTGGAGGACGTGTTCGGCTGGTCGGGTTCGGCGCTCTTTCCACGCCCGCCGCGGCGTGGCTCCAAGGCCTGGCTCAACCGACTTCTCGAAGACAATCGCGTGCCGACCATCTGGATCACCAACGACACCGACTCCATGGATCCGGCGCTGCTGCGGCGCTTCGACTTTGCGATCCACCTGGACGAGCTGGCCCGTCCCACCCGCGAGCGGATCGCCCTGGAGCTGCTCGAGGATCTGAACGTCACACAGCGGACCATCGACACCATCGCGGCAGACGACCGCATCACGCCGGCGGACATCGAGCGCGCCGCGCGCGTTGCCAGGGTGGCCCATGGCCGTCGCAAGAGCCCCGTCGATGAGCCGCTCATGGAAGTGCTCAACAACAACCTGAGCGTCCGCCACGGGCCACAGACGCGCAGCTATCCCCACGACACGGGCCGGTTCGACATCCAGCTGATCAACGCGGACATGGATCCAGTGGAGCTGGTGCAGGGATTGTGCCGCAGCGGACAGGGTCGGCTGTGCCTGTATGGCCCGCCGGGTACGGGCAAGACCGCCTTCGCCCACCATGTCGGCGAGCGCCTGGGACGACCTGTGCTGCACAAGCGCGCCTCGGACCTGCTGGATAAATACGTCGGCGAGACCGAGATGAAGATCGCGCAGGCGTTCGATATGGCCAGCCGACAGGGCGCCGTCCTGCTGCTGGACGAGGCCGACTCCTTCCTGCGCGATCGACGCCACGCCGACCGGGCGTGGCAGGTGAGCCAGGTCAACGAGCTGCTGGTCCAGATGGAGACCTTCCACGGCGTACTGATCTGTGCCACCAACCTGGACGCCACGCTCGATAGGGCGAGCGCTCGGCGCTTCGACTGCCATGTGCGATTTGACGTCCTGAGCGACAGCGCGCGCTGGACGCTCTTCAATCGGACCGTGGAGGAGGCGGGCCACAGCGTGCGCACCCGTGCCCATCGCGCGTTGCGCGGCAAGGTAGACGGCCTGGTCGGCATCGTGCTGGGAGACTTCAACACGGTCCGGCGGCGGGCCGACCTGCTCGGCCGGTCGCTGGATGGTCCGACGCTATTGCGCTCGCTGGACGAAGAGCTGCGACGCCGTGATGACGCGCGCGGCCGCCAGGTTGGATTCTTGAGCCGGTAGGCCGCCGCGGCTTGCCGGTCGCCGAATCAGACCTGCGCGGCGCGCTCCATGGCTTCGAGCACGCGTTCGGGCACGGGGTGGCTGCGCTGGGTCGCCAGGCTGACCACGACCATCAGAGTGGTCGATACCGCCACGCCGGCGAACATGGGATGCACCGCGGTCGCCTCCTCGATGCCAAAGAGCTTCCAGCACAAGGCCACGCCGGCGCCACCGACCATGGAGGTCACAGCGCCCGGGGAGTTGGCCTTGCGCCACCACGCGGCGCAGACGTAGGCGGGCAGGAAGGCGCTGCCGAGCACCGAGGTGGTGAAGATGACGATGTCGAAGACCCCCGGCGGCCGCAACAGGGCGACGCCGAAGCCGATGAGAGCGACCAGGCCGACCATGGCGCGCGAGATGCCGACCATCTGCTTGTCATCGGCGTTGGGCCGGATGAAGCGCTGAAAAAGGTCGCGCGAGGCGATCGTGCCGGTCTGCAGCAGGATCGAGTCGGCGGTGGACATGATGGCCGCCATGATGGCCGCCATGACGATGCCGGTCACCGCGGGGGGCAGCAGCTTGCCGGCGACCTCGAAGATGGCCATCTCGGGGTCGGCCAGGTCGGGCAGGATGACGATGGCGAAGATGCCCACCAGGTAGGGCGCGCTGACGAAGAGCAGGTTCCAGACCACCGACCAGGCGCCGGCGGCGCGGGCCGAGGTGGGCTTGTCCATGGCCATGTGACGCGTGACGACGTGGGGCCAGCCCATGTAGCCGATGGAAAAGACCAGAACAGCGCCGACCACCGCGCCCCACTTGCCCTCGTTGACCAGGCCCTTGCCCCACACGCTCAGGTAGGTCGGATCGATGCGCGCCACGGCCGCGTTGGCTTCGCTGAAGCCGCCCAGGTGGGAGAGGCAGGCGACGAAGATCCAAATGATGCCCACCAGCATGACCAGCGACTGGAACATGTCGGTCCAGGCCACCGCGAAGTAGCCGCCCATCCAGGTGTAGACCAGGATGATGCCGACCGCGATGGCCAGGGCGCCGCCATAAGGCAGCCCGGTGACCAGGGCCATGCCCTTGCCGCCGGCGATGAACTGAGCCAGCACGTAGAAGAAGAGGAAGAAGATGGTCAGCACGCCGGCAACCAGGCGCGTGGGCGCGCCGGGGTAGCGATCTTCCAGGTACTCGATGGAGGTGAGCGAGCCCAGGATCTTGGACAGCCTGCGCATGCGCCGGCCGATAATGGACAGATTGACCACGCCGCCGCCGATGTCGCCCGCGGCGTACCACAGCGCCCAGTAGCCCATGGCGAAGCCCTCGGAGCCGGCGCCAAGGAACATGAAGCCGCTCATGGAGGTGGCCTGCAGGGTCAATGCGGTGACCATGGGGCCCACCTGGCGGCCGCCCAGCAGGTAGCCCTCCAGGTCATCCGAAGCGCCCCGGCGCATGGCCCACCAGCCGATGCCAACCACGACGACGTAGTACAGGATCAGGAAGATCAGGACGGTGGTGTCCATCTACTCGTCGCCCTCGGAGTCGGTCTGCCAATTGCGCGACAGGTAGAGGAAGACCGCTGTGTAGGCCACCCACAGGGCGGGGAAGCCGAAGACGAGCAGGCTGGTTTCCAGGGGCAGGCCGAACATGGCGAGAGGCTCCACGAGGGGGCAGCAACGTAGCGCGGCGTGGGATTGGGGGCAATCGGTGCGCTCGCGAGCCCCAAAACGACGTCGCCCGGACCGCGCGAGGGAGGGGGGGCGCGACCCGGGCTACGTCACCTCAAAGAGGGCTCATCATTGGTTGGGGCAGGTCCGGTTTCGGCCTGGGAACCGGGCGCCGTTGGGTAGGTTGCGCCGCCGGGAACCCCAACTCCAACTTCAAAGTAGTGACGCCCTGGCGGTCGCGCCAGGGCATCGCGATGCAATTCATCGTTGCATGAATGCAACAATCGGCCGTGGTGTCGCGATGGGTGGAGGGCGCGAGGGCGCTCGCTGTGGGCGTATCAACGGAACTCAGTCACCGTGGAACAGGCGCTTGAGCAACCCGGGCTTGCGGGGCACGCGGACTTCCACACCGCCGAAGAAAGCCGTGCCGGTGATCCGCACTTTGGGCCCACCGACGCGTGGCGGGTCTATCTGGCGACGGGCGTCGTTGAAGGTACCGAAGACGGCGAAACCGTCGACCCGCACGTCCAGGTCGGGGGGAACGATGATTTCGATGCCGCCCATGACCGCCTTGCAATCGATGACCACGTCGCCGGGCGGAAACACAGCGGCGGTCAAGTCCAGCTCGATGCCGCCCATGGTGGCCAGGCAGGAGGTCTTCGGCGAGACCCGCCAGGGGCCCTTCCGCTCCACGCCCGCGCTTCGCGCTCGAACCGCTTGCGCAGCAGCGCCCGACCCGCCTCGTCGCGAGCGCCCAGCATTTCCGGCCGAATCAACTTGATGGCCGCCGGCCGGTGCAGATTCGCGTGACTCGCCCGCCAGACCTCGCCCATACCGCCACCGCCGAGGCGCTGTTCGAGGCGGTAGCTGCCGAAGGTCCGTGGCTGCATGAATGCGCTCCCAGGTGGACTCGACGGGTAGGACAACCGCATCGGGGCGCGTCGTCAATGGGGGTTCCGGGGCGCTCATCAGCGTTCGGGCCGCGACCCTAATTGGTAGATATAATTGAGATGTTTCAAAAAGGATCTAGATCCCTTTTGCGCCTGTGCGTCTTTGCGGCTCTGCGGCTTTGCGCGAGCCCTCCGCCCCCAATCCACGACACCCCTCGTTGCGGCGCAGCCCCCATTGCCCCTATCGTCACGCCTCCCCCCGCCGGGAAGCGACATGGCCAGACCCACACCACACGCACCGTGCTCCCAACTCGTGCTTCTGCGGCTGCTCGCCGCACTGAGCCTCATCGCCGCTTGCAGCACGGATACGGACACGGACACGGACACGGACGCGGTCACGGTCACAGACACGGTCACGGTCACCGACGCGGACCTGCACGCCTGCCCCCATCGCCCAACTGCCGGCCAGGTCATGGCCCTGCTGAGCGATTGCGCCGCCGACTTCCAGACTGGCCTGCTCGCCGCCGGACGTCCTGGCGACGGCCTGATTGCCAACGCGCTGGTCCGCTTCACCGTGCGCGCGGGCCCCGAGGGCCACGGTCTCTATGGCACCACCGGCGGCCACCTGGTGGACGTGGTTCGCGTGACGGGTGACGGCACGAGTACCGACGCGACCAGCACCGACGCCCTGCGCGAGCTCGCCCTCACGGTCGACCTGCACATGTTGCGACCCACAGCCATCGAACCCTTCGAACGCGACGGCGGACGCGGTTTGCGGGTGGTGGGCGACCTGGCGCCGTTGCCGACCCTGCAGGCCAGCCTGGGCAAGCCGAAGCCGGACGTGACGGTGGTGCACGAGTACCTGCTCAAGCCGGACAGCCCGGTGCTGGAAATCCGCACCAAGGTGACGCCCAACCCGGGCGCCAAGGTGCCCTCGGTCTTCGTCGGCGACGTGATGTTGTGGGGTGGCGAGGTGGGCCTGTACCTGCCCGGACACGGCGCTGATGGCCTGCCCCTGACCGCGTTGACGCCGACCATGGGCGTGACCCCCCGCCGACCCGCTTCAGGCGTAGTGGCCGCCGCTTTGTCGGCTGCCCAGGCGCTGAGCGTGGTGGATGCGGGCGGCATCCTGGCGCTGGTCTGGCCGTCGCAGAAGCTACCGGCAGAAGGCCTCGACTACGTGCGCTACCTGGCTGTGGGCGGCGATCCGGGAGGCGGCGAATCGGGTGTGGACCTGGCGGCGACCATGGCGGCCGCTGGCCACGCGGCCGGGGGTGAAGCCGCTGTGGCGACGCGACGTCTGAAGGGCAAGGTGGACGGCCCTGGCAGCCACGCGGGCCTGGTGGTGGAGGCGCTGGACGAGGACGACAACCCCCTGACCCGCTGCGCGGTCGCGTCGGATTCAAAGTCGGGCGGCGCGGCGGGGGGCACCGTCGATTGCCCCATCCCGCTGGCGACCCGGCGCCTGCTGCCTGGCTGGATCGGCAACGGCAACGGCCACGCCGGCGAATCCGGCCAGGTTGACGCGGCCAAGACTTGGACCGTGCCCGAAGGGGACGGCGACGTAACGGCGAACCTGCCAGCGCCGGACATGGCCCGCCTGCCGGTGTCGGTGCGCAACCACAAGGGGGAACCCATCCCCTTCCGGCTGACCGCGGAACCGCTGACCGGCGACAAGGACCTCGGCCGCAGCCTGGCCGACGCCGATGGCAGCGCGACCTTCGAGCTGCCCCCGGGCAAGTGGTCGCTCTGGCTGCACCACGGCCCGCGCCACGGCGAGCACCACGTCGAACTCACGCTGAAGCCCGGCGACAACAAGAAGCTGGAGGTGAAGCTGGCCGAGGTGGTGCCCATGTCGGGCTGGATCGCGGCCGACTTCCACGTACACGCCGAACAGAGTACCGACAGCTCGGTGGCCAACGGACGCCGACTGACGGGCGCGCTGGCCGAAGATGTGCAGTACGTGGTGGCCACCGACCACGACTTCGTGACCGACTATCGGCCCTGGCTGAAGGCTGCGGGCCTGCAGGGCAAACTGGTGGTGGCCAACGGGGTCGAGGTCAGCACCATCAAGTTCGGCCACTTCAACCTCTGGCCGCTGAAGCTGCAGCCGAACAAAAGCGGCAACGGCGCTCCCGCCTGGCTGGGGTTACAGGCCGAGGCGCTGCTGGACCTGTTGCGCGGCGGCGAGGCCAAACGGGTCATCCAGTGCAACCACCCCCGCTTCAGCAGCGCGTCCTACTTCGACAAGATCGAGTTCGACGCCGCCAAGACACCCAAGAGCCTGCTGCGGGTGGACACCATGGAGCTGGTCAACGGCATCGGCCATGGCGACACCGAGCAGGTGCTGACCGACTGGATGGGACTGCTCAATCGCGGCATCCGCATCGTGGCGACGGCGACCAGCGACTGCCACGGGCTGTCCTCACCGGTGGGTCATCCACGCACCCTGATCCGCATGGCCACCGATGGCGGGAAGGTCCCCCCCTTCACCGCCGCGGAAGCCGACGTGGCGCTCAAGGCCGGTCGCGTCATCGCCACGGGCGGGCCCCTGCTGGAGGTCACGCTCGCCGATGCCGCCAGCCAGACGGCCGCCATCGGCGAGCTGTTGAGCGCGCCAGATGGTCCCTTGACGGCGCGTATACGATTGCGCGCGCCGGCGTGGCTGAAGCTCGGCAAGCTGCGCCTGGTTCGCAACGGCGAGGTGCTCGAGGAGATGGACGTCAGCGCCACGCCAGCCGCCGGCGGCAAGCGCGATCTGGAGTTGCTCTGGTCGGCCAGCGACGGACTCGCCGAGGGAACCGACGCCTGGGTCGTGGCCGTTCACGTACCGGGCGCCAAGAGCGAGCCCGGCATCGCCAGGCCAGCCTGGGCGGTCACGAATCCGGTGTTCATCGATGGCGATGGCGACGGCAAGTGGCGGAATTCGACCCAGTAGATCCCGGCCCTTCAAGGATCCGCAAACAGCTGCTCAGCCATCGTGTGGGTCGCCGCGAGAAGCTGCGGCACATCGGTCTGCACAGTCTGCCAGAGTATGTCTGCGTCTACGCGGAAGTACTCGTGCACCAGCACGTTGCGCATGCCGACGACTTCGGCCCACGGGATGTGGGCGTGCCCGGCCTTCAAGGCATCTGGCAGATGGCCCGCCGCCTCGCCAATGATAGTGAGTTGGTAGAGGACGGCGGCCACCAGCAGTTCGTCAGTCGTGAAGGCTGCGGGATCGGCCTCGTCGGCAAACCGCGCTATCGCCTGGCAGGCCTCGCGAATATCATCCAGGCGGTCGGCGACTGTCCTACGCGGCACGACGGGCCTCGGCCAGGATCGATTCACGGTAACGCGGTTTGATGCCAGCGTTTGTGGTCAGGTCGATGGGTCGACCCAGCGCTTCGCCGAGCGCGACTTTGAGGCGCATCAAGTCGAACAGACTGGCGGCGCCGCGAAAGGTCACGATGAGATCGACGTCGCTATCTGGGCCGGCATCGCCGCGCACCACCGAGCCGAACACATCCAGGCGATCCACTCGATGCGCATCGAGCAGTGGGCGCATTGCCCGCAACCTCGCGCATAGTTGCTCGTATTCCACAACCGCCTCCATTTGGAGAGTATTCGGCAGGTGCGGGACAGGCAAGGATCAGGTGCCGATTCCGACGAGCGCTCGGGGTGCAACGGACCTGGATGCGGAGTCGGCGCTCAATTCGACGGTGTCGCCGTCAGACCGTAGAGCAGGTCGTTCTTGAACTGGGTCAGATTCACCACGGCTTTGCCCTGGTGCTTGAAGGCCAGCTTGCCGTTGCCGAAGTAGATGAAGGTGTCGTTCTTCTTGCCGTTGAACTTGCCCCAGCCGTTGGAGTTGCTGGTGGATTGCAGCACCGGGAAGGTCGCCTTCTTCTTCTTGCCCGTGATGTTCTTCTGGTAGGTCGGCGACTGCGCCGACGACGCGTTCAGCACCAGCATCTGGAAGTCGCTCTTACCCTGGGCCTCCAGCTGCTGCTTGACCGTCTGCATGTACTCCACCTGGGCGATGCAGGAGGCGCACCAGCCGGCGCCCATGAGGATGGCGATTCGTTTGCCCTTGAAGCTGTTCGTATTGACGTACTTGCCGTAGCTGGGGCTGAGCGGGTTGATGTCCTTGAGCGTCACGTCCGGGATGGGCTGGTACTCGCCCGGGCACATGACCGAGGTGCTGCCCTGGCTGGTGATGGCGCCCTGGAATTGCATGCCGCTGAAGACCAGGTTGAAGGTTCGGTTGCCGGCCACCATCTGCACGCTGCCCTGGGGTTTGACCACCAGGTTGTTGAGGACCGCGTTGGACTGGCCGGCCCAGGGCTGCTGCAGCGGACCGCCGAAGTCGAGCGTGGCGTTGGACTTGGCCATCTCGTAGACCACGCCGCCGGAGCCGGGCTCGTCGGTCCAGCCGATGCAGGGGTACTGGCCGGGCGCGTAGCCGTTCTCGCCGTAGTTCAAAGCGCGGGCATGGAAGGCAGCCTTGGCCAGCTTCAGCTTGCCGTTGCCGTCGGCTTCCCAGAAGAGCTGCAGCTTGCAGGACCCGTCGTGGCGAGACACCGAGAGCGCCGCGCCGGTGGTGCAGGTGGTCGCCTTGCCGCTCTTCTTGTGGGCCAGGCCGACCGCGACCTGGAGGCCGCCGTAGTGGGGGCCGGGGCCGTAGTTCACCGTCCAGGTCTTGCCGTCGATGTGACCGGTGAAGCCCCCCTGTACAGCGATGGCCGGGGGCGGATGGCCGGCGTCGACCGGGCCGCTGTCCTGGGGCAGGGGCGAGCCCGTGTCCACGCTGCCACCGGCGTCGATCGCACCGCTGTCCGTCGGGCCTGTGGTTCGTCCTGCGTCCTTCGGCGAGGGGACATCGGGCGCGGTCCGGCCGCCATCGTGGGGCTGGCCACCCACATCCGCCGGGCTGCGATTGCCGGCGCTGCAAGCGCTGCTCCAGGCCGACGCGCTACCGGGCACCGGCACGGCCAGGCAGGCCGTCGGCGGAGCGCAGGTCTCCACCAGCAACCACTTGCTGGACGCCTCGTCGCAACGCAATCGGGTGGCGCCGAGGCAGGTCTCGCCGTCTGCGATCGGCATGCACGCCTGGCCGAGCTGCGCCATGGGCGGACCGTAGCCGCCACCGCCGCCACCGGAAGTACCCCCGCAGCCGAATGCAACGAGCATGGTCAAGGTCAGCAGCAGGCTCAGCACTGGAGTCAGTCGGTTGCGATGCATGTCCAGCTCCATCGCCGGGTCGGGCTCGACGGGGCAAGACCATAGCGCCGGCCGGTCGCCTTGCCCAGAGAGAAATCTCAGCTCGGTCGATGCGCGCTCATGCGCTTGAGCAACCACAACGAGATGACCACCGACGCGGATCCCCGCCGCTGCCAGAGCCAGTCGTGGGTCACAATGGGCGGCCCGCGCCAGGTCGCCAGGAGCGACTCGAGGTCGCCTTCGAAAGCCAGCGGCAGGACCACCACTTCGGCGTCGGTGGGATCCTCGCGGCCGAAATAGCGTTGCTCGAGGATGACGCGATCGGCCAGCCCCACTTGAGCCAGGATGGTACGCGCCTGCCCCAGGTGAGCCGCGTCGGCGTCAACGATGGTGAAGCGCGCCTCCGGCAGCACCGGCGCCAGGGCAAGAACCGTGCGTGGAAAGAGCCCGCCGCCGACCACACAGACGCGTCGGATGTCCTCTGTCGGCGTGTGGATCTTCGGCAGCAGTCGGCGTAGGGCGCGCCGATGACTGCGGACCATGAACCCGCCGATGAGCGGCACATCGCGGGCCAGTCGCTCCAACGCGGCCAGGGTCGACACGCGCACGTCGGAGGGATCGCGCAACCAGCGCAGAACCGGTGGCCAGCCGGAGCGGGTGGAGTCGTTCAGGCGGCGCGCCGGCAGCTCGCTCCAGTGGGCGCCGGGCCAGCGATGGTGCTCGGCGTGGTAGCCGTCGTTGAACCAGAAGACGTTGTAGAAGCGGCCGTAATGGCTGATGCCCGCCGGCGCGTCGCTGCCCGCCAGGAGGTGTTCGTAGCGGCCCTGCAGCTGGCACATCAGCAATCCGAGCAGGTAGCCGGGCAGGTAACACAGAGCAAAGAAGCGCGGCGCGATGGTGAATAGCGCGGCCCAGGTGAGCCCCACCAGCGCGACCTCCAGCCAGCCGATGGCACCCATGCGCCTGATCTTGGGTCCGGGCGGCTCGCCGGCGTGATGCCAGAGGTGGCGCTCGCGCCAGATGGTCTGCGGAATGCCCGTCAACATGCTCAGCCAGGCTGCGAAGAGCACGTTCTGCCATCGCTGGCGGAAGACCGGGTTGTGCAGGTGGATGTGGGCGATGGTGTTGCTATTCCACCACAGGCCGATGGCCCAGATCCCGGCCGCAGGCGCCAGCCCCGCCACCGGCAACATGGCCACCAGCGGCAACGTGGCCAGGGCCAGGACGCCCTGGACGCCGGCCGCGCCGACCAACCAGCCATCGCGGGCGGAATGGCGAAACAAGCCAACGGCGGGAGGGGGTTGGGGCATGGCGCTCCGAGTCCTGAAGTTTCTACTGAGGGCCGTTTGGGGCCGCAAGGGAAACGGCCGCCGAAGCCACTTCCACGGCGCCCGATCCGACCGTGGCAGAAGGGTCTGTTCGGACCACTGCGCGCTGGCGCTCGGTGTGCCACTCCGGATTCCAGAAGCCCAACTTCACGGTCAGTCGGCCGGCTGGCCAATCGGCCGGCAGCGTCACCTCGTGGCGGTCCTCGACGAACTCGCCGGGCCGCCAACGCTCCGGTGGCAACTGACCGGAAACCGGCACATGCGTGGCGTTGAGGTAGCTCTCCTGGGGCCCGTTGAGATGTACGAAGAGCTGCGTATGCAGCGGCGCGGGCGCGATGACTCGGAAGACGTGCCGCAGCTCGATCTTCTGGCCGGGATGCAGTTCACCCGCCGGCAGCGACGTCCACAGGTGTTGCGCGAAGTCGCCAAAGTCTGCCTGCACGGCCGTGGCTGTCGGGCCTGACGCCAGTACGGGCGGCTGGTCGTGTACCAGGGGGCGCCACTTTTCAGCCAACCCGGCACGTCCCAGGGCTCGGACCGGCCGATCTGCGTTGACGACCTCGACTGTGCCGATCACGGCCTTGCGGGTCGCGGTCAGCTTCAATCCGCTGCCGCTGGGCACTGCGCGATCGCCGCTGTCTTCATCCCAGAAGCCCAAGGCGATACGCCATCGCCCGGACTCGTTGCCCGGGTCGAAGCGGATGTAGTTACGATCAATGATGAACTCGCCAGGTTGCCAGCGGGCAATGGGGTAGCTGCCTTCTACGGGCACATGGTCGGCCTGCTCGAGCGCGCCAGCGGGTCCTTCGGCGTGTACAAAGAGGCGCCAGGTGGTTGGCGGCGGTCGCAGCACCTCAAATACATAGGTGGCCCAGACAGCCTCGCCGGCTTTGACGGGGCCCGGCTCCAGCTCCGTCGATACCAGGCGCACCACGTCGTCGAATTGCACCGCGCAGGGGGTGCCCTGCTCGGGCCGCTGCCGACGCACCCACGGATTCCGGCGCCGGCTGGCCTGGGCGGCGTATCGGCCGTTGACCTCCTCCTTCCAGCGGTGCAGCCGCTGTACGCGGGCGTCGATCTGGTCGGCCGTGTGGCCGCTCTGGCCGAAGAGATTGACCCGCTCATCCGGGTCTCGCACCAGGTCGAACACCTCCGGCTGCCGATGCCCGTAGTGCCAGATGGTCTTGACCAGGCTGTGGTTGCTCTGCTGCAACATGCCGATGCAGCGATCCTGGTACCAGCACGATAGCGGCATCTCGGCATGGCCGGCTCCCTTCAGCACCGATGTGCCATCCAGGGTGCCGGCCACCACGTCCAGGCCGAGCACATCGAGCACGGTCGGCATGATGTCGACATGGTTGCGCAATCCGCCGAGGCGACGCCCGCTGGCCTCGATGCCGGCGCCATGCAGGATGAAGGGCACCCGCACGCCCTCCTCGTAGAGCACCGCGTCATGTTGGCGCAACCCATGTTCGCCAAAACCCTCGCCATGGTCGCCGACGAAGACGAACAGGGTGTCTTTCAGCCGGCCGCGCTTCTTCAGGCCCGCGGCCAGGTCCGCCAGCAGCTCGTCGGTGTACCGAAGCGCGTTCAGGTAAGCGTTATGTTCACGATCTTCGGCCCATTGGCGCACTTTCCAGGTGCTCGGCAGGCCGTAGTAGTGGTGCGAGATCAGCGTGATATAGCCAAGGAAGAAGGGCTGGTCGGCGTGCGCATCGAGCCAGTCGAAGGTCGGCCCCAGCATGGCCTTGTCCTCCAGGCCGAAATAGCTGACCACCTCGAAGCCTTCTGTCGGCATGTCTTCCAGCGAGAAGAAGTCCTCGAATCCGTATTGCTCCACCAGGTCGCCCTGGCGTTCGAAAAACGCCTCGGAGGCCTGCAGGTAGGCCGTCGCATAACCCTGCCGCCGCAATACCCTGGCCAGGCAGTCACCCGGCATGGCGCCCGGCGTCGACTCATCAAAGCCCGAGGCGATTTTTGGGTAGATGCCACAGTGCATGGGCACCAGGGACTTGGTGGTGTGGGGGATCGAAGTATACGCCCGCTCCACCACCAGGCCTGTGCGGGCCAGGCTGTCCAGGAAGGGCATGGTGTCCCGTTTGGAGTTGTAGGTGGTCAAGGCGCTTGCGCGGGCGGACTCCAGGCCGAAGAGGATCACGTTGTAGGGCCGTGTGCGCTCGGTCCGGCGCACGATCAGCGGCTGCACTGGCCGGCTGGCGGCGGCGATGGCCTGGTCGCCTACGGCCGGCAGGGTCGCGCTCTTCCAGGCTCCGACCGCCAGTTGGACCACCGGCTGGCCGCGCAGGGGCTGCAGGGGACCCGGCAGCTCCCGGGACGGGGCCCACCAGGGAGCCGCCAGCCCCACCAACGCCACCACCGCGGCGACCGGAACCAACCGGGCCAGTCGAGGCGCCGCCTGCAGCCGGGGCAGCCAGGCGGTGGCCACGGGCAGCGCCACCAGGACCAGGAGCGCGACCACGGCACCGGGTTGCACTTCGCTGGCCACCACGCCGCCGAGCATGTCGATGTGGCTCCACGTATAGGCCACCATCGGGAAGTCCAGGGTCGAACCGGTGGACATCCAGAAGCCGTGGGCCACGGCGATAAGCACGAGCACCGTCGCGCCTGCCACGGCGTGACCGATGCGCAGGACGGGCCCCAGGCGTTTGGGCAGAGCGGCCAATACGCCAGCCGCCGCCAACAGCCAGCCGCCGGCCAGAGCCAGGTCGTGTGCGCAGAGGCGCAGCAGTACGGCAAAGGACACGTCCGGGGACCGACCCAACGCCGCCTGCCCCTTGGTGAGCACGGCCAACAACCCCAAGGCCAGGGCCAGGGCCAGGGCGGGCAGTACGCGGACTGCGATTTCGCTTGCAGGTCGGGACGACATGGTCGCCGCAAGGGTGCAGGGCACCACCATGGCCGGACAAGCGAACGGCGGCCAACCGGTACGTGGGGGTTGCGGAAAACGCCTGTGCTAGCCTGCCGCCATGCGTGCCCATCGCACCGCCCTCTTCTTTCGAATCTGGCAGCGCCTGCCGCACGGGCCCTTCAACCGGGCTGCGGCTGCGCTCATGCACGCCCGCCTGCCGCGTCCGCTGCTGGACCGGCTGATCGAGGCCTGGATTCGGCGCGCCGGCATCCGCGTGGCTGATTTCGAGCCTGGCCCCTTCGACAGCCTGCAGGACTTCTTTCTGCGTCGACTTCGCCCCGGCGCGCGCCCACTGGAGGCCGGCTTCATCAGCCCCGCCGATGGGCGCGTCATGGCCGTGGGGCAGGTGGAATCCGGGCAACTCATGCAGGTAAAGGGCTCGCCCTACAGCCTGGCCGCGCTCTGCAGCGGCGGGGATCCCGCGTTCGACGAAGCCCGTTGGCAGGGGGGGCGCTACGCCACGGTCTTCCTGAGCCCGGACGGCTATCACCACCTGCACCACCCCATCGATGGTGACCTGGTCGCCGTGCGCTGGCTGCCCGGTCGGCACCTGCCGCAAAACGAGGACGCGGTGCACCATATCGAGGCCATCTACGCGCGCAACGAGCGGGTCGTGCTGACAGTGCGGGCGGCGGATGGCAGCCACGTGCTGCTGGTGCTGGTAGCGGCCAGCCTGGTGGGCGGCATCCACCTGGAGGCGATGTCGCAGGCGGAGTTCATGCATCCGCAGCCGCAGCAGATGTCCCAGCCGCTGGCCGTGCGTCGTGGGGATCGCCTGGGCCACTTCGCGTTCGGTTCGACTGTGGTGGTCGTCACGGAGCCGGGTTCGGTCGGCCCATCATCGCTCGCGCTCGGCGATTCGGTGCACATGGGCCAGCGCCTTTTCAGTTGACCGATGGGGCTTGAGGGATGGGGCTTGACCGCCGGTGCCGGGGCCGGAAAGGTCGAGCGCAGGCAACCCGCAGGAGGCGTCATGGCCAAGGTCAACGTACATCGCGAAGGGCTCATCACCCGCGTCGAACTCGACCGACCGGACAAGCATAACGGCGTCGATCTGGACCTGATCGACGAGCTCCTGGCTGCGGCGGCATCGGTGAAGAAGGATCGCACCGTACGCGCGGTGATCATTCACGGCGCTGGCCCCTCGTTCAGCGCCGGTCTGGACATCAAGGCGGTGTTGAGCCAGCCAGCGAAGGCCGCCTGGGCGGCGATGGCCCTGCTCAAGCCCACAGCCAATCGATTCCAACGCGTCAACCTCTGCTGGCGCGACCTGTCCGTGCCGGTCATCGCGGCCATTCACGGCAACTGCTTCGGCGCCGGGCTGCAGCTGGCGCTGGGGGCCGACATCCGCGTGGCCACCCCTGATGCCCGCCTGTCGGTGATGGAGGCGAAGTGGGGATTGGTGCCCGACATGGGCGCGACTGTGCTGCTGCGCGAGGTCGTCTCCAAGGACGTGGCCCTGGACCTGACCATGAGCGCACGCGTCGTCACCGGGCAGGATGCGCTGGGTCTGGGCCTGGTCACCCGCCTGGCCGACGACCCGCTGGCCGCCGCGAGGGTGTTGGCCGAGGAGTACGCCGCCCGCTCACCGGACGTGGTCGCCGCCGGCAAGCACCTGCTGCACCAGGCCTGGGATGCGGATGAAGCCAGCGCGCTGGGTACCGAGCGACGCTGGCAGGTGCGCATGCTGCGCGGCAGGAATCAGCGCATCGCCGTGCGGCGCAATACGAAGGATCCAGACGAAGCCTGGTTGCAGCGCAGCTGGTAGGGCTGCCGACGTTGGCGCGGGTCAGCCGGTCGTACAGGTCGCCGTGACCGCCGTGCACTCGTTCTTGCACGCGGCACAACCGGTCATGGTACAGGTGCCCTGACCACTGCACGTCATGGAGCAGCCGCCGCCGCTGCAGCTCATGTTGACCGAGCCCTGGCCGCTGACGGTAGAGGTGCAGTTGCCGCCGGAGCAGTCGAACGTGGCGGCGCCCTGGCCGGTGGCGCTCAACGTGCAGCCGCCCTTGGGGCAGGTGAAGGTGGCCGCGCCTGCGCCGCTGGCCACGAAGGTGCAGCCATCGTCGACGCAATCGTACGTACACGCGCCGGCGCCGGCGCAGTCACAGGTCTCGCCTTTGGCGCAGTCCGACGTGCTGGCGCAGCCCATGGCGAAGACCGCCACCAGCACAGGAATCAGGATGGTTCGGAACATGATTCGCCCTCCCTTGGCAGCTCCCCCGGGACAACGAGACTCGATTGTCTGCAACCGGGTGTCAACTGGCCGACCGGGACCCGAAGGTGGTGTCGAGCGTCTCGCTGGAAGGGATTGCCTAGTCGCCGCAGCTCTTCTTGTTCTTGATATCGAAGGCTTCGTTCAGGGCGTCGAGGAAGCTGGTCGGATCTGACGTGTCGATGCCCAGCAGCTTGCCGTTGCCGGCCAGGGCCAGGCTCATGGAGCCGGCCAGGGACTTGGCGCCGCTGATATCGACCACGAAGAGGCGCACGCCGAAGGGTTTGCCGTCCGGCGATCGCAGCACGTTGTCCTTGGGTGCCTTGGCGGTCGCTTTGAGGGGCGCCGGGAAGCCGAGGCAATGTTTGTCCTGCGAGCCACCACCCGGCGGCCAGTTGCAGGTCTCGCCAGTAGCGCATTCGGCCGGGCTGGTGCACTTCTTGTTGACGGCGCCATTGCTCAGGTAGGACAGGGGGTCGCGCACGCAGTCGGCGCAATGGAGCGCGTCGCCCGACTTGGCCGAGGGCAGGCAGGGCTTCATGGTCGGATTGCAGTACCAGTCGGTCACCGTCGTGACCCGCCGGCAATGAGAGACGGCGGGGCTGGCGCCATTGAGCGGCTTGCAGACGGCGCCGCCTACACAATCGGCATCGGACTGGCAGCCGAGCCCGAAGCCCAAACGCTTGGCCTGGGTCCACGGCCCGAAGAAGGTGTCCGTCTGGTCCTGCTCGCCGTCGGTGAAGAGCACCACAGTGGTCTCCCGGCAGTTGCGCGCCGGATCGACGCACTTGCCGGACGTGCAGCCATCGGCGGCCGTGGCGCAGGACTTGCCGTCCTGTACGCAGCGATAGTGCGGGTTGTCGCAGGCGGCGTCGGTGGTGCAGGCGCGACCCTGGATGACCACCCGATTGCGCAGGTATTCGCCGAGGTAGAAGAGCGTCTTGCCGATGGGCGTGCCGCCGGTGGCGCGCAATTCGGGATCGTTCTTGCCGCCCGTGCCGTTCATCCAGGTCAACATCGCCGCCTTGGAGGTCTTGGTCACGGCGCCGGGGAAAGGCACACAGAGGGTCTCGTCGAGGCTCTGCCAGAACCATGGCGAAGCGGGCGGCGGGTCGACATGTTGGGCATTTTCAGGCCCGGGAATGCTCTCACCGCTCAGCTTGTCCTGGCCCTTGTAGAAGCCGGTGGCGCAGTTGGGGTCGGGCAGATCCGGCTTGTAGTGCTGCGGGAAGCGGAACATGGCCATGCGTGTGAGCGTCTCGTCGATCGTAGCCAGCGCCTTGGCGAAGTTGACCTTGGAGGCGTCCATGCGGCTGCAGCCCATGTTGGGATTGCAGGTCGGCCAGCTGTCGATGCCTTTGCTGCAGTTGGGCACCTTCTTGAGCATGGAGCCCGACGTGTCGAAGGCGATGATCAGGTTGTTGCTCAGCGGCACGCACTTCGCTTTGCCGTCGGTGGTCTCGCAGGCCATGCCCGGGTTGCAGAAGCTCTCGATCCAGCCGTCTTCGTAGGGCCCGCAGGTGCCCAGCTTGACGCCCAGGCACTTGGTCTCCGCAGCGGTACAGACCTTGGCCGGGGGGACATCCAGCGGTGCGCTGTCGGCAGCGCCCGCCTCGACTCCGAGATCATCTGCACCGGCGTCGCCAGCGGCGTCGGGAGCAGAGACGTCGGAGGCATGGGTGTCGATGGCCGGGGCATCGAGCTCGCCCGCGTCCGGCGCGGCGTCGACCACGATCGCCACCTGGTCGGCCGCGATGTCGCCCGCCACCGTGCTGTCGCCAGAGTTTGAATCGGCTGCAGATGCCCCGTCGCCAACGCCATCATCGACCGCGGCGGGGTCTTCCCCACAGGCCAGCGAACAGGCGGCAAGCAGCGCCACCAGGCAGATGTTCGACAATGTGATCTGCATCGACAGGACGGTCGCTCCCCAACCCGGCGGCCACGAATGCCGGGTTCACGGCCGGGTTCAAGCTACACCAACGACGCGCGACACGGCCAGCGCCGAATGAGGTCGGTTCCCCCCGATCGCGGGCGTCGCGGCAGACAAGCGGGAATTTCGCGGCGACTTCACGCCTTGCCAGGGGGTGCTAGACTGCCGCCGTCAAGGTGTGATGGGGTGTCGCACCCTGTCTGGTCGGAGCGGCCGCCTCCAACTCGCTCCTATACCGCCGAGATGAGGACCCAGATGCCCGTGCCCGTCTCCATCAAGACCGCTGCCATGGCCACGCTGCTGGCGCCGGCGTTGTTCGCCATCGCCTGCGACAGCGTGCGCGAGCAGCCGGTCCTGTCCTGCGTTTCCGACGAACAATGCCCCGCCAACGGCTTCTGGCGCTGCAATACCGACACCAAGCTGTGTGAGAAGTGCGTCGGCAGCTGCGCCTCCGACGCCAGCGGGGATGCCAGCGTAGATGGCAGCGCGGACGCAGGCTCTGACGCCGAATTGCCGGACGCGGCAACAGCTGATGGCGACGCCGGCAGCACCGGGCCCGATCTGACACCCATCTACACCATGTCCTTCGACTGCGACACATCGCCACCCGATGGCTGGGCCTTCTCCGGCCACAAGGCGGGCGATCCGGGCTGGGCCGTGGACGCCACGCCGGCCAAACCCGGCGCTGCGGAGGGCTGCTCGCTCAACTTCAATGAAGGCACGGGCTTCGTTTGTCCCAACGCGGTCAAGTTGGAGGGCACGGCCACCAGTCCGTCCATCGACGCGTCAGCTGTGACCAAGGGGCAGACCCTGTTGGCCACCTTCAAGCTCGCCGGCACCTGGTCCAACGTCGCAGACACAGGCAACAACACGCTGGACGGGCTGCAGGTCCAGGCCAGCGCCGACGATAAGACCTGGACCAACGTGGCGGTCTGGCCCTCCCCCGGCCTGAACTGGACCGACGCCCAGGCCGATCTGACCGCCTACTCCGGCGCCAAGCTGCGCCTGCGTTTCCGCTTCTACGCCACCGACTGCAAAGAGAAGAGCGGTACCGGGCCCTTCATCGACGATCTCGTGGTGCGCGCGGGCAGCTGCGTGGAGGCGCCCGACTGCGACGATGGCAACGACTGCACCTACGACGCCTGCGACGCGACGAACGGCCTGTGCACCCACGCCGGAACCCTGACCGGCTCCGATCCGTCGGGATCGGACACCGTCAGCACCGACGGCAAGGATTGCGATGACGGCAAGGTCTGCACCATCAACGACACCTGCGCCAACGGCCAATGCAAGCCGGGCGCCATCGACCCCTGCACCGACGACAACTCCTGCTCCATCGACACCTGCATCGCCGGCACCGGCTGCACCCACGTGCTGGCTGGCGACGGCGTGGGCTGCGACGATCTCAACGGCTGCACCGGGCCCGATGTCTGCGCCAAGGGCGTCTGCGTCAGCCAACCGGTGGCCAACGGTACCGGCTGCGATGACGGCCAGGTCTGCACCATCGACGTCTGCGTCGACGGCAAGTGCACCAGCAAGGACGCCGACAACGGCACCGACTGCGCCCCCGGCAAACCCTGCCACGTGGGCCTCTGTGTGAGCGCCAAGTGTGTCGCCCAGATGATGCCCAACGGCACCGACTGCGATGACGACGAGACCTGCACCAACAGCAGCCAGTGCGTCGACGGGGTCTGCGAAGGCACGCCGGATCCCGACAAGATCGACAAGCTATGTGACGACGGCAACAAGTGCACCGAAGTCGGCACCTGCAGCAAAGCCGGCGCCTGCGTCGCCCAGGCCATCGATTGCGATGACAGCAAGGTCTGCACCACCGACAGCTGCGACCCCAAGACCGGCAATTGCAAACATGTCGGCAATCCCGGCGGGTCCTGCGATGACGCCATCGCCTGCACGGCCAACGATACGTGCAACAGCGCCAACCTCTGCGTCGGTCAGACCATCGAAGAAGGCGGCGCCTGCGACAACGGCAAACCCTGCTACATCTCGACCTGCATCGGCGGGAAATGCGAAGGCAAGATCGACACGGAGCTGGACGGCAAGACCTGCGATGACAACGACAAGTGCACCAACAACGATGTCTGCGTGAACGGCACCTGCGAGAGCGGCGTGCTCGGCTGTGACGATCTGGATCCCTGCACCTTCGACGCCTGCCTCGGCGCCACCACGCTGGCGGCGGAATGCACCCACGTGGCGCTCAATGATGGCGACTCCTGCGACGACGGCGATGCCTGCACACCGACCAGCACCTGCACCGCGGGCAAGTGCGGGGGCACCAACAAGTGCTCCCAGACGGTCACCCTGATGACCGATAACTTCGACTGCGGTGGCGGCAATTCGTGGACCTTCGGCGGCCAGGTGGATGGCGGTCCCGCCTGGGCGGTGGACGCCACGCCCGCCGATCCGGCGCCGAAGTCCGCAGGCTGTTCGCTCAACTTCAACGACGGCAAGGACTTCGACAACGAGAAGAACGTCTCGGGCAGCGCCACCTCGTTGACCATCTCGCTGCCCGCTGGCGGCGTGCCCGTGATCCGCTTCTGGTCGTGGCACGAGACCCAGCCCGACGACAACCACGACAAGCGCTCGGTGCTGGTCTCCTCGGACGGCTTCAAGTCGATCATCCTGGGCAAGGTGCTGCCCAATGGCGACGACGCGGGCAAGTGGGTCCAGCAGGAGATCAACCTGCCAGCGCTCGCCGGCAAGACGATCCAGGTCCGCTTCGCCTTCGACAGCATCGACAACAAACTCAACAGCGGCCGTGGCTGGTTCGTCGACGACCTGGTCGTACAGGCGGCGATCCTCAAGAACTGACGGTCGGACGAGGCGTGTCAGGCGCCCTTCAGTCGACGTTCCGGCGGCTTCGGCCCGGCCCGTTCGGGCGCTGCGGAGGGCTTCCAATAGTGGGCGATGGCCAGGCAGCCGAAGAGGTTGCCGAAAGCCACCGCCTCGAAGATCCACTCCGGCCAGACCACCGCGGTGCAGAACGCCAGCAGGTAGAAAAACGCCGACGCGAACAGTCGCCGATCGATGATCGCCGCCAGCATGGCCGTGAACAGGAAGAAGAGCACCAGCTCCCAGGTCATGACCGCGGTCGGCGGTTGTTTCAGGGCCATGGCGCCAGCGGCGAGCATGAAGAGCGCGCCCGCCAGGGACCACAGCGCTCGTACGATGCGCCGGTTGGCCTCGTTCTTGAACAGGCTCTCCCGCGCCCAGATGCAGCCCAACCCCAACAAGACGGCAAAGTCGGTGGCCATCCACAAGGGCGTCCAGCTGTTCATCTCGAACCAGCCCTGGCGGATGCAGTAGCTGGTGGTCAGCGGGATGATGGCGTAGAGCACGCCCATGACCAGGGCGATGAAGGCGCGCGTTCGGGCGCCGATGCGCATGTCCAGTTCACGATCCAGGGCCAGCAGCTTGTCCAGCTCTGCCTGTTCGGCGGCGAGGCGTTCGCGCAGCTCTTCGAGGCGACGGTTGGCGGCGGGATCGGGCGGATCCAGTTCGGCCAGCAGGGTCGCCGCCGCGTGGGCATGACCGTGCTCGATCTCGAAATCGGCCATGGTGAGCAGCGCGTCGCGTTGGCCCTGGGCCGCCGCCTCGCTCTCGGGCCATTGCTGCAGGGCCAGCTGGAAGCCGAAGCGGCACTCGGCGAAGCGGGCCGACAAAGGCTCCTCATCATCGCCCTCTTGAAACGCGGCGACGCTCTCCTTGAGGTCGTCGAGGCGGGCCGAAGCGACGTCGATAAGCGACAGGGCGTGGCGGCGGTGAACGAAGTCCTCGATGGCCGCCCGAAAGGCCTCAGCGCTCGGGTAGCGCAGCTCCGGTCGACCCTCGCAGGCGCGGTTGCAGATGGCCGCCAGCTCGGCGGGCACGCTGTCGGGGAAGGTCACCGGCGCCGCCCGCCAGGCACAGGCCAGCACCTCCATGGCTGTGCGTCCGCCGTGGCGTGGCCGACCGATGAGGATCTCGTGCAGCAGCGCGCCCAACAGGAAGACATCGGTGCGCTCATCCAGGCGCGAACCTTTGCCCTCGACCATCTCGGGCGCCATGTAGTGGGGCGTGCCGGCGATGCCATGGAAGTCTGTCGCCAGCGGCAGGCGCACGCCCTCGCGCTCCTCCAGGCTCAAGGCCAGGCCCCAGTCGAGCACGTAGACCTCACCGAACGCGCCCACCATGACGTTATCCGGCTTGAGATCGCGGTGCAGGATGCCCCGGCTGTGGGCAAAAGCGACCGCATTGCAGACCTGGATCAGGATGTCCAGGTGCATCCCCAGAGCGTCTTGCTGCGCGCCAAGCCCCGGATGACGGGACGGGTCGCGGATCAGCTCGCTCCAGGCGATGCCGTCGATGCGCTTCATGACGAACATGGGCGCGCCCTGGTCGTCCCGCCCCAGGCTGTGCACGGGCACGATGTTGGGGTGCTCGAGCCCGCCGGTGATCCACGCCTCGCGCAGCAAGGCCAGCGTGGTCTTGGCGTCCGGCGCCTTTGCGCGCGGCCGCTTGACCGCCACGTCGCGCACCAGGGGCACCTGGCGAGCGCGCAGGATGACCCCCATGCCGCCCTGGCCGATGACATCGCCCAGCTGCAGGTCGCCCTGATCACTGCCCGCTTCGGTCAACTCGAACGTGGGCAAGCCGTCGATCAAGCGCTCATCGTGGGAACGCGGCTTGGAGCGTGGCGGCTTGATGGTGCCACTGGGCGACAGACCGAGGGTCTCGGTGTCGACCCCCAGGGTCGCCAACATGGTACGCAGCTGCAGCGTTGGGAGTTCTTCGGTCTCAATCATGGGACTGTCGGTCGTCGATCGCGGCCCCATCGTTGCCGGCAACGCCGGTCAATGCAACCGGCTTCGGACTGGCGCCTTGCGGTCACACAGCCGTCGCTGGCATCTTGCCATCGCCCCGTCCCGACTTCCGTTGTCCGACGTGCTTGGAGGAATCATGCAGCGCTCAGTCTTCATCACCACCCTGGCCGCCCTCTGCCTGCTGGCCACGTCTCTGCTGGCCGCTCCGCAGACCCTGGTGGTCCAGGGCGTGCTCAGCAGCGCCGCTGGTGGCCCTGCAGCCGATGGCGAATACCTGCTGACCTTCGCCATCTACCCCGACACCAAGGCCAAGGACGCCGCGTGGTCCGACGCCATGGCCAAGGTGCAAGTGAAGAATGGCCGCTTCGTGCATGTGCTGGGCGTCGCCAAACCGCTCGACAGCAAGACGCTGGCCGGGCTGAAGACGCCCCACTTCAGCGTGCGCATCGGCCTGGACCCGGAGCTGCCGCGCCAGCCCCTGCACAACGTGCTCTGGTCCATGGTGGCCCAGCAGGTGGCGTGCACTGGCTGCGTCGGCGCCGGGCATATCGCGGCGGGCGCCGTCTCGGCCGACAAGGTGGGCTTCACCTATGCGGGCGCCAAGACCAAGGGCGGTCCGGCAGAGAAGGCCCTGGACCTGCTGTGCACCGGCTGCGTGACGGTGGATGCGCTCAAGTTCGACAAGGACGTGGACCTGGGCGGCCAGGCGCTCAAAGCCAAGAAGCTCGCGGCCGTGGACATCGCGGCCACCACCGTGGCGGCCAACACCTTCATCGGTGACGGCAGCAAGCTCACCGGCATCCAGTCGGTCAGCGGCAGCTGCAAGAACGCCGGCGAGGTGGTCAAGGGCATCGCCGCCGACGGCAAGCTGATCTGCGTGCCGGCGCTGGACCCCAAGGCCTTGCCCCCCGGCGGACTGAACGAGATCAGCAACGGCCTGCTCAACAACCAGTTCGTCGATACGGCGAAGAGCGCCGCCAAGCTGCCCATCCCGGACAACAACCCCATCGGCGCCACGTCGAAGATCGTCGTGCCCGACTGGGGCGTGGCCGAGAAGGTCTCCATCTCGGCCGACCTGGCCAACTCGGACATCAGCAAGGTGAAGCTGCAGCTCTTCGATCCCAAGGGCGGCAGCTATGTCCTCTACGACGGCGGCGGCAAGGGCAAGAGCATCAAGACCAGCTGGCCGGTGCCGAACAAGCCCATCAAGGGCGATCTCGGCACCTGGGTCGGCGCCAACCCCAAGGGCACCTGGCAGCTCAAGGTTGTGGACACGGGCTTCACCAACAACGGCAATGACGGCCAGGTGAACAGCTGGTCGATCGAGGTGCACACCCTGTCGGACAAGAAGGTCGCGACAAATGGCCTGGCCTGGATGCTCGGCGGCGTCGACTTCGCCAGCAGCGGCACCAAGGGCTTCCGCTTCGAGGTCGCCGCGAAGACGCCCGTGGTCTGCGACGCCAAGCAGATCGGCTACACCTACTTCAACACCAGCAGCGCATCCCTGGTGATCTGCGACGGCAAGGCCTTCCAGGCCATCGCCCAGATCTCGCCCGGCACCAGTCAGGGCAGCGCCGGCAAGTCCTGCAAGGCCCTGCTGGACAAGGGCCAGAGCAAGGATGGCACCTACTGGCTCGACCCCGACGGCGGCAACTCATCGAACGCCTTCACGGCCTTTTGCGACATGAAGGGCGGCGGCTGGACGCGCCTGGCCTACGAGGCCATCGCCGACGCCAAGGGCTGGTCCAGCGGCAGCCTGACCAACGCCAACGTGGCCGGCAAGGCGACCAAGGTGCACGGCATGTGGGGCAAGGGCGGCGGCGCCCAGAAGAGCTTCGACCTCAAGGGCGTGCCCCATACGGCCGTCCGCATCAGCGGCCGCTACTACGCGGTGGACTCCTGGGATAACGAGGGCAACGGCGCCCAGATGCACCTCGACGGCAAGATGGTCTGGGGCGCCAAGAAGAGCTACAGCCAGCCTGGCCAGGGTGCCGGCTGGGTCACCGCCAAGTTCACCCCGGCGCCCTGGGGCAACAACGGTGGGCCCAATGGCTACTGGAAGCTGGAGACCGCCAAGCCGTCGACGCCCCACACGGCGGGCAAGGTGCTGCTGAAGTTTGCTACGGGTCTAGATCAGGCGGCCAGCGACGAGTCGTTTGGCTTCAGCCACGTTGGGGTGTGGGTGAAGTAGACCGCGGGAGCGGGAGGGGGAGCGGGAGCGGGCGTCGGCGCTTGCGCCGGCGGTCAGCGGACGTAGAGATAACCGCTCTGATGCCAGCCGTGCTGGTTGTTGTAGCAGCCGCTCCAATCCTTGGTGTAGTTGCCGCCGCCGTAGCCCGTGGCGATCGAATAGATGATGTGCGGGTTGTGGTAGTTGTGGTCGCCGAAATTGCAGCATGTGTGGTCGGTTCCGCTGTAGGTCTTGCCCTTGTAGGTCATGGACCAGGTCATCTTCTTGTCGCCGGTCTTGGCGGTCGTGTTGAAGTTCTTGATGTCGTTGATCTTGCCGAAGCGATGGGGATCCTTGCTGCCGCAGGAGAGCCAGAACTGATCGGTGTACAGGGATCGGATGGTGGCGTCGGAGAGCTTGGCGCACCCCGACTGGCCCGTTGAGGTGAGCGTGCCGACCTTGTTGGCGTTGATGTGGCAGTGGGACTTGCCGACCATGCGCGCCACCAGGGTCCAGCCGCCGTCGTTGTCGGCCATGTTGCAGAAGACCTGCTGCGAGCCAGCCGTCGTGGCCACCCAGTACAGACCGCTCTTGGCCGCCGGCATCTTCTTGAGGATGTCGGCGCAGCCCTTGCCGGGATTGTCGGTGGTGCCGACCGGGCTCAGGGAGAGCGGGTAGAACTCCTTGCCGTTGCAGATATAGAGCGACTGATCCTTCGGGCTGGCGTAGGTGTAGCCGAACATCGCCGCGCTGCAGGTGACCGGATGCGAGTCGGCGATCTTGAACTGGAAGCCGCCGGCGGCGTGAAACAGCCCGTTGGCCGCCACCTTCTTGGTCGACAGGGTGCCCACCTGCACGCTCCAGCTCTCGATCTGGCCGTCGGAGGTGTTGTTGAGGAACTTGCTGTCGATGGCCTTGAGGTGCCACTTGCCCTTGGGGTTGGCGCCGACCCAGGCGCCGAGGTCCCCCTTGACCACCTTGTCGGGCGCCGGCCAGGTGCCCTTGAGCACTTTTCCGCTGCCCGACTTCAGGTGCAGGATGTGTTTGGCCTTCTTGGGATCGATGACCTGCACCTCCAGCTGCTTGAGGTCCGAGGTGGAGACGTGGGCCTGCACGTGCAGCGACTGCACGGTGCCGACATCCGGCACATCGATGGAGGAGACGACACCGATGGGGTTGTTGTCGGAGATCTTCACCTTGGTGGTGTTGGCCCAGTTGTTGATGAACTGATTGGTCAGCAGGCCGTTGCTGATCTCGTCCAGGCCATCGGGCGGCAGGCCTGAGGGGTCCATGGACGGCACGCAGATCAACTTGCCGTCAGCCGCGATGCCCTTGACCACCTGGCCCTTCTTGGCGCAGCTGCCGCTGATGGATTGGATGCCCGTGAGCTTGCTGCCATCGCCGACAAAGCTGTTGGCGGCCACCGCCGAGGCGCTGATCTGACCGGCCACGACCTGCTTGGCTTTGAGCGCGTTGCCGCCCAGATCCAGGTCGCCGTCGATCTTCAACTCGCTCATGCCCACACAGCCGGTGCACTGCAGATCGAGGGCCAGGGAGGCGGGTCCACCCTTGGTCTTGGCGCCCGCATAGGTGAAGCCAATGTGCGCCGCCGAGACGGTGCCGGTGGCGATGCGATCGCCGGAGACGGCGCCCTTGGCCAGCTGGGCCGTAGACACGCAGCCGCTGCATTGCAAGCCCGCGGCGCCAGCCGCGTGCAGGGCGTAGGGCACCGAACGCAGGGGCACGCGCGGCAGCTCCGGCTCGTTGTCGACCTGCACGCCCACATGGGCGGCGCTCGCCTTGACGAGCAGGCTGGCGTCCAGTGGCTTGGTGGCGCCGAGAATCACGGAGAATGCGCCGCCGTTCACGGTCACGCCGAGCAGGGTCTCGGACCAGACGGCGGGGGATTTGGCGTCCGGGTAGAGGCTGATCTTCATGCCGTACTTGCCGCTGACCACCGGCGCGCCGCCGGCGCTGTGCAGGCTGCCGGTCAGCGCCAATTGAGCCGGCGTGGCGGCGCTCGCGACATCGGGGGCCAGGGCCAACAGAAGGCAGCAAAGGGACCACACGATTCGGGTCAGCAGGTTCCGATTCATCTCCATCTCCTCGACCATCCGACCGACGGTCGGCTGTTCTGATTCGACCGGTCGCGCTGGTTGCCAGGGCGGTACTATACACGTCCCGGCAGGCGCTGACGCATGCCCGCTGACAAGGCTGGCGACAGCCGCTATGCTCGCGTTCCGAAACCGCTCTCTGGAGACCCTATGTCGCATCGCATCCCGCTCATAACAGCGTTGACGTTCGCCCTGGCCTTTGCCCTGCCCGCTTGCGGCACCGACGAGCCCGAACCGGATCCGCAGCCGGTGAAGTTCATCAGCTTCAACGCCGGTCTGGCCACCAACTTCGTCATCTACGCGCCAGAGCGCCGGGACGCCGTCATCGCGGCGATCAAGGATCTCGACGCCGAGGTGGTCTGCTTGCAGGAGGTCTGGTCCGACGAGGATACGGACGCCATCCTCAAGGGCGTCAAAGGCACGTTCCCGCACGCCTTCACCGCCAAGACCGAAGACGACCCCGGTTCTGCCGGGCTGCCCGTGGCCTGCACGCCGGGCGAATCCGTGCCGATGAAGGAGTGCGTCGACAAGAACTGCAGCGCCGATCCCAACGACCCGTGCTCGGAGGCGCCCAACCTGGCCGCGTGCGGCTTGAGCAAGTGCAACGCCCAGATCACACAGGCGTCCACCGCCTGCTTCGACTGCATCAAGGCCAACATCGGCCTGGGCGCAGCCGGCATCTTCGCGACCTGCGCCAAGGAAGGCGGCGGCAAGTACGCCTTCAAGGGCCGCAACGGTCTGGCCATCCTCAGCAAGGTCAAGCTCAGCGGCACCGGCCACACGGTGCTCAAGTCGTCGGTCAATCGGCGTGCCCTGCTGGAAGCCCAGGCGACCTTCGACGGCTCCAAGGCGCACCTGTTCTGCACCCACCTGACCGCTGGGCTGTCGTCCATCGAGTACAGCGGTGAGTTCGGCAGCTGGGAAAAGGAGCAGGCCCAGCAGATCGACGCGGTCATCGCCCACATCGACAAGAAGGTCGGCACCGAGCCGGCGGTTCTCATGGGCGACATGAACTGCGGCCCCAAGGTCGGCGCCAATGAGCCGGAGATGGCGGCCAACTACAAGAAGTTCGTCGATGCGGGCTTCAAGAACCCCTACGTGGATGCCGCCGATTCCAAGTGCACCTGGTGCGACAACAACACCCTGCACGACGGCGCCGACACCAAGAGCAGCAAGGGTTCGATCATCGACCACATCCTGATGAAGAACCTGGACGCGGCGGCGGCCAAGGCGCGGGTGGCGCGCGAGGTCGATGGGTTGGTTGAGATCGAGGTGGCCTGCAAGAAGAAGCAGGTGCACGTCTCCGATCACTACGGTCTGTCGGTGGAGCTCGACCCCGGCTTCTGATCCCAGCGCCTGGCCGGCGGCCCTGAAGGCAGGCCGCGGCCAGGCATCTCTCCGGCCCACAGCCGAGCGGCATCTTCATGACCCCTGCCGATCGCGAAGATGGCCGAACCCGTCGTGCGCGCGAGCGTCGCGAGCACACCCACAACGCCCTGCTCGAGGCGGCCCGCCAGGCGTTCGCCAGCGAGGGCTACGAGAATACGTCGCCCGACACCATCGCCCGCCTCGCCGGCGTCTCGCGGGCGACCTTCTACCAGCACTTCGACACCAAGGCGGACGCCTTCTCCGCCATCTTCGACGACGTATTGTTGCGCCTGGACGAGGCGGTCCTCGGCGTGGAGCTCGGCCCCGGCGAGGACTCCCCGGACGCGCAGCTGATCGGCAACCTCATGCGCGTGCTGGCGATCCTGCTCGAACGCGCCGAGCTGACCCGATTGCTGCTGCACGAGGCGGTCGGCCATGGCGACGCCCTGGGCGGTCGGGTGGAGGCGTTCTTCGACGGCGTGCTGGAGATGATCGAGCGCAGCCTGGTCGAGGGCGAGTCTGTGGGCCTGGTTCGCCCCCTGCCGACGGAGCTGACGGCCATGGCCATCCTGGGCAGCGTCAAGGAGGTGCTGAGCCGCCGCCTGACGCCGGATATGGGTGAGGTGCCCGAAGCCGAACGGGAGCGCATCGCCTACAGCTTGATCGATTTCGCCCTGCGCGGCGTCGGCGCCGATGACGCAGACCTGCTGTAGATCCAGACATTCAGGGTTTGTCGAAGAGCGACGTCAGCCAGTCCTTGACCGACTGCTTGACGGGCACGACCGTGCAGGTCACGCCACCGCCGCCGGCGACCTTGCCTTTGTCATCGGACAGCTGCCAGTCGCCGCCCTGCTCCACCACCAGCTTGTACCACGCCCATTTCTTGGCGACCTCGTCGACCAGGCTCAGTTCCAGCCGATAACCCGCCTTGCCGAACTTGGGGTGCCCGAATGACGCCAGGGCGACGTGGCTGTCCTGGTGCCAGGTGCCCGCCGGCAACCCGCCAGCGATGCCACCGGTCAGACGCAGGCGGATGCGGGCGACAAAGGGCTTGTCGGCATGTTCGAAGACATTGGCGGATGGCGCGGTGATGAAGTCCACCGACTCGAACTCGAAACCCTGGGCCTTGCAGGTGCGCCGCTCCACCCGGATCGCCGCGGCGACCAGGTCCGCCGGGGCGACGATGCCGCCCAGGTCCGTCGGCGACACGCCGAAGACGGGCATGAGGGTGCGCGCTTGCTTGTAGACGATGCGCGCGGGCTCCTTGGCCCCGCTGGCCAGGATCGGCCAGCCGGCCAGCACCTTGCGGAACTCCAGGTCCAGCTGCAGCGTCAGCCGGCGCTCGGCCGGGGGGAGCGACCCGTTGCCGGCGTCCAGCCAGGCGGTGGCCAGGGCGACCACGCGGGTGTGCAGCTTCAGGAGCTCCCCTTCGGAGAGCACCCAGGTGCCCGCCGGCACCTCGCTGGAGGGCTGCTTGCGCTGCAAGACCGGCTTCTGTCCGGGCTCCTGCACGATGTGGTCGACCTCCGGTTGGGCGCCCTTTCGGGTCGGATTGGTCACGCTGAGGGAGCCCTTCTGAACGTTCACCTCGGTGATGATGCGCCGGGCGCCGTCGGCGCGCCGCGCCAGTCGCACCAGGATCACGCCGTTGGCAGCCTCGACGCTGTCGGGGAAGCGGGGGTGCACCAGCACGGCCATGCGCCCGCTGACGTGATCGATATTCGCCGCGCGGCGCTCGCTGACGGCGCCGTAGGACCAGTAGGAGGCCCAGGTGCGCACCACCGCCCGCTCCACGGTCGCCTTCTTGGACTTGTCGGCCGCCACGGGATCGAGCCAGCCGCTGTAGGAGGCGTAGATGCCGGCGCCGTTGAAGCCCTCGATATCCTCGACGGTCGCCGACGACCGAAAACGCAGCCCCTGCTTGGCCGACAGCTTGCCGAAACGCTCGGTGAGCCTGGCCCGAAACGCGGTCCGCCAGGTGGCGTCCAGGGGTCGGTTCCGAATGAGCTGTACCAGCCCGCCGGCGTTGTAGAGCCCGCGCAGCGCGTTGGGCAGCTTGGGCACGTCCTTGGTCCATTCCTTCAGCCAGGCGGCGGCCACTTCGTCGCCGTCGTGGGCGGTCTGGAACTCGGCCCGCCCCTCGAGCAGGATGTAGCGGGTGTAGGCGCTGGTCTGGAACAGGGGGTTGTTCAACATGGCGTTGATGGTCGGCTTGAGGTCTTCGATGTGGCGGGCATAGCCGGCCACGGTGATGGCCAGGGGCTGGTGCGGCACCGGCACATCGGGCACGGCGAACAGGGCGCGAAAGCCAGCGGACTTGCCGCCGACCAGCTTGACGGGCAGGTCCGCGGGCGGGGTCTGCGCCCCCAGGTCCACCCAATCGGGCGCCTTGGTCCAGTCCTTGATCCAGGGCACGGTGATGACGCCGCCGGACTGCAGCGCCAGGTAGTTGTTGGTCTCTTCCGTGGTCATGGGGCGCCAGGTCAGGGCGCCGTCGGCCAGGCGTATGGCCAGCCACTGGCCCTGGCTCTGCCAGTCGATCAGCTGCTCGTCGGCGAAGGTGTCCGAGGCGAAGGCGTTGGGCGTGCCGCGGGCCTTGGCCAGCAGGTTCAGGTGCGCCTGGGCAGTCTGCGGCTCGCCGGTCAGGATCGCGGCCACCGGCGGCAGGTCGTCGGGCACCGTCTCCATCACCACGATGTCGTTCTTGCCCAACGTCGCGGTACCCGTATCGTTGCTGCCCATGCGACGGATCTGGCCGGCGGCGACGCCTGGATTGTAGATGGTCAGCTGGCCGGGCGAGATCACATCGGCGACCTTGAGCACTCGATCCGACAGGTCGCCACCGCCGGCACGGATGGCGTCCACCACCGCCTCCTGGGGCGCCTGCGCGCGCGCCAGCCAGCGCAGGGTCTTCGCCATGTCCTGGGGCATGGCCTGGCGCAGGCGCTCGAAGTAGCGCTCGATCTCCCAGACCTTGACGGCGTCATCGAGGTAGATCTGGAAGGCCCAGAACGCCTCGGGCACCGGCCGCCCGGGGGCCGCCGGATAGTACGACAACGTGCCGCCGGCCATGACCCGCGGGCAGGTATTCATATTCTTCGTCCAGTAGGCTTTGTCCTGACAGATCGAGAGCATGTACTTGTAGAACTCCACCGACACCAGCCGCGTCTTCTGGTCGTTGTCCCATTGCAGCCCCAGGGGCGGGTAGTCCGTGTTGGCGAACGCGGCGTAGACCTGCTTGATGGTGTCGTAGCGCGGTCCGCCGGGCAGCGGCCGCCGTGGGCAGCCGTCGGTGGGCGCGCCGTTGAGCAGGTGGAACCACCACCACTCGTCGTGCAGTTGGTAGAAGTTGGGATCCATGAACTCGACGCCGCCCCGGATGTGGGCGTGATGCACATTGCGGGCATCGAATGCGTCCGGTTCGAAGACCGGGATCAGGAACTTGCAGGCGACGCTGTCGCCGGTGTTGGCGTCGGAGATGGTGCAGTACTTCAGGACCTCGGCTTCGCTGTCGAACCAGCGCTGGATGTGGCCGTCAAATCCGGCCGGCGCGGTGGCACAGGGCACGAACTCCTCGTCGCAGCCCGCCGTGAGGGCCAGGGCGAGCAGGGTGATGGCGAGGAGCCGGCGCATGGCGGCAGGCTAGCGGTCACGGCCAAGACGTGCCAGGGGACAGCCGGCGGCCGCAGAGCCGGATTCGGTCTCGATGGTCCTGGCGGGTCGGGGGGGGCCGCGCCCCCCGGCCCGCCCGCCGGGGCCGGGGGGGGCGCC
>CAYTLW010000006.1:0-75402 GCA_964438735.1 uncultured Enterobacteriaceae bacterium | reverse complement strand
GCTTGCGGGCAGGGCCAAGCGGTGCCTGGGGACCGCGGGGGGCCGCAGTGCGGGATTGGGTCGCGAGGGTCCGGGCGGGGGGGGCGGCCGGGGCCGACGGGGCCGCCATGACGGGCAGGTCAGACTCCAACATGTTGATAAGAGGCTGAATCAGCCGCACGTCTGGGCTCGATACGTGGCCCGCCGACGTCTCCATGCTAGCTTCGGCGAACGGGGAGGGGGCGGCCGCGTGCACCCGCGAGCCCGCCACCTGAAACAACGCGCATGATGCCAGTCGGACGGGCACAGTCCCGCTCTCCGGCCGTTGTGCGTTGGAGGTGCGACGATGCCGAGAACGCGAGCGGCGACCCTTTTGCCGTGGCTGGCCTTTGCATGGCTGCTGGCAGCATGCGGTTCTGACGGGGTCGATGGCGCGGATTCTGGCGGGTCCGGGTGCCGATCCGATGCAGACTGCCACCCCTTCGACGATGGCGATCTGTGCAATGGCACGCTGACCTGTGACGTGGCGACCGGCCAGTGTCAGCTGGCCAAGAAGTCGGTGGTCGACTGCGATACGTCCGCGGACGGAGCGTGCGTGTCCACCGCCTGCGTGCCAGCCACGGGCAAGTGCGAGGCCATACACACGCCTGATGGACGTGTCTGCGAGGATGGTGATCCGTGCTCCGGTGGCGACCGTTGCAAGGGCGGATCGTGCGTAGCCGGCCCCTACAGCTTGTGTGATTGCAAGGCCGACAAGGACTGCCCGGACGACGGCGACAAGTGCAACGGCAGCCAGATTTGCGACAAGAAGATCCTGCCCTGGCGTTGTCGGGTCGATGCCAAGTCTGTGCCCTCATGCGCGGACGATGGCAGTCCCTGCTTGAGCGCGACCTGCGATCCGATAACGGGCAAGTGCACCTCCAAGAAGGGCGCCAACGGCACCTCGTGCGATGACGGCGACGCTTGCACGGGGAACGACGCCTGCGCGGACGGATCGTGCGTGGGCGCGCCCATCTGCTCGTGCAAAAAGGACGCAGACTGCGTCGCCCAGGAAGATGGCGACCTCTGCAACGGCACCTTGTTCTGCGACACGGGTAAGGGCAAATGCGCGGTAGATCCCAAGAGCGTGGTCCAATGCCCACCGGCCAAGGACGGACCCTGCGTGAAGAACGAGTGCGCGCCGACGACCGGCATCTGCAAGCTGGTGGCGAGCCCGACAGCGACCGCTTGCGACGATGAAGACGCCTGCACGGCCGCGGACCACTGCGCTGGCGGCACCTGCGTCGGCGGCACCGACACCTGTACGTGCAAGGAGGACGCAGATTGCGCCAAGCTGGAGGATGGTGATGGCTGCAACGGCGTGCTCTTCTGCGACGCCACCTCCGGCGAGTGCAAGCACAATCCGGCCAGCGTGATCGTCTGCCCATCGGTGGGCGACACCGCGTGCGCCAAGAATGTCTGCCTGCCGCAAGAGGCGACCTGCGCCACCAGGCCTCGGGCGGATGTGGTCCAGCAGTGCAACGCCGGCACCGGAACGTGCCACTGGCAACTCAAGGGCAAGGGCGAGGCGGGTGACAAGGGACCCTTCCCCTGTGATGACGGACAGGTCTGCACCACGGGCGCCACCTGCGCCGGAACCTCCTGCAAGGCGTCGGCGATCGTCTGCAAGTGCCAGTCGGACGCCGATTGCGAGGCCAAGGACGACGGAGATAAGTGCAACGGCACCTGGTATTGCGACAAGTCATTGAAGGTGGCCGACTGTGTCTTCAACCCGGCGAGCAAGGTGTTCTGCTCGCCCAAGGATGACACCGCCTGCCTGAAGGCCACCTGCGACAGCAAGACCGGCGCGTGCGGGCTGCAGCCGGTCAGCGCCGGGGTCAAATGCGACGACGGCAAAGCCTGCACGGACAAGTCCAGCTGCCTGGACGGCAAGTGCCAGGGCGGACAGGCCAAGATCTGCGACGACGGCGACAGTTGCACCATCGACGCCTGTGTATCCGGCAAGGCTGGCGGCTGCACCTTCCAGCAGAAGCAATGTGACGACGGCAACAGCTGTACAGGTAGCAGCTGCGAAGCCAAGACGGGCAAGTGCGATCATGCGCCCAAGAAGGCGGGGCTGACCTGCAACGCCGATGGCGATGGCTGCACCGTCAACGACGTCTGTGACGGCAAGGGCACCTGCGCCGCGGGTAAACCGCTGGCCTGCCTGAACAAGACGGACGCCTGCCACGAGGCGGTCTGCCAGAGCCAGGGCGCGGCCGGATTCCAATGCGTCGTCGTGGCGCTCGATGATGGCGCGCCTTGTCCCGACGGCGCCAAGTCCTGTTTCGTGGGTGCGGCCTGCAAGGCCGGTTCATGCTTGCCGGGCAAGGTGCCGAAGCGCTTTTCGACCTGGTTCGGGGCCAACGGCGCAGACGTCGTCTTCGAGGCCGTCGACCAACACCAGGACGGGGGACTGGTCGCCGCAGGCAGCTGGCGCGGAGCTGGCGCCAAGCTGCCCGGATGGTACGCCGTCGCCACCACCGCCACCGGCGAGGTGAAGTGGCAGTACAAGCCTGTACCGAGCGGCCATGTGGATGCGGTCGCGACCGGGGTCGTGGCCGACAACGACGGCACGACCTGGGTGGCCGGCGCACAACAGAGCCCGGCCGAAAAACTCGAGGCCGCGTGGGTCCGCCTGAACAAGGCGGGTAAGGTCGTCTTCACGGGCCAATTCCATCCGCCTGCGATCCCGAAGCGAGATGACCGCGCCTGGCAACTGCAGCGGGCCCCGGGCGGCGGCTTGCTGATG
This sequence comes from uncultured Enterobacteriaceae bacterium, assembly GCA_964438735.1. Classification (GTDB taxonomy): domain Bacteria; phylum Myxococcota_A; class UBA9042; order UBA9042; family UBA9042; genus CAYTLW01. The sequence goes on along the minus strand of CAYTLW010000006.1, from coordinate 72,632 downwards.
GCGGTGACCAGCTCGCCGCCGTTGAAGGGCAAGGGGCATACGTTGTCCATCGTCCGCATCGGAGATGCCGGCAAGGTGAGCTGGCATCACACGTACAACGAGTCGCTCAGCGCAGATCGCAATGGCATCGCCGTGGCCGGCAATGGTCGGATCTTCATCAGCCACGTGGTCCAGAGCGGCAACCTGCGCCTGGAATGGCTGCCACCTGGCGCCAAGGGCGACCACACGTTTACCTTCGAATACCCCGGCAAGGGACAGGATGGGGGTTCCGTTTGGGCCGACCAGGGGCACGTCTACCTGGCTCGCTTTGCGGCCGGCCAGTACCACGTCGGTCGTTATCCCTGGGAGGGCGGTCATTGGGCGAACAAATCGGGGCCGGCAAAGCGTAGACCCCGGGCGCTGGTGCCCGCTGGCGCCAAACACCTGCTCGTGGTCGGCCACACGGAGGGTGGCGGCAAAGCCGACGCCTGGCTGGCCGTGCACGATCGCACCGGCAACTTCCAGTGGGAGCGGACCTGGGGCGGCGAAGGCGACGACCAGGTCAACGACGCGGTGGCCGTGGATGGCGACAACATGGTCGTGGCCGGCTACCGCACCGACAAGTCGGGCTGGCGCAAGGGCTGGCTGGCCCGTACCGGCCCTTGGGGGGACCTCTACTGTTCTGTTCAGGGTCCCTGCGCCGGCCTTCGCTGGAAGGACTGCGACGACGGCAACCCGTGCACGGCCGATCGCTGCGACCAGGTCGGGGGCTGCAAGTTCAGCGTGCCCTCCTACAGCCGTTGCGAGGCGCCGAACGAGTGTTCCGCCGCCGGCTTGTGCAAGCAGGGCAAATGCGTCGGCACCGCCGAGGGGCGTTATCGCATCAACAAGCTGGACGGCGACAAGACCCGTCCGAACGCCATGGGGCTGCACCAGCGCAAGCCGGAGGAGTTCCTCGCCTTCACCGCTGGCAAACGCCCGGAGGGCCGCTACGAGAAACGCTTCTTCCTGAACAGCCGCGGCAGCCTGATCACCTCTCCCATCACCAAGTACCCCAATCTCAACAAGTGCCTGGTGGATGTGGCGCACCGCATCGTGCCGCTCGCCGACCATGGATATGTGGTCATGGGGCATCGCCTGGTCGGTGGCAAGACGCTCGCCCACGCCTGCCGACTGCCCAAGTCGTTCAACCCCGTAACCTGGCAGCTCAGCGCGCCGAGCAAGAAGCAGGGCGGCCAGACGTCGGGCCGCGATGTGGCCGAGTTCGCCGACGGCAGCGTCTACCTCTTGCATCGCGACGCCAGCGCAGGCGGCTGGGGCCTGCGGTTGTTGCAGAATGCAGGCAGCGGGCAGCCGACCGTCAAGGGCGCGTCGGCCACGGTCAAGGGCGTGGACCTGGATGGCCAGGCGCTGGCCATCCTGTCCGACGCGTCGGTGGTGGTGGTCGGCGCTGCCAAGGTCGGCGCCAAGCTGCCAGCGGCGCACCTGGCGCGCGTGTCACCCGACCTGAAGATGTTGTGGCTGGTCAACGCCACGGGGGCCCACACCCGCACCCTGTACGACGCCACGACGACCGCGAATGACACCGTGATCGCCGTCGGCGAGAGCCGTCTCAACGCCCTGGCACGTCAGCAGCTCGTCATCGGCTGCAGCAAGGCGGGCAAGGTGCTGTGGACGCACGAGCCCAAGCTGCCGGACCAGGTGCGCCTCAAAGCGGTGGTCGCGCTGTCGCCGCTCAGGCTGCTCCTGGCCGGCGATGTGCACTCGGCGGGCAAGCAGGGGATCTGGGTGGCGCGCACGGACGGCCACGCTCTGCCCATCTGGCAGCGCATCCATCGGGGTCAGGGCAACGCCACGGCCCGCCTCTCACCGGGAGAACTCCTGGTCATGACCGACGGCGGCATGATGTTGGGCGGCTCGGCGGCGTCGGCCGAGGCGCCCTTCGGCACCATCCACCGCGCCACCATCTGGCGGTTGGGCCCCTGGGGCGAGGTCGACTGCAGCAAGACCGGCAAATGCGCCGCCAAGGTGGCCAAGGACTGCGATGACGGCAAGCTGTGCACCGCAGACGTCTGCGATCCGGCCGCCGGCTGCGTGCACAGCGCGCTCGAGGGCAGCCCCTGCGCAGATGGCAAGACGTGCAAGGTGGGCCAATGCGCCTTCTGACGCTCATCCTGGTGGCTGTGACGGCGTCATGTTCCGGGGTCGCCGAAGACGACCCGGTGAACGATGGCGCGGTGGTACAGGGCACCTGCGCCGACGACGCGGCCTGTGCCGGACTCGACGATGGAGATCGCTGCAATGGCTTGATGCGCTGCGACCCTGCGAGCGGTCGCTGCGCCGTCGATCCGGCCACCGTTGTCGCCTGTGATCCGGGCGAAGCCGGGCCCTGCCAGGTGGTCCGTTGTCTGGCTGAATCGGGTCAATGCGCGCCCGAAGCCTTGGCCGACGGGACGCCATGCGAGGACGGCGATGGCTGCACCCTGGGCGATGTATGCGCGGACGGCTCCTGCGAACCGGGTGCCAGCAGCGCGTGTGAGTGCAAGCAGGACACGGACTGCGCCGATGATGGCGACCTCTGCAACGGCACCCCCTACTGCGCCAAGGGGGCCCTGCCGTGGCGTTGCAAGACGAATCCGGCGACCGTAGTCGCCTGCAAACCGCCTCTGAACTCCTGCCGACAGACGACCTGCAAGGCATCCACAGGCGCCTGCGTCGAGACATCGGTCAGCGATGGGCAATCCTGTGACGACGGAAACTCCTGCACGGTCGCCGACAGCTGCCTGGCTGGCCAGTGTGGCGGCAAGGAGACGTGCACCTGCGCCGTCGATGCCGATTGTGTCGATGATGGTGACGCCTGCAACGGCTTGCCCTACTGCGACAAGGCGGCGGGCGCGTGCAAGATCCAGCCCTCGACGGTGGTCACGTGTTACGCCGGGGCCGACACCACCTGCAACAAGAACACCTGCCAGACCAGCAGCGGCCTCTGCGTCATGGAACCCGTCCAGGACAAGACCTCCTGCGACGACGACGAGTCCTGCACCACAGGCGACCATTGCCTGGGCGGGAAGTGCGCCGGCGGCACCAACACCTGCCTCTGCAAGACCAACGCCGACTGCGCCGCCTTGGACGACGGCAATCTCTGCAATGGCGTGCACTTCTGCGACAAGTCCAGCGGCCACTGCAAGCCGAATCCGGCCTCGACGGTCGTCTGCCCGTCGGTGGCCGACAGCCAGTGCGCCGCCAACACCTGCGTGCCCGAGAGCGGCGTTTGCGCCATGACGCCCGTGCATGAAGGCATGGGCTGCGACGACGATGATCCCTGCAGCGTGGGCGAGGTCTGCACCAGCGGCAAATGCGTGGCCACCACGTCGGCCTGTGAATGCAAGACGGACGCCGACTGCGCCGGGCACGACGACGGCGACCTCTGCAACGGCACATGGTTTTGCCTGGTGGGCCAGGGCAAGTCGGCGTGCACGTTCAATCCAGCGACCAAGATCTACTGCGCCCATGACCAGAACACCGAGTGCCTGGTCGCCACGTGCCAGCCGAAGACCGGCGCGTGCAAGCTCATGCCGGTGGCTGCCGGCAGCCCATGTGACGATGGCGACCCCTGCATCGACGACACGACCTGCGCTGGCGCCTCCTGCCAGGGCGGCAAGGCAGCGGACTGTGACGACGGCTTTGGCTGCACGATCGACGCCTGCAAACCGGGCCAGGGCTGTACCCACGCGGTCAAGGATTGCGACGACGGCAACGGCTGTACAACCGGCGGTTGTGACGCCATCTCCGGGGGCTGCAAACTCGGTCCCGTCGCCGCGGGCACCGCCTGTGACGCCGACCAGGATGGCTGCACGGTGGCCGACGCTTGCGATGGCAAGGGCGCGTGTGTCGCCGGCAAGACCGCCGCCTGCAGCGACAACGCAGCTCCTTGCCAGCAGCTGACCTGTCAGAGCAAGACCGCGACGAGCTTCACCTGCAAACCGGCCCCAAAGGCAGACGGATCGCCGTGTGCAGATGCCCCAGGCGCCTGCCTGGTGGGCGCGACGTGCGACAAGGGCGCTTGCAAGCCGGGCAAGACGGCCAGGCACTTTCAGAAGACATCTGCACCGGCCGGCGGCAGCGCCTGGTTCGAGCGCCTCGCCGCTCACCTGGACGGTACGCTGGTCGCTGTCGGGGGCTGGAAGACAAAGTCGGTCTCCGGCTCCAGCTGGCTCATCCAGGCCACGTCCGCGACCGGTACACCGCTGTGGCAGGTGGTGCGCAAGGCGGACAAGCCACACGCCGAACACCTCGCCGAGGGCGTCGTCGCCGACACCGACGGCACCACGTGGGTGTTGGGAACCGCGTCCACCGCCAAACATGCCTTGGAGATGGAGCTCATCCGACTGGACGCCAAGGGCAAGCAGGTGGGCGCCTGGCGCTATCACGATCCCGGCGCCGGCGCGCTCACCGCCAATGGGCCCAAACAATACGAGCGGGCGACTCAGATGTTGCGTGGTCCCGGCAATACACTCCTGCTGATCGGATCGAGCACGAAGAAGACGTATACGAATACCAATCGCGCCATGTTCCTGGTTCAGGTGGACCTGCAGGGCAAGCCGATGTGGTTGCTGCCCTACCGCGCAGTACACGCCAAGTATCGGCCTGTCGTCGGCCTGAACGACGAGGGGGTGATGCGCATCGGTCGGCCCACCTACTGGGGCGGCAAGCAGGGCTGGTGGGAGGGCTGGCTGCGTCTGGGGAATACCAAGCCCATCTTCGACAACTGGTGGGGGGCGGGCGCGTCGCCGAAACTGACACGAGGCGCCGTCGGTGTGGGCAAGGCTGTGATCTCCGCCGCCCAGTCCGCCGGCAACAAGTTCGGCCTGCGACGGACGACCCCCAAGGGGGGCAACTGGAACAATACAAGCGCGCCTGCGGGCGTTCACGCGTCTGCCCTGGCGCTTCGTCCTGGTGGCGGATTGCTCATCGCCGGCCAGACGACCGCACCTGATCGGCAGGCCTGGTGGGGTCGCGCCGACGCCACGGGCAACTTCCAGCAAGGGTGGACCTACGGCGGGGTCGGCGACGACCACGCGCGCGCAGTCCTGGACCTGGCCGACGGCACCGTGGCGCTGGCCGGCTGGCACACGATCGGGGGCTCAAAGCGGGCATGGCTGGCACGAGTGGGTCATTGGGGGCAAGCGACCTGTGCCGAAGACGCCTGCTCCAAGGTCAAGCCCGAAGGATGTGATGACGATCAGCCCTGCACCCGCGATCGCTGTGACGCAAAGACGGGCTGTTCCCACGAGGCGGGAGCCAAGTTTCGCTGCGACCCACCCAACGCCTGTTCGGAATCGGGTGCTTGCAAAGAAGGAACCTGCGTTGGTTCCGTGAGCGGTCGATACCGAGCCCGCAGGCTGCGCGCCACGACCAAGTACGGCCCGACCGCGGGCATCGCACAAGCCGGTCCCGACAGCTACCGCGCCTTTCTCTTCAAGCGACTGGCCTACAACAGCACCGGCCAGGCCTATGCGGTACGCGCAGACGGCAGCGATATCGAACCCAGCCATGGCAATCCATTCAGCAAGTGCCTGGCGACCGCCGCCGATCGCATCGTGCCGTGGACAGGGGGGCGATATCTGCTGGTCGGCTATAGCAAGCTGAGCAAGGGCGCCCTGGCGATGTTCTGCGCCGGACAGTTCGCTTACTACGCGCCGCACTGGCAACTGAAGGTCGGTGCGCCTTGCGGTTCGAGCTGTCGGGCCCTGGCCCGTGACGCGTCTCCGTTCGCGGACGGCTCCTTATTCGCCGCCATCCAACTGCCCGATGACGGCAACGGGGCCGCCATGGTGGCGCACATCGTGCCCTCGTACGCCAACAAGACCTGGAAGGTGAGCGCGACCACGACCACGATCGAGCACGTCAGCCGGTCGCTGGAGCCCTACGCCATCGCCAGCATGGCGGACGCGTCATCGGTCCTGGCGGGCCGCTCGACCCTGGGCAAGAACTCCAAGGGGCTGCTGATTCGCGTCGGCCATGATGGCAAGGAGCTGTTCCGGCGCGAGCCGGATCAGGGCACCGTGCTGTACGCGCTGGCGGTGCGCCCGGGTCAGCGAATCATCGCAGTCGGCGAGAAGGAGAGCGACGGACGCCGCAGCTGGCTCGTCGCCCACGACCTGGCCGGCAACCTGCTCTGGAGCCGCCTGCCGCCGGTCGCCGACAACATCCGTCTGATGGCCATCAACCTGCTGCCGGATCAGAACATGGTCGTGGCGGGCGATCGGCTGACGCCCTCCAAACCCAGGATTCACATCAGCCGACGACACGAGGCCGGCGCGACCCTCTGGCAGCGCGACCACCACGCCTGGCTGGACAAGGCGAGCTACCTGACCCGCAACGTGATGATGGGCACGCCAGACGGCGGCTGGCTGCTCGGCGCGGGCGTAGGCAGCTCGACCACGACCGCGAAATCCGCCGCCCGATACCCGGCGCTGCTGCGTGTCGGACCCTGGGGGGAGCTGGATTGTGGCGCCACCGGCGCGTGCCATGACAAGACCATGGCCGACTGTGACGATGGTGATCCCTGCACCGCCGATCTCTGCCAGCCCGCCAAGGGCTGCGTCATCAAACCCATCCAGGGCTGCAAAGACGGATCCTGAGGGGGTCGAACCCGGCCTGTGACGGCAGGAGCGGACCGTCAGAACCCAAATACCCGCCGCAACGTCGGCCACCAACCCCGCCGACAGTCCACAGGCGATCGGCGTCTCAGGTCCATCCAACGGGCCACGCCGAGGGGTCGGTGGTCGAAGTTCTTATACTCGATGCGCATGTTGTCGTCGGTCACCAGGCGCCCCTCCGGCGGCTGTTGACGCAGCTGCGCGCCGATGTCCACCAGGCGGGTGCCCAGCAGGTCGATGAACATGCGCCGTCCCGGACCGTTGGGGCTCAGCACGGGCCGACCGTCGCGAATAAACTTCTTCAGATTGGCCTGACGACTGCGGAACGGCAGGTGGAAGGGCGCATCGCTGGCGGCGACGAAGTTGCTGTAGCGCACCACGTGCTCGAAGACGGTCGCGGCGGTGTAGACCACCGTCTTGGAGCCGGTGGTATTCCAGTAGATCACCCCGCCCGGGTTCATGTGCGCCTTGATCAGTTCGAGGAACTCGCGCGACTGGATGTTGGTCGACTGGCTGCGCCAGTGGTGGGTCGCGTTCATCAAGATGAAGTCGAAACGCGCCTCCGGATGCCGGTTGAGCCAGCGCCGGCCGTCATCGATGACGATGTCGATATCCGGGTCGGTGAGCAGCGGCTTGTGGGTCTCGTAATGGGGGATGGCCTCCAGGTAGCCGGGGTTGATCTCGACGATGGTCATCTTCTCGATGGGCGTGTAGTCGGCGAAGACGCGCGCCCAGGAGCCGCTGGACAGGCCGATGATCAGCGCCCGCCGCGGGCCGGGATGCAACAGGGCGACGGCGTGGGCGCGATGGATGCCGTTGCTGTTGACGTCCGGGTCGACGTCGAAGCGGCCGTCGTAGGCGCCGCCGCCGAAGATCTTATCCGTCGGGTCGGTGTGTTCGATGGCGATGATGCCGCTGCGGTTCTGGATGGTCATGGCGTAGGAGTTGACCCGCCAGCCCTGCAACGTCTCCAGCACCCGATGGGTCAGGGTGCCCTGCAGGGCCACGAAACCGACGATGAGCGCGACGGCGACGACGCCAAGCCCCCATTTCCAGCGCCTGGGGATGGCGGCGAACATCAAGACAACGGCACCGAGGACCGCCGTGGCGATGCTCATGAGCAGCAGGTTGTCCTGGATGGTCAGCACATCCAGCAGCACGAAGCCGGTGAACAGCGGGCCAGCGGTGGAGCCGACGATGTTGGCCAGGTAGATCCACGACACCGACACGCCCACAGCAGCGTCCGATCGCACGCCCGCGTGGCAGAGCACGGTGAAGATGCCGCCCTGCAGGAAGGCCACCAGCCAGACCAGCAGGTACGCCGCCGTGAGCCCGCGCGGCAGCTGTGGAATGCCACCATAGTTGCGCTCTCGGAACAGGGCGATGATGGGTACCGACAGGTAGTAGACCGCCGCCGCAGCCAGCAGGACCCCGCCGACGAAGGCCATCAGGGGCAGCGCATCCATGGCACAGACCCGGCGGCCGAGCAGCGCACCCAGGGCGATGCCCAGCAGGAACGCGCCCAGCACGTGGCCGAAAACTTCGGGCGCGCCGCCGGTCGCGTACGACAGCAGGCGCATCCACAGAATCTCCTGGCTCAAGGAGATATAGCCCACCGCCGCCGAGAGCAGCAGGATCCCCACCGGCGGCATGGTGCGTGACCCGCTCATGCGGCGCCCCCGGCCTGCACGCGGCGGACCGCGATCATGACCACGAAGACCGCCACGCCGACCACCAGGTTGCAGATGGCCGCCACCCAGACAGCGGACTGCAGGCCCATCAGCACGAAGAGGATGTCCGTGGTAGCAAAACACGCCAGCGCCGAGCCGATGGTGTTGAGGAAGTAGAGGACGCCGACGGTCTTGCCCGTGTGCCGATAGAAGGCGTTCAGGTGCGCGACCAGGATCGGCAGCGTGGCGCCCATGAACATGGTCGGCACCGAGAGCAGCGCGTAGATCGCCAGCGAGATGGTGGCCAGGGAGCCGTCGAGGGTGGCGGCGCTGACCACGTCGATGAGGGCCAGGCTGAACAGGCCAAACACGCCGATGGCCAGCTCGCAGACCAGAAACAGCCCGGGCAGCCGGTCGGCGAAACGATGCGAGAGCACCCCGCCCACCATGGCGCCTACGCCGAGGCCGAACATGAACAACGACACGATGATGGTGATGGACTCGATGTTGACGCCAAACGCGGTGAAGAGCGCCCGCTGCCAGGCCACCTGGTAGATCAACGCCGCAAAACCGCTGGCCATGAAAAGGCTCGAGATGATCCCAAAGGAGGCCACATCGACCGCGTCCGTGCGGCCGGTGGGGTAGAGCAGCAGCGTCAACTGGGCGCAGGCGAAGATCGCCACTATCAACAGGTCGCCGACCACCCCCAGGTGAATGCCAAACGCGCCCAGGCCCCAGAGCAGGAGCGCGATCCAGGTCCAGCGCTCCCACGCCAGGTAGCGCTGCCGGGCCGCCTCGACCACCGCCAGCTGCGCCACCAGCCGACGCAAAAGCGCGCGCAGACCCAGCAGGAGCGCCGGTCCGAGCAGCATCCCGATGACCAGGCGGACCACCAGCATGGCGCCCAGGGGTTCATCTTCATGAGCGGCGTCGTGCAGGGCGACGTAGTTCAGGCCATGGGCCACGCCGGCAAAAGCGCCCAGGCCAGCCAGCCAGGCGGACGTGCGGCGCCCGGTCCCATGGTGCTGCGTCGTCATCGGGCCCAGTTGTACCCGCTGGAAGGCACGACGAACAGGGCCGGTCGAAGAGTCGACCTTCGGCGATCTAACGCAACAGGTGGATGTTGCGCGCCTCGCAGATCTCGTGCAGCTGGTCAGGCCAGATGGTCACGCTCACCTCGCCCAAGGCCGCCTTCTTGAGGATGTAGCTGTAGATCCGGCTCTGGCCGATGCCGCCGCCGATGCTCAGCGGGATCTCGTCGTTGAGGATCATCTGGTGGTAGGGCATCTGCAGGAAGTCTTCCTGACCGGTGATCTCCAGCTGCCTACGCAGCGACTCCTTGGTCACCCGCACGCCCATGGAGCTGAGCTCGTGGCGGCGTTTGGTGATCCGATTCCAGACCAGGATGTCACCGTTGAGGCCGTGCATCTGCTTGCCCTTCTTGACCACCGAGGGCGTCGTCCAGTCGTCGTAATCGGCGGCACGCATCTCGTGCGGGTAGCCATCCTCGAGCGTGTGGCCGATGCCATAGATGAAGATGGCCGGATACTCCTGCACGATCCGCGTCTCCCGCTGCTTACGCGGCAGGTCGGGGTACATGTCCAGGATCTCCTCGGCATGCAAGAAGACCAGCTCGGCCGGCATCTTCTCGTAGGCATCCAGCTGCGGGAACATGTCGTGGGCCAGATTCTCGGCCTCCACAAACACCTTCCAGATCCGCTTCACCACATCGGTCAGGTAGTCCAGGTTGCGCTGGTCGGCGGTGATGACCTGCTCCCAATCCCACTGGTCGACATAGGAGCTGTGGTCGTGGTCCAGGAAGTAATCCTTGCGCACCGCCCGCATGTCGGTGTTGATGCCCTCCCCCACATCGCAGCCATACTGCTTCAGGGCGAAGCGCTTCCACTTCGTCGCCGCCTGCACCACCTGCGCCTCGATGCGTTTTTCGAGGCCAAGACCGGCGGGAAAATCGATCGGCGTGCGCGAGCCGTCGCGATCGAGGTAGTCGTTCATGCCGCTGTGCTTGTCCATGATCAGCGGGCACTGCACGAGCATCAGGTTGAGCTCGCGGTCGAGGCCATCCTCGATGCAGCGTTTGACGGCGTAGATCCCCTTCTGGGTCTCCTTGGGCGTCAGGACCGAGCGGTAGTCCGTAGGCAGGCCGGCGGCGACCTCCTCGTAGGTGCCGATGCCGGGTCCAGCGAGATCTGCAGTCTTGTCGTTCATGGTGCACTCCCTGTTCGGATTGGGGCGACTCGACGGGTGTCGGATGTCGCCATTTCAAGCTAGGAAGGGGAGTTGGGCTTTCAAGGCGGGTAGGATGTGGAGTTCGGTGGCCGTGACCGTGTCCGTATCTGTGGCCGTGTCCGTGCCCGTGGCCGCGGGTTTCCCTCGCTATCGGCGAAGGTGCAGCGCGAGAGCGCGGCGATCGCAAACATCCGAACGACTTTCGCGAGCCGAAGCATGTGGCATTCCGCCACATGCGGAGGTGCGGGTGGCCGACGGCACGGCACGCGAGACCACAGCAGTCGTGAAATCGCTGGTCGCACTCGACGTCGTCGACGCTGCGGCCGGCCAGCGTTCGCATCCAGCGCTTCGATCAGCTTGTTCAGCCCGGGGACGTCGACTAGAGCAGACGGCCCGCCCGGGCATCGCGGACGGCCCCAGCAGGGCGGGGCCGCGACCCGGCGTTCCCGGGCCCTTCACGAGCGGAGCCCGGCCATGGACTTCGACAACCCGACCGCCGTACGCGCCTTCTTCACGGTCCACCGGGACCTGCCCCGCGAGGGTCCCGGCGATGGTGGACGTGCCGGCCAACCGCGTGATCATCGAGCGCTGCGGCTACACCCTGCTCGGCGACTTCGTGCTGCCTTCATCTACGTGGTGGACCCACTACTACGGCCCCATGCTGGCGCGCCTGGATCGACTGCAAGGGAGCCTGTTGGACCCGACGAGCGCCGCCGTGGTGCAGGAATGCCGCGAAGAGATCGCGGTGTGGAGGGCCCACGCAAGCGATTACAGCTACGCCTTTTTCGTGGCGCGCGCGGCGGGTTGACCGGCACTGCAGGCCCGCCACCATCTGCGTTGAGCGGCAGGGGGCGTCGGTCAGCGCAAGCAAGGCGATTGCCCCGCACCACGCGCTGAATTATCGTCCCGGCCCGGGCGCCACCCGGGCGCTCAAAGGCCACATCAACGACGAAGAAACAGCGAGGGATCCATGTCCACCAAGCCCGTGACCGTCAAAGGCGACCGCCTCTGGAACACCATCATGGAGATGGCGAAGATCGGCGCCACCGACAAGGGCGGCTGTTGCCGGCTCGCGCTGACCGACCTCGACAAGCAGGCGCGCGACCTCTACGTGAAGTGGTGCAAGGAGGCGGGCTGCACGATCCGCATCGACAAGATGGGCAACGTCTTCGCTCGGCGCGCCGGTGAGGACAACACGCTGGCCCCGGTGGTCACCGGTTCGCACATCGACACGCAGCCCACCGGCGGGCGCTTCGACGGGGTCTACGGCGTGCTGTCGGGTCTTGAGGTCATCCGCACGCTCAACGACAACGACATCAAGACGAAGCACCCGATCGAGGCCAGCATCTGGACCAACGAGGAGGGCTCACGGTTCGCGCCGGCGATGGTGGCGTCGGGCGTGTTCGCGGGCGTGTTCGACCTCGAATACGGCCTCAGCCGCGCCGACCATGACGGCAAAACGATGGGCGAGGAACTGCAGCGCATCGGCTATGCAGGCGAGGCTGAGGTCGGCAGCGACGTGCACGCGTTCTTCGAGGTGCACATCGAGCAGGGCCCCATCCTGGAGGAGGCGAACACGCCCGTCGGCGTCGTGACCGATGGCCAGGGGCAGCGCTGGTACGAGCTCACGCTCACCGGTGTCGACAGCCACGCCGGCCCGACCCCGATGAACCGCCGCAAGGACGCCCTGCTCGGCGCCGCGCGCGTCATCGAGATGGTCAACAAGATCGGCCTGGACAACGCGCCGCTCGCCTGCGCGACCGTCGGCATGGTCAACGTCTACCCGAACTCCCGCAACGTGATACCGGGCAAGGTCTTTGTCGCCATCGACATCCGCCATCCCAACGACGAGGTGCTCGCGCAGATGGGCGCTTCGGTGCGTGAGGGGATCGCCGCGATCGCCGGCGGGATCGGGCTCGGCATGGAGCTCGAGGAGATCTTCTACTACGCGCCGATCCCCTTCGATGAGGGCTGTGTGTCGGCCGTCCGCGACGCGGCGGAGGCGCTCGGCTACGCGCACCGCGACATTGTCGCCGGTGCAGGACACGACGCCTGCTATCTGTCCAAGGTGGCGCCGACCTCGATGGTCTTCGTGCCCTGCGTGGACGGCATCAGCCACAACGAGATCGAAGACGCCAAGCCTGAGTGGATCACCGCCGGCGCCAACGTGCTCGTCAACGCGATGCTGTCGCGCGCCGAAGTGGTGGCCTGAGCGCTCAACACAGCGCCGCGCCAGTAGCGTGAGGTATGGACACCCGACACGTCCGGCCTCCGGGCGTGATGGAATGCGCCTCGGCGCGCCAATTCCCAGTCGAACTCGAGTCACCGTCGCACGACGGAGGGATGGCTGCCGATGCGCCACTCGGCAGTAGAAGCGATGCGCCTGGCCTGCCTCGTCGCGGCGGCGCTTGGTGCGTGAAGTTGTGTCGGTGAAGACCGCGACGGTGCCATCGCCGGCGCGACGGCCTCGCCCGCCGACGTCTCCTTCGACGTGCTGTAGGCCACGCGGTGCAGGTGCAACGAATCGCGGTCGACCCGGCCCTGACCCTCCGCAATGGCGAGCGGAATCCGGGCCGCTGCTTTGACCGCCTGCTCCTTGACTGCGGCCGCTCAGCACAGCCAGGTCTGGTGGTGCGGCAGGCGGGACAAGCCCTTCGTGCCGCAAGGACATCATCCGGAAATCACAATGGAACAGGCCATCGCCGCGGAGATGGTCGTGGAGTGGCAAAAGTATAAACCATGTACCCGGTCTACCGTGACCGGACCTGTAAACCATGTTCCCGGTTGCTCACCCTACCGCCGCCAAAAAGCCGGATACAGCAACACCAACGCCGAAAACATCTCCAACCGCCCCACCAGCATCAACCAGGACAAGAACCACTTCCCCGGCGTCGAAATGAACGCGTAGTTATGCGCCGGCCCCACATCCCCAAACCCCGGCCCCACATTCATCAACGTCGACACGACCGAACTCAACGAAGACCCCACATCCATGTCATCGCTGATCGACATGAAGCAAGCCCCAAAGAACAGCAGGAACACATTGACGATGAAGTAGCACAACGACACATGCACCACGGACGGATTCACCCGCACACCATTCATACGCACCGAAATCACCGACAGGGGCTGCAGGTACAGCTTGCGCACCACCCCCACCATGAACTTCCAGATAATCGCGTAGTGGATGATCTTGATGCCGCTGGTGGTCGAACCAGCGCAGGCACCAATGAAACAGACCACCCACAAGAACATCTGTGCCGCGTGGGGCCACTGCTCATAGTCCGCGGTCGTAAAGCCCGTCGTCGTCAGCAACGAGACCACCTGGAATGTCCCGTGAGTCGCCGAGTCGGCCAGGCCATACGTCCCGCGCCCATATAGGATCGCCGCCACAGCAAAACAAAAGGCAAAGACAATACCCACATACCAGCGCAGCTCCGTGTTGATCCGCACCGCCTGCCATTGCCGATGGCTGGCCTGCCAGATGAGGGCGAAGCTGAGCCCTCCCAGGAACATGAAGGTGATGGTCACCCAGTGGATGTATGCGCTGTCGTAGGCGCCCAGGCTGGCGTTCATGGGCGAGTAGCCCGACGTGGAGACCGTCGCGAAGGCGTGGCAGATGGCCTCGTACCAGGGCATGCCGCCCAGGGCCATCAACCCGATCTGGATGGCGTTCAAGACCATGTAGATGCCCCACAGGGCCAACAGGGCGTCGCGGTTGCGGGGGGTGAACTTCTCCCTGGTGAGCACCTGCCCGGGGCTGGATTCGGCTCGGAAGAGGCGCACACTGCCCATGCCGTGGGGCAGAAAGAGCAGGGCCAGGGTGAGGAATCCCATGCCGCCCAGCAGGTTGGTCTCGCAGCGCCAGAGCAGCAGGCCGTGGGGCACCGATTCGATGTCGGCCAGCACCGTGGCACCTGTGGTGGTGTAGCCCGACATCATCTCGAAGAAGGCGTCGGTGAACGAGGGAATGGCGCCGTGCAGGACGAAGGGCAGCGCGGAGACGGCGGAGACGACGATCCAACCGACACTGGCCAGGAAGAAGGCGTCGCGCAACTCCAGATGTTGCTCGCCGCGATTGAAATACCAAAGGGGCAGGCCCAGACCCAGGGAGACGCCGACGGCGGTGAGAATCGGGACCAGGTCTCCCTCGCCGGCGTAGATCAGGGCACACGCCGCTGGCAGCAGGAGGGCGCTCGCGGTCACCAGCAGCAAAGTGCCAAGCACGTTGGCGATAGAGCGATAGTGCATCGGGGGGCTCAGGCCGATTTGCGCAGCAGGCGTTCCAGTCGCACCGCTTCGGCGACGGGATCGTACTCCCTGAGATCGGTCGGACGCATCTCGATGGCGCCCTTGATGCAGGACTTGGCGCACTCGCCGCAGCCGACGCATCGCCCTGGCGCGGACAGGAACGCCAGACCGTCATGGGTGCGGCCGATCAGGTCGCGGCAGTCGAAGGGGCAGTAGTCCAGGCAGACGCTACAGCCGTTGCACAACGCCTCGACCAGCTGTGGCCGTGGACGGGTGCGCCGCGGCAGGCGTGGTACCAACATGCCGTGCTGATCCAGGACCGCGTCGTCGGGGCAGATCCAACCGCAGACGCTGCACTCGACGCAGGCGACCGGATCGATGACGTAGCGCTCCTTGAAGTTGCCGCTGATGGCATCCACCGGGCACTGGCGCTCGCAAGCGCTGCAGCCAGTACAATCCTCGGTGATGAAGTGCGGCACGAAGCGGACCTCCGGGCGTTATTGTACCACCACCGCTTCGAACCTGCAGACCGTCATGCAGCCGCCGCAGCGTGTGCAGGTCTCCGGATCGATGGTCAGGGGGATGGCGCTGGAGGAGGGTGCGATGGCCAACATGGTGCATTGATCCAGGCACAGGGTGCAGCCATCGCAGAGGGTCGGATCGATGCGATAGGCGATGAGCTCGCGGCAGATTGCGGCCGGGCAGCGGCCGTCGAGGTGGGCCTCGTACTCGTGCCTGAAGTAGCGCAGCGTGGTCATCACCGGGTTCGGCGCGGAGCCGCCCAGGCCGCACATGGAGCCGTCCAGGACGTGGCGGCCGAGGGCTTCCAGGTTGTCCAGGTCGCGCTTCTTGCCCTTGCCGGCGCAGAGGCGATCCAGGATGTCGAGCATGCGCCGCGTGCCGATGCGGCAGAAGGTGCAGTGGCCGCAGGACTCGTCCTGGGTGAAGGCCAGGAAGTAGCGCGCCACGTCGACCATGCAGCAGCCCTCGTCCATGGCGATGAGGCTGCCCGACCCCATGATGGCGCCGGTCTGCAGGAGGGACTCGTAGTCGATGGGCGTGTCGAAGAGCGACGCCGGCAGACAACCGCCCGAGGGACCGCCGATCTGCACCGCCTTGATAGGCCGACCGCTGGGGCTTCCGCCGCCGATCTCGTTGACGATCTCGCCGATGGTGATGCCCATGGGCACCTCGACCATGCCGCCGCGGCGGATGTCGCCGGCCAGCGAGAAGATCTTGGTGCCCCGGCTGGTGCCGATGCCATGGCGCGCGAAGCCCTCGGCGCCGTTGGCCAGGATCCAGGCCACGGCGGCGCAGGTCTCGACGTTGTTGATGCTGGTTGGTTTGCCGGCGAAGCCTCGCTCCACGGGATAGGGAGGTCGACGGCGGGGGATGCCGCGACGCCCTTCGAGCGAGGCGATGAGCGCCGTCTCCTCGCCGCAGACGAAGGCGCCAGCGCCGCGCCGGATCTGCACGTCGAAGGACCAGCCGCTGCCGGCGATGTCCTCGCCCAGCCAGCCGCCTTGTCGCGCCCGCTGCACCGCGTTGGTGAAGCGTTCGACGGCCAGGGGATACTCCTGGCGCACGTAGACGAAGCCCTGCTGGGCGCCGATGGCCCGTGCGGCGATGCTCAGCCCCTCCAGGACGGCGTAGGGATCGGCCTCGACGAGGTTGCGATCCATGAACGCGCCGGGGTCGCCTTCGTCGGCGTTGCAGATGACGTAGCGCTGGGTCTCTTTGGCCTGGCGGGCCAGCCGCCACTTGGTCGCGGTCGGGAATCCGGCGCCGCCGCGACCGCGCAGTCCGGCGGCCTCCACCTCGTCGATGATGCCCGCGGGATCCAGCTCGAGCAGCGCCCGCTTCAGCCCGGCATAACCGCCGCTGGCGAGGTAGTCGTCCAGGCTGTCCGGGTCCACCCGTCCACAGCGCGCCAGCACGATGCGCTGCTGCCGCTGGGTGAACGCGGCCTCGCCGGCCAGATCGTCGCCGCGGCCGATGACCTGCTCGGCGGGCACCTCGCCGCGGGTGAACCAGCCGCTCAACAGGTCTGGCACGGCGTCGGGCGTCACGTCGCCCACCAGGCAGGGCGTGCGACCTGGCGCGTGCAGCTCGACCATGACCTCGCGGAAGCACAGACCGTTGCAGCCGGTGGCTGTGATCTCGGCGTCCACGGACAGCTCGCGCAGGCTGCTTTCAATCGCCGAACGGACCTGGCGACCGCCGGCGGCGACGCCACAGCTGCCCAGGCCGATGACGACGCGATTCACGATGCGACCTCGCTTTCGGCGGCGGCCACGGCGACCACAGCGTCGATGGCGCCTTGCCGGGAGATGCGCCCGTGGGTGTCTTCGCCGATGACCACCACCGGCGCCAGGCTGCAGCAGCCCACACAGGCGACCCGCTCCAGGGTGAAGGCCATGTCGTCGGTGGTCTCTTCGGGCTCGATGTCCAGGTGGCGGGCCAGGGCTTCGGTGATGTGGGTGGCGCCGGAGACGTGGCACGCGGTGCCGCAGCAGACCTTGACCACGTGCCGGCCGCGCGGCTTGAGGTGAAAAGCGCCGTAAAAAGTCGCGATACCGAACAGCCGGGCCAGGGGCAGGCCCAGCTGGCGAGCAACTTCGGCCATGACGTTACGAGGCAGGAATCCGTAGCGGGCCTGCACGTCCTGGATCAGCGATACCAGGTCATGTCGCCCGGCGTCGACGAGGGCCTCGATTGCGGGCAATTCACCCGCGAGATCGGCGTGATCCCGCTTGTCGCGGGTCGCGACTGCTGGCTGCGAAATGGCGGGCATCGCCCCCCCAATCGGCCGGGTGGCCGGGGCGTCTGGCTTCAGCGCTGCCCCTGTTGAACAGGGTAGCGCACGCCCGGGCCGGTTCAAGGTCGGTGCGGACACATGGGTCTCTTGCCGGATGATGCTCGGCCGCGCTACACCTGAGCGGTCATCCATCGCGCCGGGACCGTGCTACGTTGCGGCCGTGCACAGGGGGAGGCTTCATGTTCCCGACCCGTTTCCGGGCGGCATCGACCTTGTCGAGGGCCGCGATCCTGCTGGTCATCGCCGCGCTGGTCTCCGGTTGTCCGCCACGCGACGACGACACCGCCGACGGCCAGGCAGATGGCGAGGCCGACGCCGGCGAGGTGGTCGGCGTCGACACCACCCCATGCACCATGCACACCGACTGTCCCAAGCCCGAGGAGCCCTGCCAGATGGGCCTCTGCGCTGCAGAAGCGGGCTGCGTGGTCGTCCTGCTGCCAGACGCCGCCTGGTGCGAAGATGGCGACCCTTGCACGGCCGGCGACTCCTGCAAGAAGGGCGTCTGCACCGCCGCCGGGCCGAAGGATTGCGACGACGAAGACCCATGCACCGCGGACAGCTGCGGCGCCGCGGGCAAATGCGCCCACGTGCCGGGAAATGAAGGCGCCGCCTGCGAAGATGGCGTGGCGTGTACCAAGACAGATACCTGCAAGGCGGGTCAATGCATCGGCGCAGACAATGTCTGTGACTGCATGGTGGGCGCCGACTGCGCCAAGTTCGAAGATGGCGACGCCTGCAACGGCACGCTCTACTGCGACGTCAGCAAGATGCCCCATAAATGCACCATCAACCCGTCGACGGTGGTCAGCTGCAAGCAGCCGGACGACAGCTGCACCGCGCGGGTCTGTGGCAAGGACACCGGACTCTGCACTGACCAACCCGTGGCCGACGATACGATCTGCGACGATGGCGACCCCTGCACGGCCGGTGACGTCTGCGCCATGGGCAAATGCACCGCTGGAACCAAGATCTGCTGCAACGAAGACGCGGACTGCGAGGCAGCGGAGGACGGCGACCTGTGCAATGGAACGCTCTATTGCAACAAGGCAGACAAGAAGTGCGCGCTCAATCCACTGACCGTGGTGACCTGCCCGACCGTCGACGACACCACCTGCCTGGCCCGTACGTGCCAGCCCAAGACCGGTGCCTGCGATCTGCTTCCGCTGGCCAAGGGCACCAAGTGCAACGACGACAATCCCTGCACGCCGGACGAGGCCTGCGCCGAGGGCGCCTGCACCGCCAAGACCAATACCTGTGACTGCACCAAGACGGCCGACTGCGCTCCGAAAGAGGATGGAAACGCCTGCAACGGCACGCTCTATTGCGATGTGGCCACCAACAAGTGCGCCCTCAACCCGGCCACGGTCGTCTACTGCCCGACCGTCGACGACACCGAGTGCCTGCGCAACACCTGCAGCGAAAAGACGGGCGCCTGCGCCTTGACCGCGCAGACCGACGGTGATCCCTGTGGCGACGGCAACATCTGCACCGTGGCCGATGGCTGTGTCGCCGGCAAATGCGACCCCGGACCCAATGTCTGCGCCTGCGCCAAGGATGCCGACTGCGGCAAATACGAAGATGGCGACCTGTGCAACGGCACGCTCTTCTGTGACAAGTCCACCGTCGCGCCCACCTGCGCGCTCAACCCGGCCACCACCATCAACTGCCCGACCGTCGACGATGGCCCCTGCAGCAAGAACACCTGTGGCGCCAAGACGGGTGCTTGCAAGCCGGTACTGTCGGCCGACTACACGCCCTGCGACGCCGACGGCACGCCCTGCACCACCGGAGATCACTGCAGCAAGGGCGCCTGCAAGGCCGGCCCGAACCTGTGCGGCTGCAAGAAGGATGGTGACTGCGCGGCCTTCCAGCCGGCGGATAAATGCGGCACGCCGGTGACCTGCGACACGTCCGTGACCCCGTCGGTGTGTGCGCCGAATCCGGCGGCGAAGGTCAAGTGCGACGCCAGCAAGGACGGCCAGTGCACCAAGAACCTGTGCCACCCGGCCACCGGCACCTGCGCCATGACGCCGGTACACGAGGGCAAACCCTGCACTGAGAAGGCGCCATGCGCCGGACCGGCGTTCTGCAATGGCGGCAGCTGCGTGGCGCCGGGCATCGGCTGCGACGACGGCAACGCCTGCACGACCGACGCCTGCGTCAACAGCAAGGGCAAGGAGAGTTGCAGCCACAAGGCCATCGATTGTGACGACGGCAACGTCTGCACCACCAACTTCTGCGATGGCGGCAGTGGCAAGTGCGTCACGTTGGCGTCCAGCGTCGATTGCAGCGACGGAGATCTGTGCGCGCCGCCGTCGAAGTGCCAGGGCGGCACGTGCAAGAAGACGCCGCCGGTCGACTGTGACGATGGCAAGTCCTGCACCACCGACACCTGCAACAAGGCCGACGGCAAGTGCTCCCACACGCCGGCGACCGGCGCCTGCGATGACGGCACCGCTTGCACACAGGGCGACGTATGCGCCGGAGGGGTCTGCAAGCCGGGCAAGGCGGTGATTTGCGACGACGGAGATCCGTGCACCACAGACTCCTGCGATGCGGCCAGCGGCAAGTGCAATGCGGCGACGAAGCCGGCGCTGTCATCGTGCGGCGGCGCCGCTCTCTGCGTCCCCACCCTGGCCAAGGACGCAGCGCTGCTGGGTCGCTGGACCTTCGACGACTGCACCGGGGCGGACACCTCTGGCAACAAGCATCACGGCACGCTGATCAACAAGCCGGGATGCGTCGACGGCAAAGTGGGCAAGGCGCTGCAATTCGACGGCAAGGCCTATATCGACGTGGTCAAGGGCGCTGGCCTGGAGGCCAAGCTGCCGGCCATCACCCTCGGCGGATGGTTCCTGTTCAAGGGTCCCGGGGCGTACGAGATCGCCATGGGACGCGAGTCCGCCTTCCTGATGGGCCACACCAAGGGCGACCTGACCACCGCCATCACCCACAACCTGCCCAGCAACTGGGCCTGGCTCGGCAAAGTGGCCATCCCCCAGGACGAGTGGGTGCACCTGGTGGCGGTCTACACCGGCAAGGTGGTGGAGCACTACGTCAACGGCCTCAAGGTGGCTGCCTATGCCCTGGACGGCGACGTAGTCGGCACGGAGGGCTGTCGTTTCGCCATCGGAGCTCGAAAGGTCGGCTGCAGCACGCCGGGCCAGATGCTCGTCGGCCTCGCTGACGAGGTCTTCGTCCTCGGCCGCGCGCTCGAAAAAGAGGAAGTGGCCGCGCTCACCAAGCAGGCGTGGCAGGGCGCATGTCAGGCCGCCATCCAGTGCACCAGCGTGGCCCAATGCGACGACGCCAACAGCTGTACCAAGGACAGCTGCGATACGAAGTCCGGAGGCTGCGTACACGCCAAGCAGCCCATGGGCTCGGGCTGTGATGATGGCAACGCCTGCACCACGTCGGATACCTGCAACACGGTCTCCTGCCAGGCCGGACCGGCCAAGAAGTGCGACGACGCCAACCCGTGCACCAAGGACTCCTGTAATCCCAAGGCCGGCTGCGAGACCACCAAGCTCAAGAACGGCACCGATTGCGGCGGCGGCAAGACCTGCACCAGCGGGGTCTGCAAGTAGTCGACCGGGCCCGTCAGCCGATGCCTTTGTCGACCGGCGCCAACGAACCTATCCTATGGGACGTGGCGCCCGACCGGCGCAGAGAGCTCCATGGCCGACGGTGATCTGCACATCATTCTCGACGGCGCGCCCGTCGCCGCCCGCCAGGGTGAGACCGTGCTGGACGTGGCGCGGCGGGTCGGCGTGCGCATCCCGACCCTGTGCCAGGTCGACGGCCTCGAGCCCCTGGTCAGCTGCTATCTCTGCGTGGTGCATATCGAGGGCTGCAAGGGCCTGGAGCCGGCCTGCGACAGCCGAGTGCGCGAGGGCATGGTCGTCACGGCCACGTCGCCGGAACTCGACGAAGCCCGCAAGATGGCCCTCGAGCTGCTGCTGAGCGACCACGTGGGCGAGTGCGAGGCGCCTTGTGAGCTGGCCTGCCCCACCGGCTGGTCCATCCCAAACTTCATGCTGGCCCTGCAACGGGACGCCAACGAGGCCGAATCCATGGCCCGCGAGGGGTTGGCGTTGCCGGCCACGCTGGGCTGGGTCTGCAACGCGCCCTGCGAGCGGGCCTGCCGACGCGGCGACCACGACGATAACGTCTCCATCAAGCAGCTGCATCGCTTTACTGGGCAACGCGATGCGGGCGTTCAGAGCGAAGGCCCGACCGTGCCTGAAACGGCGCCGCCTACCGGCCGCAGCGTGGCCATCGTCGGCGCCGGACCCGCCGGGTTGGGCGCCACCTGGAAGCTGCTGCGAGCCGGGCACGAGGTCACCGTCTTCGACGCCCGGGATCGCGCCGGAGGCAGCCTGCGCGACGTGCCTGAAGCCGAGCTGCCCAGCGGCGTGCTGGACGCGGAGATCGGCCTGCTCGAGGCCATGGGCGCACGCCTGGAGACCGGCCAGGGTCTCGGTACGGATCTGCAATTGGACGACCTGCGCGGCCAATTCGACGCCCTGCTGCTGGCCCTGGGCGAGGGCGGTCTCGAGGGCAGCGGGGTGCCGTTGAGCGGCCGTCGGATCGCCGACCCTGCCAGCCGAGAGACCTCCTTGGGCGGGGTATTCGCCGCCGGCGCGATGGCCGGTCGTTCTGGCCTCGCGGTCCGCGCGGTGGCCGACGGCTTCACCGCTGCCGAGGGCATCGGCCGCTTTCTGGAGACTGGCGACGCCAGCGGCGCCGTGCGCGAGGCGGTGGTGCGCTACGGCAAGCTGGCGGAACCGGATCGGGTGTCGTTGCTCGACCTGGCGCTCAACAAGGGCGCCCGCGTCCCAGCCATCGCTGCGCCCGAGGGGGCCGGCGAGGAGGCGAGTCGCTGCATGCTCTGCGGCTGTCGGGGCAGCCGCAATTGCACCCTGCGCAACCTGACGACCGAGTTGGGCGCCAATCCCCGGCGCTTCCCGGGCGAGCGGCGCGCCATGTTGCGCGACGAGAGCCACAAACAGGTCACCTACCAATCACACAAGTGTGTGCTATGCGGAGCCTGCGTGCTACTGTCCGAACAGTCTGGAGCGGGGCTGGGCCTGACCATGATCGGCCGTGGCTTCGACGCTCGGGTCGGGGCGCCGTGGGACGGTTCCTGGGCCGACGCCGTCGACGACGAGACCGCGCTGCGCTGCGCCGATGCCTGCCCGACGGCGGCCATCCGTCGCACGACCGCAGGTGGCGGCGAACCCAGCTCCGGCTGCTGAGGCGCGCCGCGTCTCGCCGCGTGGAGGCGCCATGGGGCACAGGAGCCTGGCCGCGAACGAGGGCGCCGTCGCCCCATGGGTCCGGTTGAGCGTTGGGCTGGCAATGCGCGTCTTCCTGGCGCCGTGCGTTGGCCTGGCGCTGGGCGCCTGCACCTCGCCCCCCGGCGGCCCCATCGCCATCACGCCCCAGGTGCAGCCCACCTTCGGCAACTGCCCCGCCACCGGCTGCGTGGACGCGCAACTCGATGCTGTGGGCGACGGAAACTCCGCCAACGCCGATGCCGCACATGTGACCGCAGTCGATGGCAGCGCCGCGGTTCATGACAGTGTCCTGCCGGATGGAAAGTCGAACCCAGACGGCCTGCACGCCAAGGATGTGTGGACCTCGGACGCCGGCGTGGATGGCAGCGCACAGGCCGATGGCCAGGTCGGTGTTCAAGACGCCACGCTGGTCGACGGCGTGTCGCTGAAGGACGGGGTTGGCGACGCCGGACAAGGCGATGGCGACGGCGTCAAAGACGTCGTTCCGCCAGTCGATGGCGGCGCCAAGAAGGACATCTCGACAACGAAAGACGTCGGCGGAGCCAAGGACGCCGGCGCCGCCAAAGACAGCGGCGCCAAGAAGGACACCGGCCCACCGCCCTGCAAGGTCCCCTGCGCGGCGGGTTGCTGCAAAGGCGCCCAGATCTGCCTCATCGGCCAATGCGTGGTGCCCAAGGGACCCTGCATCGACGGCGACGATTGCTCAGCGGACCACAAATGCGTCGACAAGAAGTGCATCCCCTTCGGCCCCCTGCCAGCCGGCAAGATCGACTGGGCCTGCGTCAAGACAGTGCCCCTGGGCGTCTTCGCGCCCTCGATCCAATGCGCCTGGGACGGACCGCCAGCCGGCGACAAACTGCCCAATCACCGCAACGTCCTGGGCACCCCCGTGGTCACCCCACAGGAGACCCTGGTCTCGCTGATGGATCCGGTCATCGCCTTCGTCAGCTACGACAAGCTCGACGGCGGCGCCCAGTCGGCCGCCTGCTCCGGTGGCGCGTTCGGCGCGGTGCGAATCATCCGCGGCAAGGACTGCAAGCAGCTACACACCCTCAGCGATGTGAAGGTACGCGCCTCGGCGCCCATCGCTGCCGGCGATCTCGACGGCGATGGGCAGGTGGAGTTCGTTGGCGTGACCTGCCCCGGCGGGCTGGTGGCCTGGGCCCGCGATCCGAACACCGACACCTACAAGTCCAAGTGGGTGAGCAAGGCTTTCTACGGCAGCACCCTGATGTGGGCCGGGCCTTCGCTGCACGACCTGGATAACGACGGCTTCGTGGAGTCCCTGCTGGGCGGCTGGGTATTCGACAAGGACGGCAAGGTGGTCGACAGCAGCGCCGGCACGCTGCACTACCAGATCGGCATCTTCCCGGTGGTCGCGGACGTGGACATGGACTTCATACCCGAGCTGCTCACCGGCGACCTGGTCTTCGAGTTCAAGGGCGGCAAGTGGGTCAAGCAGGCGAGCACGGGGCAGCTCCGCGGACATACGGCCATCGCCGACTTCGGCACCTACGGCGCCGACCCCAAAAAGGACGACCGCAGCAAGCTGGATGGAATCGCCGACGTGGCTGTGATCAGCGGCGGCAAGTTGCGCGTACAGAACATCGCCGGACGCGTGGTCTTTGGCCCGGTCGCCCTGCCCGGCGGTGGCTCAGGCGGCACCCCAACCGCCGGGGACTTCGACAACGACGGCCGCGTCGAGGTCGCCGTGGCCGGCAAGGGCAGCTACACGCTCTTCGACCCGGATTGCAACGCCAAACCCGGCCCCAAGACCTGCCAGGCGGGCACCAAGAACGGCATCCTCTGGTCCCAGCCCTCGCAGGATCACAGCTCGAGCTCCACCGGCTCTTCGGTCTTCGACTTCGAGGGCGACGGCAAAGCCGAGGCTATCTATGCCGACGAGTGTTTCGCCAGGGTCTATGACGGCAGCACGGGCGAGGTCATCTACTCGCAGTATCACACCAGCTGCACCTGGTACGAAAACCCGGTGGTCGCGGACGTCGACGGCGACTTCAAGAGCGAGCTGGTGGTGCCCTCCAACCTCAACTGCAACATGTACAGCTCCTGCACCAGCAAGCTGCCCAAGTTGCCCGGCACCTCCATGGCCATGGACCCGCTCTTCAAGGGGCTGCGCTGCGTCAAGGCGGCCGATTGCCCCGGCGGCAGCTGTTCGGCCGGCATCTGCCGCTGCACCAAGAACGCCGATTGCGGCCCGGCCAACGCCAGCTACCGTTGCGGACCGCCCATCGCCGGCACGCCGGGCCAGGGCAAGGTCTGCCGTTCGGTCATGCTGGGTGCCGTCGGCGGCGTGCGCGTCTACCAGGACATCCAGGATCGATGGGTGAACTCGCGGCCCATCTGGAACCAGCACGCCTACGCCATCACCCATGTCGGCGACGCCGGCGACGTGCCATTCACCGGCGCCTGGCAGGCCAACTGGCTGGCCAAGGGGCTGAACTCCTTCCGCCAGAACGCCCAGGGCAGCCTCGACCCGAGCGCGGTGCCGGATCTGACCGCGAAACCGCCCAAGGGGGTGACCTGCGCCGGCGGCAACATGTTGGTCCAGGCCAGCGTCTGCAATCGGGGAACCAAACCCGTGGGCGCCGGGCTGGGCGTGGCGGTCTACGTGGGTCCGCCCAAGGCTGGCGCCAAGGCGGCATGCACCGCCAAGACCGCCGTCGCCTTGAAGGAGGGTCAATGCACGCCGATCAAGTGCCCCCTCACGCCAGCGCCCAAGGGCAAGGTGGACCTGCACGTGGTGGCCGATGATGGCGGACAAGGCAAAGGTGAGAACGTCGAGTGCCACGAGAAGAACAACCACGCCATCCTCAGCGGTGCGTCCTGTCCGTGAATGGATGTAATCATCTACTGAAGTTACGCCGAGTTTGTTGCAAGAAAAGCGGCCGATGTGACACACAACAACACGGCCTGCGCGGCGCCACGGCGGCCGACGTCGACGGTCAGAGGTGAGTTCTTGGGCGATCGCGGCTACAAGTGGAATACCGGAGACCTGCTGGACGCGTTGAAGGCGCGCTCCGAGGCGCTCAATCGGTTGCACCGTATCCAGACCAGCCGGCACGGTGACCTGAAGGCGCTGGCCGAACTGGTCCTGGACGCCGCCACCAGCATTCTCGATATGGGCACCGGCATGGTGGGCCGTCTCGACAACGAGCAGTACGACATCTATGCGTCGCGCTCGGCGCACGGCATGGACCTGACGGCGACGATGCCGCTGGCCGATACGCTCTGCCGCGAGGTCATCGGAAAGGGTGGCACCGTGGCGGTCGCCGACCTGCAGCTGGCCGACGTGCAATCGTCGGCCCTGGAGAGGATGCCGCTGCGCTTCCGATCCTGGGTCAGCGCGCCGGTGCGGGTCGCCAACGAGCTGCACGGCACGCTGGCCTTGATGTCCACGCGGACCCGCAGCAGGGGTTTCGCACCGCACGAGATCGAGATCGTCGAGATGATGGCCAACTCCATCGGCCGATTCGTCGAGTTGGCGCGCAGCGAGGACGAGCGCGAGGCCACAGCCGCCAGCCTCAACGAGTCGGAATCGCGTGCCCGAACGGTGCTCGAGAACGTGGTCGACGGCATCATCACCATCGACGACAACGGCATCATTCGCACCATCAACCCGGCGGTAACGCGGCTGTTCGGCTACTCGGAGGCCGACCTCATCGGCCGCAATGTCTCGTACCTGATGCCGGAGCCCTATCGCAGCGCCCACGACGGCTACCTGGCCCGCTACCTGCGCACGGGAGAGTCGCGCATCATCGGCATCGGGCGCGAGGTGCGGGCCCAGCGCGCGGACGGCAGCGTCTTCCCCATCGACCTGGCGGTCGGCGCCATGGAGATGGCCGGTCAGCGCATGTTCACCGGCATCATTCGCGACATCAGCGAACGAAAGGAGGTCGAGCGACTCAAGAGCGAGTTCATCTCCGTGGTCAGCCACGAATTGCGCACCCCCATCGCCGCGCTGCACGGTTCGTTGGGGCTGCTGGAGGCCAGTATCGGCGAAGAGGTCAAGCCCGAAACCCTGCGCTTGCTGGACATCGGCCGACGCAATACCTCTCGATTGATCAACCTGGTGAACGATATCGTGGACCTGGAACGGCTGGACTCGGGGCTGCTGGCCCTGGACCTGGCGCCGGTCTCTGCCACCGATCTGCTCGACGCTGCCATCGCCGAGGCCAACGAGCAGGCCGGCAAGCGGAATGTCACCATGCGCGTCATCGCCAGCGAAGGTGCGGTCCACGGCGACCGACGGCGCCTGCTCCAGGTCCTGCGCCACCTGCTCTCCAACGCGCTGAAGTTCTCAAGCGATGGCCAGGCGGTGGAATTGAGCGCCCGCATGGCCGGCGACAAGGTCCGCTTCGAGTTCCGCGATCGCGGCCCTGGCGTGCCGGAGTCGGCTCGCGAGACCCTGTTCTACCGATTCCAACAGGGCGATTCGTCCACGGGACGGGCCAAGGGCGGCACGGGATTGGGTCTGTCCATCTCCATGGCCCTCGTCCAGCGGCACGGCGGCCAGCTGGGCCTGATCGATCCACCCGACGGGGGCGCTCTGTTCTGGTTCGAGTTGCCGAGCGCAACCGCTTGACGTCTGAAGTCAGTCGATCTTGGTCGGAGCACAGCTGGACACGCCGGCGCCGACGATGACATGCCCCGTGTTCGGGATCACCGTCACCGTCTTGCCCGACTTGCCCTCCAGCCGATGAACGGCCGATGAGGCGGCAGATTGCGACTTGAAGAAGAGGTAGAAGTCGCCGCCCCATTGGGCGAACGCCCACGCCTGCACATTGCTCAAAACGTTGCCCGGCAGGGGCCAGACCTTGCCAGTGGCGCCGTTGGTCTTGACGATCTGGCGCACGCTCGGCGGCGAGGTGTTGGGGTAGAAGCCGAACAGCTGGCCGGCGCCGTTGCCGGTGAGCTCCGGGCTGCCCGGGCCGGACTGCAGCTTGGCGACCAGGGAGAGCTTCAGGTTGGGGAAGGAGATGGTGGCCAGGCCGCCGTAGATCTTGGTGAAGTTCGAGCTGTCACCACCCGCGACGAAGAGGGTCTCGTCCTGGCTGCCGGGTCCATTGGACGAGAAGCCCATGCCAAAGAGCTGCATCCCCGCCTGGCCGGGCTGGAAGTAGGTCTTGGCGCACGAAGCGTCCAGGGTGCTCGCCTTGTAGAGGGAGCCAGCGCCGCCAAAGGAGGGCTGGTCGAGAATCCAGGCCACCGCGTTGCGATCCACCGCCATGGAGAAGGGCGTATTGCCACCGGGGAAGGGGCAGCTCAGCTTGCCCACCGGCGTCAGCAGCAGCTTCTCGGGCTCGAAGCGCAGCATCAACTTGCCCTGGGTCAGCACATATACGTGTTTGGCACGCTCCAGGCAGTTGATGTTCCAGGGGTCGGCGTCGGCCACGGCGCCGGTATCCTGGGCGCCGGCGTCGGGCGGTCCGGTGTCGACCACGCCGCCTCCGGCATCCGGCACGCCACAATCGCATGGGCCCCAGCTCGTGCCCGTGGCGGTACAGATCTGCACGCCCTCGACTTTGGGCGCGCACAAGCAGAGTTGGGTCGCCCCGGGTGCGCAGACCTTGGCTCCGCCGCCGCCGTCGTCTACCGCCGCGTCCGCCGCAGCGACGTCAGAAACTGGCCCCGCCTCGCCACCTGCGGCGTCCACGGCCGGCCCGCCGCCATCTGCGCCGGCGCCGCCATCCCAGAGCGCGTCGTAGGCGACACCATCGCCCCAACCGTCCGGATTCCAGGTCCCGCCGCCACCGCCACCGCCGGCCCTGGCGCCACAAGCCCCGACCAGGAGCACAGTCATCAGGGCCAGAATTCGTCGCGGGTCGTTCATGTCGGCCTCCCAGGTGCGCCGGTCAGCATACCACCATCGCGTTTGGCGGCGAGGATTCGGCAGCAGCCCTTGACCCGGACAGCTGTGAGCGGCCATATCTGAGCGGCGCCTGCCCTTGTGGCTGGCCTGGAGGAGTTCATGGGCCTGTTCAACAAACTATTCGGCGGCGACAAGCCGGCATCGGCAACGCCGCCAGCTATCGATCGGGAGGCGCTGGTCGAGCGCTTCCTGGGCGGCGCCGCGATCAGCGTCGATCGCATCGTCGATGGTCTGGACGATGACGACGCGTTCGAGTTGCTCTGGCGACTGCTGGACGGTTCGGCGGACGCAGCGCGGGTCGACGTGGTGGATCGGCTGGCGGAATTCGACCTCGATGAGACGCAACAGAAGCGCCTGGCCCTGGCGGCGGTACAGAACGTGGCCGGCCCCACCTGGACTGCGGTTTCTGTCGGCGTGAGTTGCGACCTGGGCGCACTGGTTCGGGCCGCGGGCGAAGATCCGTTGGACGAGGCCATGTTGACGGCGGTAGCCATCCTGCTCGGTGCACTCTGTGAGAGCGCGCTGACGACCGGGCCGGCTGGGGACGCCATGGACGTCGAAGAGGCGACAGACTACGTGCTGGCCTGGCTCGAGGTGGTCACCACTTGCGGCGCCCGCCCTGATGACCTCGTCACCCTGCGCCTGGCGCGAACGCTCTGCGACCACGAAGACCAGGAAGGAGAAGCCCGCCGACGGGGCTGGGATGCCGACCTGGCCGAACACCTCGACGCGGGCTGGAAGACCCTGCGGGAGATGGAGCCGCGCGGCGGCGGCACCTGGCCCGATCGCCTGTTGACGGATGTGGCCGACGGCGCCATCGACGTGGCCACGCCGGCGTTGATGATGACGCCGATCTTCGAGGTCGACGCGGCCGAGGTGTTGCTGAACCGGGTATCTGCGGCGCCGCGCGACGAGGACAGCTGGACGCTGACCCTGTTGGACCGGCCGAGCGAGGACCTGTTGAACGTCCTGGTGCCCGTAGTCACCGAAGACCTGCAGGGCCGACGATTGTGCGAGGACGACCTGGACTCGCCGGCCAGCCAGGTCGGCTGCAAGAAGTGCGACGGACCGCCGGGCTCGCCCGAAGACGCGCTCATGGTGCCCAAGGAGCTCGAACGTCGCACGCTGGCCATGCTGGGCGCGGTGGCACGATTTCCCGGGCAATATGGCGAGCTGATCTTCGAGGGCCTGGCCGCGCCGAGCCCATCGCTGCGCCTGAATGCGGCCCTGGTGCTGGGCAACTGGCCCGCCGAAGCGATTGGTGAACCCACGTGGGATCTGCTGGAGAGCCTGCAGGACGACTCGGTGCCGCAGGTCAGCGAGCAGATCGAGACCCTACTGAACAGCCGGGAGGATTCCCCATGATTCGCGCTCTGCTTCGCTCTCCACGTTTCGTGGCCCTGTTCTGCCTGATGGGCGTCACCGCCCTGGCGACCGCCGCAGCGGCTGCGCCCAAGACCGCCGTGGTCGATGGCGTCTTGATGTCTGGCGGGGGCGGCGCCGCGGCCGACGGCAAGTACATGATGACCTTTTCCATCTACGCAGCCCCCAGCGGCGGCAGCGCGGCGTGGAAGGAAGGCCCGGTAGAGGTAGCGGTCATCGGCGGTCGCTTCCAGCGTACCCTTGGCGGGGCCAAACCCTTCAACCTGGCCAACCTCGCCGCGCTCAAGACGCCGTGGCTCGGCGTCCAGATCGAGCAGGAAAAGGAGCTCACCCGGCGCCCGCTGCACAGCGTGCTCTACGCCCTGCGCGCCCAGGTGGCCAGCGGCGTGGACTGCTCGGGCTGCCTGACGGGCAAGAACATCGCCGCCGGTTCCATCGCCGCCAACCAGGTCGGCTTCCCGTGGGCGGGCAGCAAGACCAAGGGCGGCCCGGCAGATGCCGCCCTGAGCCTGAAGTGCACCGGCTGCGTCGGCGTGGATCACCTCAAGTTCGACAAGGATGTGGACCTGGGCGGCAACGCGCTCAAGGCCAAGCAGGTGACCGCAAACTCGGTCGCGGGCGGCACGGTGAGCGCCAACACCTTCATCGGCGACGGCAGCAAGCTGTCGGGCATCAAGATCCCCAGCGGTCAGTGCAAGAACAAGGGCGAGGTGGTCAAGGGCATCGCCGCCGACGGCAGCCTGATCTGCGCCAAATCCATGGATCCCAGCGCCCTGCCGCCAGACGGCATCGACGAGATCAGCAACGGGCTGATCCACAACCAGTTCATCGACGCGGTGGCGAGCAGCAAGACGCCCATCGCCATCCCCGACAACAACCCGCCGGGCGTCGGCGACGAGTTGGTCTTCCCCGATATCGGCATCGCCCAGAAGCTCTCCGTATCGGTCGACATCAGCAACTCGGACATCTCGGCGCTCACCGTGACGCTCTATGACCCCAACAACGGCAAGTACGTGCTCTACGACAAGGGCGGCAAGGGCAACTCCCTCAAGGCCGTCTTCCCCGTCGACGCCAAGCCGGTCAGCGGCGACCTGGGCGCCTGGGTGGGCAAGAACCCCAAGGGCAAGTGGCGGCTGACGGTGTCCGACACCAAGTTCCTCAACAACGGCAAGGATGGCGCCATCAAGTCGTGGAGCGTCGGCATCCAGACCCTGTCCAACAAGAAGATCCAGGTAAAGGGCAACCTGCTCGTCGACGGCTCCGTCAAGGTGGGCGACGGCAAGCTGCCCTGCACCGCCGCCACCGCCGGCACCATCCGCTGGAATGGCAGCCACTTCGAGGGCTGCAACGGCAACAAGTACTTCGCCATCAAGCTCTTCGTCGGGCCGGGCACCAAGGATCAACCCGCCGGCAAAAGCTGCGCCGAGATCAAGGCCACGGCGGTGGATGCGCTCAGCGGACGCTACTGGATCAAGCCCGACAGCAAGGCGGCCTTCGAGGCCTGGTGCGACATGAACAGCCACGAGGGCGGCTGGACCCTGGCCATGAACCTGGACACCAACGACGGCGCCACCCGTCACTACACCGACAACGCCTTCTGGACCGGCACCGGCGGCGCCGGCTCGTTGACCGCCGCGCTGCAGTCGGACTTCAAGGGACCCGCCTTCAGCCGTCTGGGCTTCAAGGAGATCATGATCAAGGCCCACATCGAGGGCAGCGTGAACGGCAGCGCCTACTACGCCAACGTCAACGCCTACAAGGGCAAGACGCTGCATTGGCTGCTCAACAACGCCAAGAACAGCACGGTGACCGGCGGCCGGCTGAGCAAGACGGGCAGCATCGGCAACAACGGCCACGCCCGCAACGCTGGCGACGCCTTCATCGACCACGCCCACCCGTTGGTCTTCAACTCCACCTATTCGCCCGCCGACTCCGCCAACCTCACCCGCATCGGCACCAACTACGCCAGCACCTGCGGCACCATCTCGTGCAATGGCCACAATTACGGTGGACTGGGCGGCCAGCATTATCGAGGCGGCTGGGGCACCATCTACGAGGCTGCGCAGCTCAATGGCTACTGTCTTACCCAGGGCGCCTACGGCACCGACGGGACCGGCTACAAGGGCAACAACGCCTTCTACAACTCCGGCCAATGCGGCGGAACTGCGAAAAGACGTGAGATGGACTTCTCCATCTGGGTTCGCTGACGCATCCTGGGCGTCGACGCGGCGCTCGTCCAACAGCAACCGCCGCGTCCATCCCTCCAAGCCGGCGAGTACCAATGGCCCACGAGTCCTACGAGATCTTTGGCGATCGTGAGCACATGGGCCGGCTGGTACTGACCTGTGAGCATGCCGCCAATCGGGTGCCGCCGCCGCTGACCACCACGCAGTCCGACCAGCGCTGGCTGGAGACCCATTGGGGCTGGGATATCGGCGCCGGAGCGGTCGCCCGCGAGCTGGTCCGAATCAAGGATTGCCAGGTGATCATGGCGGCGTTTTCGCGCCTGATCTGCGACGCCAACCGGCCGCCCGAGCACCCGAACCTGATCCGAACCGAGATCCGCGGCGAAGCGCTCTCCTTCAACCAGAACCTGAACGCGGCCGAGATCGAGCGTCGACTGCGCCTGTATTGGACGCCCTATCACGACGCGGTGGATCGCTGTCTGGGCGAGCGCCTGAGCCGTGGCGGCGATGTGGTTCTGCTGTCGATCCACTCGTTCACGCCGCAGCTGGGCGACGACGTGCGCGACATGGAGTTGGGCATTCTCTTCGACGATTACGGCGCCGTGGCCGAACGGTTGAAGGAGAACTTCGAGGAGGCGGGCTTCGCCACAGCGCTCAACGAACCCTACTCCGGTCGCGAGGGCCTGATGTTCGCCGCCGCGCAGCATGGCCTGGCGCACGGTGTGATCTACCTGGAGCTGGAGATCCGCCAGGACCTCATCGATACGACCCAGAAGGCGCGCTTGCTGGCGCGTCGCCTCGCCCCGGCGATCACAAAGCTGGCGGTTCGAGAGCGGGATCGCGAAGAGAGGACGTAGTTCGGCGGACTGTGCGGCGTTGAATTGGCTACTCGGCCATCTGGGCCAGGCCCATGAGTCGGCCGACCGCTCCCTTCACATCCAGGCGACCGCGAAGCATGTCGTCGATGGTGCCGACGATGCGCGCCTGGACCACCTCGACCTTGGGGATCGAGCAGAAGCCATGCGCGCCGTCGATGGCGTCCAGTTCGCCCAACGCCTTGCGGATCTCGGCTTCACCCTGGCCGCGGGCGAGCATCCGACCGGCCTGGACCTCGAAGCTGTTGGACTCGCGACGGACCAGCAAATCGCCCAGTCCGGCGAGGCCGAATGCGGTCTCTGGCCGTCCTCCGGCGGCGGCGCAGATGCGCGAGATCTCGGCCGCCCCGCGCACCGTCAAGGTCGCCAGGGTCGCCGCCCCCATATCCAATTCCAGGCTCACGCCCAGGGCGATGGCCACCACCGCCGAGGCCGCCGCTGCCGCTTCCACGCCGGGCAGATCGCTGCTCGCATAGACGCGCAAGGTGTCGCCGGCCAGCGCCTTCTGCACCGCCCGCACCACCGCCGGGAAGGGGCTGGCCACCACGGCTGCGCCAGGCAGCCCGGCCAGCAATGCGTCCACCTGCACCGGCCCCAGGAGCGCGCCCAGCTGGCGCACGCAGGTCTCGTGGCGAACAACCCAGCTGGGGCTGCGCAGGCTGTCCACCTCGCGGCCGCGGATGGCGTGCACCACCGCGTGGGCGCCGTCGACGTGATCGCCCAGCGACGACACCAGCGGACGAAGTTCGGGCATGCCACAGGCCAGGATCAGCAGGTCGCATCCGGCGCAGACCTCGGCCAGGTCCGCCGTCGCGCGCACGCCTTCATGCAGCTTGTCCAACTCAGGCACGATCTTGCGCGAGATGCGCCGGCTGTTGAGCTGACCTGCCAGTCGTTTATTGGGGCAGTACAGCAGCACCGGTCCGCCTCGTGAGGCCGCCGTATGCGCCAGCGTGATGCCCCAACGACCCGCACCGATGATGCCCACCGCGTCGCGTGCGCTTGCACCGCTCATGACGCCACCTCCTCGCCACCGGCGACCTCGCGCACGGCGTCCTCCAGGCCATAGCCGTTGAGCCGATTGGCGTAGAAGAGCAGCAGGTTCGGGTTGCCGATCTCCAGGCCATTGGCGGCGGACTGGACCACCGCCCGGGTGTGGTACATGCCCAGCACATCGGCGCCGTGGTCGGCCAGCTCCTGCGGCGCCAGGCGCTCGACCGAATGCGACAGGTGGATGCGCCGCGCCCGGGCCAGCTTGCGCAGGGCCTTCTGCAGTCGATCCAGGCGACGGAGCAGGGTCTCGTAGGGCACCAGCTCACCGCGCGCCACCCGCAGCAGCTTGAAGATGTCCAGCGATGGGTAGGCGTCGCGCAGAGCGCCGAGCAACGCAAAGGAGAGCACGTGGCTCGACAGGGCGACCGTGTTGCTGCGGAAGGAGTTGGCCACCGCCTTGCCGCAGGCCTGGGTATAGACCCGGTCACGGCTGGGATCGCTGACCACCTCGCCGCCCACCTGCAGGTAGCGCTCGATGTCGATGGGACGCTCATGTGGGTCCCGGCTGATGCCGGCCAGGTCCACCGGGTTGCCGAAGGGATCCAGCGGCTCACCGAAGCGCATGTAGATGGTGTACTCCATGCCCATGGTCTTCATCACGAAGCGGCCGACCTTGGAGAGGTCGCTGAACTCGTCATCCTCGATGATGTAGCGCGCGCCGCCGTCCTGGCGCAGGTAGTCCTCGATCAACGTCTCCGCCTCGAGCACCAGGTGGTAGTTGATGGTCAGCGGACAGATGAAGATCTTGGGCCGCGCCCGCCGCTCGCGCACGTTGTTGGTGAACGCCGCCAGCGAGGTGCCCAGCAGGCCCAATTTGAGGTCCCGCTCGACGTCATTGGAGCGACAGCGGGTGCCGCCCGGGAAGAAGAGCGAGTGGTAGCCGCGCTCCAGCAGCACCTGGCTGTAGACCTTGAGCACCTGCTTGTAGATGCCATGCCGAATGCGCCGATCGACCTTGTAGGCCCCCAGGTTGTGCATGAAGAAGCTGGTTAACGGGTTGGTGAACAGGTTCTTACCAGCGCCGTAGGTCACCGGCGGCAGGCCTGCCTCCTCCAGAGACCAGCCGACGGCGATGGAGTCCATGTTGCTGGAGTGCGTCGGTACGATGATCAGAGTGCCGATCTCAGCCAGCTGGCGCAGGTGGGCGACGGCGCCCTCGATGATGACCCGCTCGCTGAGGCGGCGGAAGTCCTTGATCACGTCCCCCGGGGCGCCGAGCCGGCCGAGCCCCTGGGCGTTGAACAGGGCGCTCAATCCCACCGGCAACAGGCGGGTGGCGAATCGATAGACGGCGGGAGTGAACTTGCCGGCCACGTCGCGCGAGTAGGCCTCGGAGAGCTCGCGCAGGATGCGTTTACGAGCCTCCACGTCGGGCCGTCCGGCGACCCGTGCTACCTCCTGCCAGTAGCCATATGGCCGCAAATCGAGCTTCGAGCTGCCCTTCTCCAGGCGCTGCATCTCGTAATATGCGGCTTCGTTGAGCACGTACTCGATGCCGTGATCCGGCCGGTCTGCGCCGGCCATGGTCTCGGCGAAGACGCGCTGAGCGACCTCGGCGATGATGGCCTCGCGCTCGTCCATGAACTGGAAGATTCTCGCGTTGCGGCTTGCAAACATGTGGGCTCCCCGCGGGGGTTTTGCGGCAGTGTAGCCCAACGCCTGCGGGGTGTCGCCGTGGCCGGTTGTGAGCGTGGAGGCGCGGTCGGTCGGGATCCTGAGCGGCCCATAGTGAGGCCATTTGTTACGCGACCTTGACCGCGCTCTGCGGGAAGCGCTACTACCTCAGGCAGATGACTCACAATCGCCAGATCACGGTCCTCTACGCGGACGATGACGCTGCCTTGCGCTTCGTGTTTACCGAAATGCTCTCCGCGCTGGGCCACTCGGTGGTGGCTGTGGATGACGGAACGCCAGCACTGCAGGCCTGGCAGGACGATCAGACCCGTTTCGACGGCGTCGTCCTGGACGTGCACATGCCCCTGCTGGCGGGTCCCACGACAGCGGAACGTCTTCGGACGGCGGGCTGCACTGTGCCAATCTGGCTGTGCACCGGCGACAGCGTGGCCGATGATCAGGCGAAACGTCTGAACGCCGACGGCATCCTGCACAAGCCCTTTCGCCTGGCCACGCTGCAGAAGCTGATCGATGTCATGGTGGGCCAAGGCTGACGTTTCAGTCGCCCAGGTCGGCGAGTTCTGCCTCGACCTGGCGCAGCAGCTCCACTTCCTCGGCCAGGCGGGCGACCGGCTCGGCCAGGTCGGCATCGAAGACCGCTCCAGCGGCCAGGCGGCTGGCATCCAGGCGAATGTTCTGCACCGCCAGGAGAAATCCGTCGGCACGCGCCTTCATCCGCTCGGCCTCCGTGTTCAGCGTGGCCACACGCGTCAGGCGCGCCTGCAACAGCTCGCGATTGGCCTGCTGCACCTGCTTGAGCTGCGGATCGCTGGCAGCGGAGATGCGCGCCTCGATGCCGGCCAGCTGCTCCCGGATGCCGTCGGAGCCACCCGGGGCCACAGCGTCCAGAGCGCGCCTCAGCCCGACCGCGCCGCTGGCCAACGACTCCAGGGACTCCAGGCCACCGTCGAGCTGCAGACGCAGGTCGTCCGCATCCATCCCATGAGGCGGCTCCTGCAGGGCCTCCCGGGTCGCTGCGACCTCCGCGCGAGTGCGGCGGACCAGGTCCTGCCACGCGGGATCTGCGGCCAACTCCGGCAGCCGTTCCGCTTGCGCTGCTTGCTGCTCGGCATGCACGGCCAGGCGGGCGCGCTCGAGCTGTTCGCCGTGTTCGCCCAGCCAGCTGCGATAGCTCAGCCCGTGGATGGCCAGCCCCATACCCCAGCCCACGGCGACAATGGCCGCAAATGGCAAGACATCGCCGGCGCTTGCGAGCACCCAGTTGAGCACTGCGATGCCAGGGACCACCACCGCATAGGCGCGCAGGTGGCCGCGCCACTGTCGATGCTTGTTGCGGGCTTTCTTGAGCAGGATTTCGGCCGCGGAGGGTCGACGAGTGGCGAAGGAGCCGGCCAGCTCGCCCATGACCTCGCCCACGTCTCCCAGAGCGCTGCCGACGCTGCGGGCGACGTCTTTGACGCCATGGGCGATCTCGTCGACATGCTGCGCCCAGCGCTCATCTTGCGGGCGGCGTCCAGCCATGGCCGGGTCCTCAGGCAGCGTCGTCCTTGGGGAAGTGCCGGTCCTCGATCTTGTCGTAGTAATCGATGATCTGTCGGACGAAGGCGCGTTTTTCCTTGTAGCTGCCGGCGAAGAAGGAGCGCTTGAAGCCGTAGATGATGATCGACTTCAAGTCGCGTCGGTCCACGTCCAGTTCGCGCGCCGCCAGCATCAACTCGTTGGTCACCGAGGTGTTGGAGACGGTGCGATTGTCGGTGCAGATCGTCGTCGACACGCGCGCCTCGCGCAGCTTGCGGAAGCTGTGCTCGCTGATGGAGTTCATCTCCGGGTTGGTCTGCAGGTTGCTGGTCAGGCAGATCTCCAAGGTGATCCTGCGATCGGAGATGTACTCACCCAGCTTGGCGACATAGCCCTCGCGATCGGTGATGTGAGGATCGCGGATGGCGCTCGGATCCAGCAGGTAGGTGCCGTGGCCGATGCGGTCCGCGTGCAGCTCGGTGATCGCCTGGAAGATGCTCTCCGGACCATAGGCTTCGCCCGCGTGCACCGTCTTCATCATGAAGTTCTTGTGCACGTGCTCGAAGGCCTGCCGATGGGCCTCGGCCGGGTAGCCCGCCTCTTCGCCGGCCAGGTCGAATCCGACCACGGGCAGCCCGTACCGGTCGCGCGCCAGCACCGCCGCCTGGGCCAGCTCCAGCGAGGCCATGCTGTAGACCTCCTTGCGATCGGAGTAGCGGTGCACGGCCAACATGCTGCGGAAGTACTCCGAGAAGTGCTCGGTGAACTTGCGCATGGCGCTGACGATGATGCCGTAGTGGAAGGGCGGCTCCTCGCCGGTCTTGACTGGCTTGCGACGATTGAACTCGTCGCGGGCGCGACGCAGGCCACGATTGACGGCCTTGAGCACCATGACCGCGTTCATATGGCCATGCACGTGCAACTGGGGCGCGAATCGCACCTCCAGGTAACGCACCCCTTCTGCCTGGTTGTCCTGGGCGAGCTCATAGGCGACGCGTTCCAGGGCCAACTCGCTCTGCATCACCCTGGTGGTGTACGCAAAACCGCGCAGGTAGTCGGCCAGCGAAGCGTAGCGATCCTTGAACACAAGCTCCTTCAGACCGTCCTCGGTAAAGCTCGGCAGCTCGACGGCATACTCCTTGGCCAGGTCGATCAACGTCGGGATGCGGATCGAGCCGTCCAGATGCACGTGCAGATCCGTCTTTGGCAGTTCGCTGACAAAGCGTTCGGTGATGCCACTATCAGTCACGGGTGCCTCCTATAAGTCCGGCCTCGACTCTGGCGCGAGATGCTACGGCCCTTGGGGGGGCGGCGCAACGGTGGAGTGTCGCGGTTTGAATCGGCGCCGCGGAAGGCCCACAATAGCCCGGGCGTGGGATCGATGCGTGGCCAGGCGACAGGTGCCCGGCGAACCTGCCGGGAGGTGGTATGAGGTCAGTTGTCGGATTCTGGATATGTATGCTGGCCTGCCTGGCGTGGTCGGGCTGCGCCGGCGACGCGGGCAACAGCGCCGGCACCAAGTCCGACGCGCCAGATGCCGGCGGCAACACGGGCGACGGCGGCGGGCAGGCAGATGTAGCTGCCGTCGACCTCGGCAAGAAGTACCCCGGGCCGTGTTCGACAACGTTGATCTACAACGGCAAGACCTTCCCCGACTACGCGCGCTACAAGTACGACAACAAGGGCCGCAAGGTGGACGAGCACACCTGGGCCGACGCCGACAAACACACCTGGAAGCACACCTGGTCCTACAACAGCAAGGGCCAGGTCGTGGCCGAGTTCTTCGAGACCTCCGGCGCCGCGCCAAATTTCGACTACAAGATGACCTACAGTGGCGACGGCAAGCTGACCAACAAGAAGGGCTCGACCAGCAGTTACAAGGAGATGGACTGCATCTACGAGTACGGCGCCGCCGGGGGCAAGATGAGCCTGGAGGTCTGCACGCGCACGTGGGAGCTGTTCAACGACGATCGCGAGGTCACGGGCACCGAGACCGACAAGTACATGATCTCCTATACCCACGGCACATACATGATCACCGAGGAATACGGGCCGCTGCACTTCTCATCGCCCGACAAGACCATCTGGCGCACGCTCGACGACAAGGGCCGGGTCATCAAGATGGAGATCGACTGGTCCACGCGGGGCTACGCCGAAGAGCGCACCCTGTACACCTGGGATGACAACGGCAATCTGGTCAAGGAAGCCTGGGATAGCGACGCAGACGACAAGCCCGAGTCCGAGTTGATCCATACGTGGGATTCGTACGGCAACCTGCTGCGCAGCAAATTCACCCACGGCGAGAAGTTCCCGGCGGCCAACACCGACCCGAAGGATCCGAAGTCGAAGCCCCACGAGTTGATTCAGGTCTACGAGTGCAAACCGACCAAGTAGAGGCACACGGAGGCGCCATGGCAGCGGTATCGATGGCGGGCAGAGTCGGACTCGCGGCGGTCTTGTGCGCGTCCGCGCTGACGGCTTGCGAAGAGACCACACAGAGCGGACCCACGACCATCGCGGTCGATGGGGGCGCCAAAGACACAGGCGGCGGTACCGATTCGGGCACCACAGTCGATGTTGCCGCCAGCGATGCCGGGCCGGGATCGGTGGACACGGGCAGCGCCGATGTCGCCGTGCCCGCAGGTACCCAATTGATCGCGCTCGCCGGCAACGCGCGCCACTTCGCCCTCGGTTCGGCGCAGGTGTACTGGACCACGAAGGCGAGCCAGCAGGTGCTGCGAACCGGACATCAGGGCGGCCTGGTGCACGAGGTGGCCAAAGAGG
The DNA here is from genome assembly GCA_964438735.1 of uncultured Enterobacteriaceae bacterium. Taxonomy (GTDB): domain Bacteria; phylum Myxococcota_A; class UBA9042; order UBA9042; family UBA9042; genus CAYTLW01. The sequence continues at coordinate 32,381 of CAYTLW010000006.1, read as the reverse complement.
TCGGCATCAACGAGCCCGGCGACATCGTGCTGGCCAACGGGGCCGCCTTCTGGGCCGCCACCAACCCGACCCTCTACTTCGTGCGCCGATACGAAGAAGCGACCGGCGCCAAAGCCACTGTGTTGACCACCAAGCCCCAGATCGCGCCGCAGGTCATCCGCGACCTGGCCGCTGACGAGACCCACGTATACTTCACCACGGGCAGCAACCCCGAACCCAACCACACCGGCCTGATCCGCCGCGTGGAGGTGGGCGAAGGCACCGCCGTAACCCTCCGCTCCTGGCAAAAGTTCCCCACCGGCATCGCCCTGCACGGCGAACACGTCTATTGGACGACGCTGGCCGGCCCTGCGGTGCAGAGATGCCTCAAGAACGGCAGCGACGCGGAGAAGATCGCCAAGGACACCACGGGCGCCGTGGCGCTGACGGTGGACGGTACGTTCGTCTGGTGGGCCAACCAGGCCGGGCTGAGCGTCGATGTGAAAGAGGGCACCATCATGCGGGCGGCCATTCAGGGCGGCTCGGCGCAGGTCGTCGCCAACAAGCAGCGCAGCCCGGTGGCCATGGCCTCCGGTACCAATCACGTCTGGTGGGTCAACGCCGGCAGCGAGGCGGGCGGCTGGAAGGACGGTCAACTCGTCCGTTTTGAGCGCAGCGGCAGCTCGGATCCGGAGGTCGTGCGCGACGACCTGGAGCGGCCCGTCGACCTGGCCATCGGCGCGGGCGCTGCGTTCTGGCTCGTGCGGGGCGCCAACGACGACGCGACGGCAGCCATCTTCCGCCTGGACCTGAGCAAGCTCTGATGACGCCCGGCGGCGATCCTACTGACCGCTGAAGATGATCCGCTCGCGCCGGAAGACGCGCGCGGTGATCCACACACAGATCACGCCAAATGCCACGGTGCAGACACCGGCGATGACCAGGCCCGCCCAGCTGGTCGGCTCGGCGCGCAATACCTCGGTGATCAGGACCTGCTGCGACAGGGCCGGCACCGGATACATCCAGGCGGCCGTGCGCAGGGGCAGGATGCTGCCGATGAAGCCGGGAATCATGGGCAGGAAGAGCAGCAACGACAGGTAGGTCTGGGCCTCCTTGAAGCTGCGCGCAAAGGTGGACACCAGCAGCTGCAGGCCCGAGGCCAGCGGCGCCAGCGGCAACACGATGAGCAGGATCGCCAGGGCCTCGAAGGCGCCCGCCCGCAGGCCGATGCCCAAGTCCTCCAGCGGTACCAGCATGAGCACAAGGCCGCAGAAGAGCAGCGTCAAGACCGCGCTCAGGGCGCTGAATGCGACCGTCACCAGCCATTTACCCATCACCAGGTCGAAGGTGGACATGGGGTTGAGCAGCAGGGGTTCGATGGAGCCACGCTCGCGCTCCCCGGCGGTGCTGTCGATGGCCACGTGCATACCGCCGATGAAGGTGGCGAGGATCACGAAGATCGGAACCACGAGCAGGATGTTGGCCGACTTCTTCTCGGCGGTGGCCAGGTCGCGCACCTCCACGTCGATGGGCTGCACCACTTCGGGTAGCACGCCGCGTGCCAGCAGGCGCAGGGAGGCCAGTTTGGAGCCGTACGCACCCAGGGTGCCGGTCACTCGCCGGCGCAGTGCGGACGCCGAAGTCCGCGATCGATCGACCACCAGCCGCACGGGCGCCGGCCGGCCGGCGATGAAGGCCTCGCCGTAGTCGGCGTCGATGATCAGCACAGCGTCGACATCGCCGTCGCGTACCGCGGTATCGGGATCGTCGGGCGGGTCGACGATGGCCAGCCCGGCGTTGCGCAGGAAGGCCACCAGCTCGGGTGCGTGCTGGGCCCCGGCGACGGGCAACTCCTCATCCTCGTCGGCGGCGAAGGTCTTGGACACGGTGGTCAGCATGACGCCGACCAGGATCGGACCGACGAGGGGGAAGATGAGCGCCGACATGAGCGAGCGCCGATCGCGCAGGGCGTCGACCATCTCCTTGGCCACCACGGCCCTCAGGGCGTTCATGGGGCCTCCAGCGATTCATTCGCAGCCTGCAGATCGCCACCGGAAGCCAGCACGAATGCGTCCTCGAGCGTGCTGGCACCGGTGGTGGCGATGAGCTCGTCGGCGGTGCCCTCGGCGGCCACTCGACCACGTCCCAGCACGATGACCCGGTCGCAGAGCGCCGAGACCTCCTGCATGACGTGGCTGGAGAACACCACGCAGCGACCTTCGGCGCGCAGGTCGCGGATCAGCTGACGCACGGCGCGGGTGCTCATGACGTCCAGGCCGTTCGTCGGCTCGTCGAGCAGCACGTTTTGCGGCTCGTGCACCAGGGCCCGCGCCAGGGCGACCTTGACCCGCTCACCCTGGGAGAAGCCCGCGACCCGCCGATCGGCGATGGCCCCCATGTCCAGTCGTTCCACCAGAGCGTCGATACGCCGCTCCAACTCGGCGCCGCCCAGGCCGTGCAGGCGGCCGAAATAGCGAGCGTGCTCGCGCGCGGTCAGGCGTGGGTAGAGACCGCGGGCGTCGGGCAATACACCCAGTCGTCGCCGCGCCGCGACGGGGTCGTCGGCGACTGGGCAGCCATCCACCATTGCCCGACCGGCATCGGGGCGCAGCAGGCCGTAGATCATGCGCAGCACGGTCGTCTTGCCGGCGCCATTTGGCCCCAGCAGGGCGGTGATCTCACCGTCGGCGGCGGCGAAGCTGACATCGCGCACCGCGACCACGTCACCGAATGCCTTGTGCAGGCCGTCTACCGCGATCATGGGGCCGTCCCCGCCCGGCGGATGAAGAAGGGCGGTCGCCGCATCTCCGCCACGCAGTCCAGGTCGAGTCCCGCCACGCTCCCGCTGGCCACGAACTCGGCCACGATCCGGCTGGTGCAGGCTTCGCGACCGGCGCCATGACCGGCTCCCTTGGCGATCACATGGCGTGAGTTCGGCAGCTGCCCGGCCACGAGATCGGCCCAACGCGCCGGCGTGACCGGGTCGGCGGCGCCCGAAATCAGCAGGCTCGGCGCCCGCCCCCGGATCGTCTCGAAGAGCTTCTTTTGCGGCTTGAAGCGCGGCCAGCCGGTACACATGCTGCGCGCCTGCTGCACCATGGTGGGCCCCAGGTAGGTGCCCGAGACCGCTGCCGGCAACGCGGCCATGTCGAAGCGATCGACGTCTTCGCTGCAGACGACAGAGAGCATCATGCCCAGGCTGGTGCTCTCGTCGGCGCCGTTGGCGATGGCCAGGATCTGGGCCAGCAGAGGTCGGTAGTCGCCGGCCAGGGCATCGCGGAGTTGCATGGGCAGCAGGGCCTGCAGGTCGGCGCTGTACATCATGCCGCGCACGGCCAGGGCGATGCCGCCAGCGGTCACCGTCATGCGCAGCGGCGCCCCGGTGAGCGGATGTTCGGTGACGATCTCCTTCGGACCGGCGCTGAATCGTTCGAGCAGGCGGGCCAGATCGGTCGCCAGGTCGGGAAACGCCGCGTGACATGCAGGAGCCGCCCGGCAGTCCGCGACCAGGTGGCGCCAGGCGGCCTCCGCGTCGCGCGCGAATGGCTCGAAGAGGCGCATGGCGAAGGGCGCCGCGCCATCGAGAACGAGCGCGCGGATGCGTTCGGGGTGGCGCGCCAGCCAGGTCAGGCCGACCCGGGTGCCGTAGGAGACGCCATAAACATTCACCTGCTGCCAGCCCAGCTGCCCGGCCACCTGTTCGAGGTCATCGACCAGGAACCGGGTCCGGTACTGGGTCAGGTCGGCGGTCCACTTCTTCCGGCAGGCGTCCAGACGGTCTTGCGGGATCCGGTGATCCAGCAGGTGAAGGATGCCCTCGTCGGGATCCTCCCACGGCTGGCAGTCCAGACCGCCCGAGCGCCCGGTGCCGCGCACATCGACGAAGACCAGGTCGCGATCGCGGCGAATACGGCGCAACGAAGGCAACACCGTCGACGCCACCGCGCTGGCCGCCTGGCCGGGCCCGCCAGCGACGAAGAAGAGGGGGTCGGGCCGCGGCGTCGGGCGCACAGCCGGCAGCACCGCCACATGCAGATCCAAGGTCGGCCCGCCGGTACGGTCGCGGTCGGCGGGCACCTTCACCGTGGTACATCGCGCCGCTTCAGCGAGTTTGGGCAGGCGACAGGTTCGCCAATCGACGCCTGGCTTCTGCGCGGGGTCGGCGGGCCTGCAGGAGGCAACCACCAGCGCGAGCAGAACCAGGAAGAAGGCTACGCGGCGTGGCATGGTCGCTTCTGTGCAGTCAATGGTCGGAAGCCGGGCCGGAGATCCGGCGCCGGGCGGGCCCGAGCCTACCGCGAGCGACATGCCGCAGGCCAGCGCAACCCCCCGACCACGGAGTCGTCTGAATACAGTGCTTTGCGATCGAGAACGCTCGAAGGCACAATAGGAGGTTCCCGTGGTCGTGGTCCAGCGACCCGCCGGAGCCCCATGTCCTCCCGTCTGGCCAGTTTATCGGTGCGTCTGGTTGCGTTCGCCGCGTTGTTGGTGGGCGGATCGGCCGTGGCTGCCCCCCTGCTGCCGGCCCCCAGCCCGCGCAACGCCGCAGCCTTCGGGGAGTGGCTCGATCGCCTCGATCGGGATGATCCGCGCAGCGTGCACATGGCCGTCGACGGTGCTCGCAGCCTGCTCGCCGGCACCGCAGCGTCGGTGGCGCTGCGTCGACAGACGTGGCAGCGAGTCAGCGAGCTGCAGGCCAACGTCATCAGCCGTTGGAGCGCCCGGGTTCGGGCCAACGCGTCATGGGCAGCGGCCCTGGATTGTCGTTTCGCCAGCCACTGCCCGACCCAAACCGAGGGGCTGCCTGTTCTGGATGGCATGCTGCGCGCGCTGCAAAGCTATGGCGGCCACGTCATCGTGGCCGATGGCCACGCCCGGCTGGACGCCGACCGACGCTGGCTGGCTCGCAAGCTGGACACCGTGGCCCCACAAGACGAAGTGGCGTGGGCCGAGTTGCAGGCCGAGGAACAGTCCAAGGCCCTGCTGGTCGGCGGGGTGCTGGTGGCGCCGCTGGAATCGGTTCGCAAGCGCATGGCCCGCTGGCAGGCGCTGCTCCAGGCGCATCCCGACAGCCCCCACGCCAAAGTGGCCAAAGAGCGGATCGCGTCGCTGTTGGATGTCTACCTGTCGCCGCTGAAGTGGACCCCTGGCGCGGCCGATGCGACCCGGCTGAATGCCGATCGGCGGGCCACCTACAAGCGTCTGCTGGCGACGAAACCCCCATCGCCCCACGCCAAAGTGGTGAACCTTGCGCTGCGGGCGTTGATCGCAGAACAGGGCGATTCGCCAGCGCTGGCGAAGGCCCGCAACGCGGTCGACGAAGCCACCGAGCAGGCCCTGAAGCTGCAGGCCCGGCTGACCGCAGCGGCCGGAGACAAGTCCGCTTTGCGCCGCCTGGTTCGGGAGTTCGGCCGCTGGGCCAAGGCGTCCGATCGTCGCCTCGCGAAGCTGGCAGACGGGCTGTCCAGAGACGATGCACGCAAACTATCGGCCTACGCCGGCCAGCGCCTCTTCCCCGAGATCGAGGCCATCATGGCGCTCATCACGCGCCCGAAGCGGCAACGCAAGGCGCAGAGCCGCGGTCGCAACCTGCCCGGTGGACCGGGGGGTGGCGCGGCAGTTCCGTAAATTGTTCAGCGGGCGGGCGGCCGTCTGCCTGACGACTACTTGCCTACGGCGACCGGAGCGACCGGTGCTGGCGCTGCGACGAGCGGCGGCGGCGCCTTGTAGGGCGTGTGCCAGTCCTCGAAGCCCTTGTACACCCCGATGTCGGACTTGCCGGCGCGCCTGGCCAGGCCGTTGAGCGTCTTGCTCGGCCACTTCTTCTGGATCATGTTGACGAGCCAGGAGGGCAGCATGCCGCGCGGGTCGGTGTGCACTTCAACCATCATGCGGGTCTTGCCACCGGGCAGCGCGGTGAAGCGATATTGGGTGCCAAAAGCCATGCCGCGCACGCAACAACCGCCCTTGGACGGCTTGGCCGGGTGATTGACGGACTTCAGGCGGGCGATGACCTGGCGTTTCTTCTCGTTCGGCGTGGCCTTGGTATGGATGACGTAGTCGCGATCGGAGACCGGCCAGGGCAGGTCGAAGCGGATCCAGAAGACCCGTTCGTATGACGCTATCTTCTTGAGATCCCGGGAGTTGTCCCAGCGATCCACCCAATCCTTGTGATACTTGGAGGTGGCGAAGGTGGTCAGCACCCGACCGATATGAATCGGCTTGACCACGACGCCCCGGAACGCCATGACGTTGCTGCCGGCCCGACTCATTCGCCAGACCTTCACACCGTCGAAGCGATCCACGTATTCCCACTTGCCGTCTGCAGCGCTGGCGTCTCGAGGGAGCAGGACTGGCGCCAGCATCGCTGCGGCAAGAAGCAAGATCAGAATTCGTCGCATCATGGGTTCCTCCGTCGGGTCGGTCAGGGTGACTAGACGCTAGGGCAGACGTTCTAATTCGTAAAGCGGACCCGACAGGGTTGGATTCCGGCGTGGCGGTCGGGCCGTCGGACGCCGCTTGCCCCGCGCGCCGCGCTGGCCGACAATGTCGCGTTGCGTCGTCCGACGCGCCCCCCCGGTGCCACATCTCCCTCCCACTGCCGGAGCCCGCGTGAGCCGCAGCCGTGCGCCCGCCGATCGAATCCTCCTCGTCCTTGTCGCCGCCGGATTCCTCCTGTCCGGACTGGCCGGACTGGTCTATGAGGTGCTGTGGGGACGGTACCTGGGCCTGTTCATCGGCGGCACAGCGCAGGCGCACACCCTGGTGTTGGCGACCTTCATGGGCGGCCTCGCGCTGGGCAACGCCATCTTTGGCCGCATCGTCGATCGGGTCGCCGACCGCCTGCTCTTCTACGCCATCCTCGAGGTGGGCATCGGCGCCTTCTGCTTCTTCTTTCCCGAGATCTTCGAGGGCCTCTCGGCGCTCTACCTGGAGTTGGCCCGGCTCAACGGTGCCGGCTCGCCGATCAACGGCCCCCTGAAGGCCATGTTGGCGGCGGCCTGCATGTTGCCGCCAACGGTCTTGATGGGGGGCACCCTGCCAGCGCTGGCGCGGGCCACCACGCAGCGCCTGGCAGACGCCGGACCGCAGGTGGCGCGGCTGTATTTCGTCAACAGTCTGGGCGCGGCGGCGGGCGCGGCCCTGGCCGGATTCTGGGTATTGGAAGCGTTGGGCCTTGCCGCCGGCATGCGCGCAGCCGCGACGGTCAACCTGGCCCTGGCGGGCGTCTTCTGGCTGGCCTCGCGCAGCGGCCTGGCGGCGATGAAGAGCACGACGGCCCCAGCCGGCGAGTCTCCCGCCGGACCCGCTACACAGGTCGCCGCACCCGCTGGCCGCCGCATGCGCGCCGTGTTGCTGATCATCTGCCTGTCGGGCGGCATCTCGATGATCTACGAATTGGCCTGGGTGCGCATGCTCTCGCTGGTGCTGGGCAGCTCCACGTATTCCTTCGCCTTGATGCTGACGCTGTTCATCACCGGCATCGCGGTTGGCTCCGCCTTCGCCGAGCGACTGCTGCGCCGCGGCGTGGATCCCTACCGGGCCCTGATGTGGGCCGAACTGGGCGTCTTCCTGGCCGTGCTGTTGATGTTGCCGCTCTACAATCGACTGCCCTGGACATTTCACTGGCTGGCCACGGCCATCGAGCGGGCTCCGCGCGCTTTCGGACTCTACCTCGGCCTCAAGGTGGCCACTGCGGGCGGCCTCCTGGTCATCCCCACCCTCTTCATCGGCGCCACCCTGCCCTTCGCCACCGCCGCCTGCGTCGACGACCTGAGCCGACTCGGTCGCAAGATCGGCACCATCTTTTCCCTGAACACCGTGGGCACCATCGGCGGCGCCAGCCTGGCCGGGCTGGTGATCCTGCCGTCGGTGGGTGTGGGCGGCGCGCTGCAGGTGGGCATCGCCGCGTCCGCCGCTTGCGGCCTGGCGCTGCTGATGGCGGATGGCCGTCCATGGCGAAGAGGCCTCAAGCCGGCCCTCGGAATCAGCGTGCCGGCGCTCTTCCTGGTGGTGGCGATGGCTACGCCGCCGCTGGATCTGGGCATGTTGCACTCGGGCATCTACAGGCGACGCGAGCCCGTTGCGGACAGCTTCGAGGAGGCCCGCAAGAAGCTGGGCAACGTGGAGATGCTCTTCCACGCTGATGGCTCCAACGCGTCGGTGGTGGTCCTGCGAGATCGCGCCAGCGGCCATCGCTACTTGAAGTCGAACGGCAAGACCGAGGCGTCGAGCGAGTTCGACATGAGCACCCAGTATTGGCTCGGTCACCTGGGCCTGTTGCTGCATCCCCAGGCGACGCCGCGACGGGTCGCGCATATCGGCCTGGCCAGCGGCGTCTCGGCTGCGGCCTCGTTGCGCTGGCCCGAGGTGACCCTGGATCTCATCGAGATCGAGTCGGGCATGCTCGACGCGGCGCGCCACTTCGCCGACATCAACGACGACGCGCTCGACCACGAACGCCTGCGCATTCACCTGATGGACGCCCGCGAGTTCTTCCAGCTGGCGCCGCCCGGGTCTTTCGACGTCATCGTCAGCGAGCCCTCCAATCCCTGGGTGGCGGGCATCGGCAACCTGTTCACGGAGCGCTTCTTCGAGACCATGCGCTCGCGCCTGGCCGACGACGGGCTGGTGGTGCAATGGCTGCACACCTACGAGATGGACGACGCCATCGCGTCGATGGTGGTCAACACCTTCACCCGGGTCTTCCCCCACGCCACCGCGTGGCGATCGGGGCCGTCGGATGTCTTGCTCATCGGCGGCAAACAGCCGCTCCGCCCCGACGCAAATCTGTTGGCGCGCAAGCTGGCGCGCCCAGAGCTGGCCGCCCATCTGCGCAACCAGAAAGCGGGCATGAACGTCACCGACGTGCTCGACGTGCTGGCCCTTCAGATCCTCAGCGAGGGCTGGCTGAAGTTGCACTTCCCCGGCCACGGACCGCTCAACAGCGACGATCGACCGCTGCTGGAGCTGTGGGCGCCGCGGGCATTCTTTGTCGGCAAGAACACCCAGATCTTCGACCATCTCGACGAGAAGCTGCGCCCGAAATCACAAAGTGGATTGCTGTTGGCCGCCGCCCTGCGCACACCGGTTCCAGAGGCGCGCATCGACGCCTTGGTCAAGGCTGGTCGTGACGCCAGATCGCGCCCGGGCGAGACGGTTGTGGATCGCGCCCTGCGGGTCAGTGTGCAGGAGGCCCGTCTGGCGGCCCACGGCACCGCGACCGACGCAAACACGGCCAGCCTGGAGATGCGACTGCAGCGCGCCGGCGACCCGGCCCACCAGCGCCGCGCGGCCATCTATCGACAGCAACACGCCAGCGGCGACCTGCCGAAGTCCGCGGTCCTCAAGGTGGCACGTTTCGAGGCCCTGCGCTTGCGCCGCCTGGTCTCCGTCTTCCACCAGCCGGATCCCGCGTTTCTGGTCGCGCTGACCGGGCCAGCGGCGGCGACCGTAGCCGGTGACCTGCGCCAGACGGCGAGGTTGCAAGCCACCCTGGCCCGTACCTGGCTGGATCTGGGCGATTTGCAGCGGGCTGCCCACGCTACCGCGGAGATCGTTCGTCTGATCAAAGATGGCGATGAAGTGGTGGCTTCGCTGCCGGTCAAAGATCCGTGGCGAAGACTGCCAGCGACGACCCGCGGGCGATTGGACGGCCTGGCCGCTTACCTTCAGGCCCGGCTGGCGCTGGCGCGCGGGGATGGTCAAGCCGCCGCCAAGGCCCTCGCCGGTTTGCTCCAGCGCGATGCCGAACATGTGGCGGCGCGGGCGCACCTGGGTGCACTGGTGGGCACCGGCCCAGACAGGGCCGACGGCAAGCCGGACTGAATTGAAACGATTGCGCCGCTAGCGCGCTCGGTACGTGATCCGACCGCGGGTCAGGTCGTAGGGCGACAGCTCCACGGTGACCTTGTCGCCGGGCAGGATGCGGATGAAGTACTTGCGCATCTTGCCGGATACGTGCGCGAGCACGCGGTGGCCATTGGGCAGTTCGACCCGGAACATGGCGTTGCGAAGCGGTTCGACGACCGTACCTTCGACAATGAGTCCTTCTTCCTTGGCCATGTTCCCTCGAAGCCTCCGGTACCTGCGCCTCGGCCACCGCCAGGTCGCGGGGGCGGGCGCCGCGGCATTCTAGCGATTGTCGGCCAGATCGCAAGGCGCGCCCATGGCCCGTTGCCATTCGTCCCGGCAGCTACAGCCCGTGGCGTCGAGGCCCGCCGGCTCGCCGCTGCGGTTGAAATCGGCCAGCGCAGCCAGGACGCTCCCGGTGCATTCGGGGCAGTTGTGGGCGCTGCGTGCCACGCCCATGCCCTCGTCCGACAGACCGACGTGCAGCGGCGCCAGGGCCGCGCTGCGCCGGATCACCTCGATCACCGACCACAGCCAGGGCGGCCGGTACTGCCCCTGCTCGAACGCCCGCTCCAGGGGCGTATCCGGGGCCACGAAGCAGGGTTGCAGGCTGATGTGGATGATCTGGTCCACCTGCGCGGCCAGGGCGGCGACCCGCTCGATGCTGGCCACGGTGTCCGCCACCGCCTCACCCTCGCCGGTATGTATGGGTTTGAGCAGCAGGTGCACCGAGGGCACCAGGCCACCGGCGACCAGGATGCGCACGGCCCTTTCGAAATGGGCCCAGGTGAAGCCCTTGCGGATGGGCTCCAGTCGGATCGCGTCATCGGCCGTCTCCAGACCGATCGCCACCTCCAGGGGCACGTCTCCGACCGCCCGACGAGCGCGTTCAATCGCCACCTCATCGACGTGTTCGGGGCGGGTCTCGACCACGATTCGCCGCACGCCGGGCGCCGCGGCCCCACGACGAAGCAGGGCCTCCTGCGCGCCCGGATCGACCTCCTCGACGCAGAAGAAGGAGCCCGACACGTAGAGATCGAGCTGGACCGGACCGTCATGATCGGCGGGCATGGTGGCCAGGGCTCCGTGCAACTGGCGCTCGTACGAGGCCTGGTCGACAGGCTCGTCGACGCCGAAGAAGGTGGGAAACGAGCAGTTGGTGCACCCGCCGCTGCGGCTGGCCCAATGGCAGCCAGGCGCCGCCAGAACAACCATCAATCGATGACCGGGTACGCCGTTGACCCGGGCCGGGATCCACTCCACCAGCTTGGGATTGTCGTGCATGGCCACTCCGGGACGCCGGACTCAGGCGCGGCGATCGGGATGTTGGGCGAGGAAGGGCCCCATGGCCAGGGCGTCCATGGACGAGCGCAAGAAGGTGGCGACGGCTTGTTCGGGCGTGGTCACGATGGGCTCGCGGATGTTGAACGAGGTATTGAGGACCACCGGCAGACCCGTGAGTTCGTCGAGGGCCTCGATCAGGGCGGCGTATTGCGGATTGTGCGCCGGCTGGACCACGTGGATGCGTGACGTGGCGATACCCGTGGATCCGTTCTCCTGGATCACCGCCGGGATCACCTGCTTGAGCAAGGGCTGACGCAGCGGCGGAGTGCACGGTGGAGTGCTTGCCATGACGGAAGCGGTTGAAGCGCTCCTCCTCAGCCATGGCGACGATCCGGCCATCGACGATCAGGCAGGCGGCAGACTCGTGGTAGGCGGTGTTGACCCCCAGAAAGACCGTTTTCATGACGGGCATCCTACCGCAATGACATCGGCGCGACAGGTGGCGCATCCAGCTTCCGATTCTTCGTTCCAACGCCACACTGCGGCGCTGGTCAGCGCCGGCTCTTGGGCGTATACCCAGGTCAGGGGTGTCATGGGAGGTGGGACTTGAACGTCTTCAAGATGGCCACCAGAAACGTGGTCCGCAATCGCCGCCGGACGGCCATTACCGTGGCGGCCATGGCCTTCGCCCTGTGCGTAGAGTTGCTCTATTCGGGATTGATCCCGGGCTATCTCCGCGCCATGGAAGAGGACATCACCCAGTTCGAGATCGGCGACGTGCAGGTGCTGGCGCCCGGCTACCTGGACAGCCCTTCGATCTATACCCGCATCGAAGATCCGGCGGCGCTGCTGGCCAGGATCGACCAGCTGGGCATTCCGGCCACGCCCAGGTTGCTGGGCGGCGGATTGGCCGCTGCCGGTGAGTACAGCGCCGGCGTGGCCTTTCGCGGCGTGGACGTGGCCCGCGACCGCAAGGTCACGCGGGTGCAGGACAGGGTGGCCCACGGCAAGTGGCTGGACCCGACCGAGCCGGCTGGCGTCGTGGTCGGCAAGCGGCTGGCCCGAACCCTCTCCGTCAAACCGGGCGCCGAGCTGCTGCTGCTCAGCCAGGCGACCGATGGCAGCACGGCCAACGGCCTGTACACCGTCCGCGGGGTACTCGCCAACATCGCCGACGCCACCGACCGGGCGACCGTCTACATGACCGAGGGAGCCTTCCGCGAGCTGATGGTCATGCCCCAGGGCGCCCACCAGCTGGTCATCAAGCGAGCCGGCAACGCGACACTGGAGGAGACGGGCGCAGCGATCTCAGCCGCGGCCCCCGACCTCGACGTGAAGACCTGGAAGGAGCTCATGCCCATCATCGCCCAGATGCTCGATTCGGTGCACGGGATGATTTACATCATGTATTTCATCATCTACGTCGCCGTCGGCATCCTGATCCTCAACGCCATGCTCATGGCGGTCTTCGAGCGCATCAAGGAGTTTGGCGTGCTCAAAGCCATCGGCGCCGGGCCGCTACGGGTGATGTCGCTGATCCTCATCGAGTGCGCCCTGCAGGCGGCCATGGCGGTGGCCCTGGGCTTCGCCGCCGCCCTGCCGGGCATGTGGTACCTGAGCAAACACGGCATCGACTTCGGCGCCATGGGCGGCATGGACGCCATGGGCATCGCCATGCGCAAGATCTGGTACGGCGTCTACTCGCCCGAGTCGGTCGCCGGTCCCGTCATCATGCTGCTCTTCATGGTCGGCCTGGCGTCCCTGTACCCGGCGCTGAAGGCCGCCTGGATCAGCCCCATCCGCGCCATGCGGCATCGGTAGCGGGAGGCCAACATGAAGCTCGCTCGCATCGCCTGGCGCAACCTCTGGCGACAGAAACGGCGCACCATCCTGACCCTCGTGTCCATCGCTTTTGGTGGGTTCCTGGCCATCCTGATGACGGCCATGCAGGACCAGTCCTGGGCCGACTTCATCGACACGGCAGCACGCCTCGGCGGCGGTCATGTGCGTGTCCAGCACGTCGACTACCTGGACACGCCTTCGCTCAAGAAGACGGTCACAGGCACCGACAAGCTGGCCCAGCTGGCCGCGGCTGATCCCGACGTGAAGACCGTCGTGCGACGCATCTTCGGCCAGGTGATGCTCTCGACGGCGACCGACAGCTTCGGCGGCGGCCTGATCGCCTACGACCCGAAGACGGAGACGGAGGACACCCTGTCCTTTCTCGAGGGCCTCAAAGAAGGCGCCATGTTCGAGACCAGCAACGACAAGGGCATCATCCTGGGCAAGAAGCTGGCCAGCAATCTCGGCCTCAAACTCGGCCGCAAGGTCGTCTACACGATGATGGATAAGAACGGCGACATCGTCACCGGTCTCGGCCGGCTGTCGGGCATCATCGGCACCGGCGCCGCAAGCGTCGACGGCACGCTGGTCCTGCTGCCCATCGACGTGGTGCGCAAGACGCTGGGTTATTCCAAAGACGAGGCCACCCACGTCTCCATCTTCCTGGACGACTCCCGGACCAGCGACGCCGTGGCCGCACGCCTCAACGCCGTCGTGGGAGAGGGTCGCAAGGCGGTGACCTGGTCCGACGCCCAGCCCGACCTGGCCAGCTTCATCGCCATGAAGGTGGGCGGCGCCATCGTCATGGAGATCATCATCGGGCTGCTCATCTTCGCCGGCATCTTCAACACCCTCTTCGTCTCGGTCATGGAGCGGGTGCGCGAGTTCGGCATCATGCTTGCCATCGGCTGGTCACCAGGCCAGGTGTTCAAGCTGGTCATGTGGGAGAGCCTCTGGCTGGCCTTCGTCGGCCTGCTGCTCACCGGCGCGGTCTCCTGGTATCCGTACACCTGGCTGGCCGAAAACGGCATCGACATGACCGTGATGTACAAGTCCAAGAACGTCGAGGTCAGCGGCGTCGGCTTCGACATGGTCATGCACGTGGGCATCTACCCGGAGAGTCTGGCGGTGATCCTGAGCGCCATCCTGCTGGCGACCCTGACCGCCGGACTCTACCCCGCCTGGAAGGCCGGTCGCGTGGCGCCGGTCGATTCCATCAAGCTCGTTTGAGGAGACCCCATGAGCGACCCCAACGCCCCCGCAGTCATCGAGTTCAGCGGCGTCACCAAGGACTACAAGCAGGGCTCGGTCGATGTGCACGCCCTGCGCGGCCTCGACCTGACCATTCGCAAGGGCGAGTTCACCGCCATCTGCGGCCCCTCCGGCTCCGGCAAGACCACCGCGCTCAATCTCATCGGCGCCCTGGACAGTCCCACCTCGGGCACGGTGAGGCTCGAGGGCCAGGACCTGGGCAGCCTCAGCCGCCGCGCACGCAGCCACATGCGCCGCGATCGCATCGGCTTCGTCTTCCAGGCCTACAACCTCATGCCGGTGCTGACCGCCTACGAAAACGCCGAATCCGTCCTGGCCCTGCAGGGCGTCGCCGCCACCGAGCGCAAACAACGGGTCATGGCCTTGCTATCCGAGGTCGGCCTCGGCGGCATGGAGCACCGACGACCGGACGAGCTATCGGGCGGTCAGCAGCAGCGCGTCGCCATCGCCCGCGCCATCGCCTCCGAACCCGCCGTCGTGCTCGCCGACGAACCAACCGCCAACGTCGACTCCGAAACCGCCGAAAAGCTCCTCGAGATCATGGAGAAGCTCAACCGCGAACGCGGCGTCACCTTCGTCTTCAGCACCCACGACCCAAGAGTCATGGAGCGCGCCCGCCGAGTTGTGCAGCTGGTCGACGGCAAAGTCGCCGGCGACGTGGTCAAACCGGAAGGGTCAGGCATTGACACTTGACACCTTTGCATCCATTCGCGGCACTGAAGAGCCTCATCCCAGAGGGTCAGGTATTGACACTTGACGTCTTTTGCGCAAATCACGGCGTGAACAGCCTGTTGGAAAGACCATGACCCGCCGTCTGCTGATTGTTGCCTGTGCCCTTTCCGTTGCCTGCGCGGGCGAGTCGCAGACCGACGATTCGCCTACCGTCAGCGAGCCCACGGGCCCGTTTGATTACACAAAGGCGGGCGCCCACCCAGTGGGCCATCGCACCATCGAGCTGCACGACGCCGACCGTGATCGCAGCCTGAGGGTCGAAATCTGGTATCCCGCCGCCGCCGACACGGCCGGAGGGGGCGAGGGCGTGCAGTTCTTCGCCGCGGCCGGCACCGATCGCGACGGGCTGGCCGTTGTGCTTGCCGACGCTCCCACTAATTGCACCAACGCCAAGACCACGGCCACACGCGATGCCACGCCGCTGAAGGGGTGGCGGTGGCCCGTACTCACTTTCTCGCACTGTCATCTCTGCGCCCGCTTTTCCAGCTTCAGCCTGGCCGAGTACCTGGCCAGCCACGGCTTCGCGGTGATCGCCGCCGACCACACCGGCGGCACGATGTTCGACAAGCTCGCCGGCAATTACGAGGGCATGACCGAGGCCTTCCTGAACACGCGCGCCGCCGACGTCAGCTTCCTGTTGGACACCGTGCTCGGGCCTGGTGATGCCCTGCCGGCCGAGCTGCGCGGCCGTTTCGATGAAGGTCGTGTCGGGGCTTTCGGCCACAGCTTCGGTAGCGTGACGACTGGCCGCGTGGCCGAGACGGACGATCGGGTGTTGGCTGCCGCAGGCCTGCTGGCGCCTTTCGAGAGCCCTTTGCCGCCGGGCGTGACCCTGGCCAATATCTCCGAGCCCGTACTCTTTTTCGTTGCTACCGAGGACAACTCAATCACCGAGTACGGCAACAAGCTGATCCGCGGCAACTTCAACGACGCCAACCCGCCCGCGTGGAAGGTGGAAATCATCGATGCAGGGCACCTTTCGGTGTCCGACTTGTGCGGCATGGCTGACGGCTTCAAGCCCGGCTGTGGTGACGGTACGCGGCAGACGAAGCCCGGCGAGGCGTTCACCTACATACCGGTAGCGAAGGCCATCGACATCACCAAGGGCTGGCTCGGCGCCTTCTTTGGTGCTCACGTGCGCGGCGAGGCCGAAGCGCTGATGTGGCTGAAGGCGCCTCCGAAGGACCACGGCACCCAGGTCGAAATGCGGTTGGCGCCGTAGCTGCAAGCGTCAAAGGCCTCAGGCCCGGATGCCCCGCGGACGCCCCTCAGCTCTGCAGATGTCAGGTGTCAATACCTGACCCCCTGGAGCGAGGGCTTTCAGTGCGACGAACGGGTATAAAGGTGTCAAGTGTCAATACCTGACCCTCTGGAGCATGGGCTTTCAGTGCTTCGAATGGATGAAAAGGTGTCAAGTGCGATTGCTGACCGTCTGGTCAGCCGCCGAGCTTCAGGGTGGCCTTTTCGAGGCATTCGACGGGTCCGCTCAGCGTGACTCGGTCGCCCACCTGTAGCTTGGTCGTGCCTTTGGATTGGATCATCGTGCCTTCGCGGTGCACGTAGAGCAGGGCTACGTCCAGGGGCAGGCGCAGGTCTCGGACGGCGACTCCCGACAGGTCCTTGTTGGCCACGTCCACGTCGATCATGTCCTGGCCGGCGTCTTTGCCCAGGAGCAGGGCGGCCGAGGTGGGGGAGCGCACGGCGCGCTCGAGCAGACCGACTACGGCGGCGCGTGGATCGATGACGACGACGTCCAGCTCGTCGTAGCGCGGCAGGAATTTGCCGTCGTCGAGTCGCGCGACCAGGACGCGGGTGCCGAAGTGCTGGTAGGCGAGCTCACAGATGGCCAGGTTTTGCTGGTCATCGAGCATGGACACGATGGCGTCGACGCCGTCGCCGCCCAGCTTCTGCAGGGCGTCCAGGTCGATGGTCTCCATGGGCTCGACCCAGATGTCCTGGTCGCCTACCTGGCGTCGTTCGGTGGAGTCCGGACAGGCCATGCGGACCTGCCAGCCGCTTTCGCGGAGCATGTGCGCCAGGGCCAGGGATTGGCCCTCGACGCCGACGATAAGCACGTCGCGATCGCCGTCGAAAGCGGCGGTATCACCGCGGCTGCGATCTTCGCCGGCCAGGGAGATGGACAGCTTCATCAGCGGTGGTCCAACCACCTGGTTGAAGACGATGAGAGCGACGATGGTGGTGGCGAAGCCGGGGCCCCAGGTGGGGAATGCGCTGGCGACGTTCTTGGCCAGACCGAGGGCGACGCCCGCTTGGGTGATGTAGGCCATCCAGCCGATGCGGCGATAGCGCGCCCTGGAACCCGTGACCAGGCCGCCAGCGTGGGCGCCGAGCCAGATGCCGGCGAGGCGGATACCGAAGAATGCCAGGGCCAGGTGCCAGGTATCCGGCAGCACGGACAGCTCGAGCGAAGCGCCGGTAAGGGTGAAGAACGCCACGTAGACCGGCGGCGAGACGCGGTGCAGCAGGCGGGTGAAGCCGGTACGCGCGTCGGCGTCGCTGAAGTTGGTCAGCCAGAAGCTGGCCACCATGCAGACCAGCAGAGGCTCGACGTGGATGTGCACGGGCAGGGCCACACTGGACCAATCCAGCAACTGAGCGCTACCGGCAAAGACCGCGTAGCCGGCCACCAGGACCACGATCTTGCGCAGCAGGATGTTCACCGCGCGTTTCAAGAACGCGTCCAACAGCCAGCCCACCGCACAGCCGATGGCGACTGAACCGAACAACTCCACGACCAGCACGCCGAGGCTGCCCAGGTGATAGGGGCCGGTCGACAGCAGGCCCGTTGCCACGGAGAAGCAGGTGGCAAAGACGACGATGACCACGATATCGGTGCCCACGGTCACGCCCAAGGCGGTCTTGGCGAAGGGACCGTTGGCGCGCATCTCGTTGACGATGGCGATGGCGGAGGAGGGCGAGCGGGCGATCAGGATGGCGGCGGCGAGCAGGGCCACAGCCAGCCGACCGGTCGGTGACAGGTCGGCCATGAAGGGGATGTAGTCGGCCAGCAGGTAGATGGCGACGACCCCCAATACGAAAGTGCAGACGACCAGCCCGACGGTCAGCCAGATGATGTTGCGCAAGCGGCTCCGCAGCTCCTCGATGTAGAGCTCGTTGCCGGCGGCGAAAGCGATCACCGCCAGGGAGACCTGGTCGACGAAGTGCAGGCCCTGCACCGTCTCGCGCGAGATCAGATCCAGCGAATAGGGGCCGGCCAGCACGCCCGTGAACAGGAAGCCGGTGATCAGCGGCAGCCGATAGTGACGAAAGGATGCACCGATGCGATCGGAGGCCAGCGAGACCAGCCCGAAGGCGACGACCAGCGACAGCAGGTGCCAGTGCTCCAGCGCCATCGTCAGCCTGCCTCCCCGGTCAGCCCGTGCTCGTCGGCTTCTTCACTTGCCGGTTCCGAAGGTGCACCGCCGACCACGTACTCGTCCAGTACTCGCGGCAGCAGGCGCCCACGCTGCCAGCGCGCGATGCCCACGGCGAGCGCGGCCAGCATCAGGCCGGTGACGATGTCGATGGGGTAGTGCCAGCCAAGCACCACCACCGCCAGCAGCGTGACCGCGGTGAAGGCCAGCGACAGGCCGAGGAAGATGCGCGAGTGGCGGCCGTACCAGAGCATGACCAGCTCGTGTGCGATGTGCAGACTGGGCACGCAGGCGATGAACTCGTAGCTCTGGATCACCTTCAAGGTGCCGTCCCGTGCGGCCATCGTGTTGCGCGCCAGTGCGTTGTGATACCAGTTGCTGGTCAGCGGCAATTCACGCAGGAAGGCGTAGGTGGCCGGGTCGTGGAAGACGGGGCCCAGGCCGGCGTAGCAGTAGTAGCTGATGCCGCCGATCAGGTAGCACAGGCCCAACGCGCCGAGGTACTCCAGGCGAAGGCCGCGCCGACCAAAGCCGGTCAGAAAGGCCGAGACCACGAACATGTGGTCGAAGAGCAGGTAGTAGACGCGGTCGCTGAGCACGATCAGCCATGGATGTTGCGCTGCCCAGCCGGTCAGCAGGCGATGGGGAGCCTGGCCGCCCGTAAAGACGCTCTCGATGGCGATAAGGGTCTTGTCGTTGGGCTCCACGACTCGAAAGAGGAGCGCTTTGTAGATGGTGAAGCCGTAGGAGATGAGGCTGAACGCCACGGCCACGAAGCCGACCTCGACCAGCACCTGTGCCACCTGCCGCGGCGATGTCGTGCGGGCGCCCAGGAAGGCCCCGATGGCCGCCATCAGCAGTCGATCGAAGGCGTCGCGCTCCCAGATCGTGGCGTCGATCGCGACCACGACGAGCGCCGCCACCACCGCGCGCATCACCACCGCGCGCTCGAACCCGGGCTCCCGCCCCACGGCCGCGCGCATGTCCGCCAACGTGGGCAGTCGACCCGCGGCACCCGCGCCGAGTACCCAGGCGGCGATGATGGCCAGCGGGAAGAAGGGCCGCCCCATCACGTTGACCAGGATCGACAGCGGTCGCAGCCAGGTATAACTGCTCGGCAAGGCCGACAGGTGATGCGCCAGCACACCGCCCAGCCCCAGGATCACCGTCAGCAACGCCACCAGCCCCAGCTCGCGATACAGGCGTGCCGCGACGACGCGAACATCAAATGCAGCGGCTTGGGCGATGACGGTCATCGGCATCCGGGTCAGGTGACGGCGCCGGCCGTCCGGAGGAAGGCCCCGATCTGCGCCTATCGCCGGCGGCGCGTCAACTTCGCGATCCCAACGGCGCTGTGAGCGCTCCCCTGGCCGTGTCGCGCCACCTCTGCTACCACTGCGACGCCGCGCCGGCGCGGCCCATCAGACACGGAGAACACCATGGTCGCAGTCCACTCCACCATGCTGCCCCTGGGCACGCCCTGCCCCGATTTTCAGCTGCCCGACGGCGGCGGCAAACCCTACAAACGCGACGACTTCGCCCACGCCCCCGCCCTGGTGGTCGCCTTCATCTCCAACCACTGCCCCTACGTCAAACATCTACGCGAGGGCCTGGCCGAGTTCGGCCGCGAGATCGACCAGCTGGGCGCCGCCATGGTCGCCATCGGCAGCAATAACGTCGACCGCTACCCCGACGATGCGCCCGACAAGATGGTCGAAGAGGTCAAGAACTGGGGCTACACCTTCCCCTACCTCTACGACGAGACCCAGGACGTAGCCAAGGCCTTCAAAGCCGCCTGCACACCCGACTTCTACGTCTTCGACGGCACCGGCCGCCTCACCTACCGCGGCCAGTTCGACGACAGCCGACCCGGCAACGGCCTGCCGGTCACCGGCGGCGACCTGCGCAACGCCGTGCACGCCACCATCGCCGGCCGCGTGCTACCGCCAGAGCAGGTCCCGTCCATCGGCTGCAACATCAAGTGGATTCCTGGCAACGAGCCGCCTTATTTCGGCTAGGACGGTCCCAGCCGTCGGCGCGACAAGCCACGTGGGGCCAACCCACCCCACCCCAAGATCCGAAAGCCCATCCACAGGTTACAACTCACCCCCCCAATCCACCTTGCCCTCCCCCAGGGGGTCCTATAGGCTTCGTCGCCTGCCGCCCTGGCTCGCGCGCGTGAACCCGTATTGTGTCGCCGAACGCGCCAATCGCCGGACCTACGAGAGGGACCCATGAACAAGCATCAGCGCCGTTGGACCTGGACATCCTGTCACGCTGCCTGGACCGTTGCAGCCGTCGTCGCATTGATGGCGGCCGGTTGCGGTGATCCGGCCGGCTCGGGCCAGCCTGCGGGCACCTTCACGGCCGACGCCACGGACAGCAGCATCGGCTTCGACGTGACGTCGAACGCGGACACCGCCACCACCAGTGATGGCGCCCAGACGACGCCCGATACCGGGATCCCCAAGACGAACGACACCGCCCAACCCGCGGGTTCCTGCGCCGGCAAGTGCGGCTCGTTCGACGCCAACGCCACCTGCCAGTGCAACAGCGCCTGTGAGGGTGCGGGCGACTGCTGCGCCGACTACGCGCAGCTTTGCAAGACACCGGCCGACTCCGGCCCGACCGATAGCGGCACCTCCGACGTCAGCGGCGACGGCGGCGTGACCGGCAGCTGCGTCGGCAAGTGCGGCAAGTACGAGCAGGGCGCGTCCTGCCAGTGCGACTCCGGGTGCGCGCAGTATGGCGACTGCTGCCCCGATCTGAAGCAGGTCTGCGGCGGCGATGATGCGGGCACCACGGATGCCGGCGAGCCGGACACCACCACGCCTGACATCACCCAGCCCGATGCAGGCGGCGACGGCGGGGCACCGGCCGGCAGCTGCGCGGGCAAGTGCGGCAAGTACGACAGCAAGGCCTCCTGCCAGTGCGACTCGGGCTGCAAGAGCTACGGCGATTGCTGCGCCGACCTGGACAAGGTCTGCGGCGGCGACGGCTGCAAGGAAGACAAGGACTGCGACGATTCGCTCGAGTGCACCGACGAGAAGTGCACCGCTGGCAAGTGCAGCAACCCGGCCAAGGCGGGCCACTGCCTGATCGAGAACAACTGCTACAAGGACGGCGAGACCGGCGACAACGCCTGCCAGAAGTGCGACGCCGCGGCCGATGCCGAGGCCTGGACCGTACAGGCCGGCGCCAGCTGCGACGATGGCAACGCGTGTACCGAAGGCGACCAGTGCAACGCCGCTGGCGAGTGCGCCGGCAACGCCAAGGCCGGCTGCTGCTCGGCCGACGTCGATTGCGCCGGCAACGACCCCTGCAAGGCGGGCAAGTGCGACACCAAGACCGGCACCTGCAGCTACGACAGCAAGCCGGACTGCTGCAGCTCCGGCGCCTGCTGCGACCCGGCCACCAACACGGCCAAGGGCGCGGGCACGCTCTGCGGCTCGGCCGTGGTCTCCACCGAGTACAAGTGCGACGGCAAGGAAGTGCAGAAGCGCGAGGCCTTCGAGGGCTGCGACGGCAAGGCCACGGCCGCCTGCTCCAGCGCCAAGGGCGACTGGTCCTGGAGCCAGTGGTCGACCATCCTGACCTGCGGCGACAAGCAGACCTGCACCGCCCAGGGCGACAAGCAGCCCGTGTGCAAGGATGACGCGGTCGGCGAGTGCAAGGACGACGCCGGCTGCGATGACGGCAACACCTGCACCACCGACAAGTGCGACGCGGGCAAGTGCAAGCACACGGTCGTCAAGGGCTGCTGCAACTTCGAGAGCGACTGCGACGACAACAACAAGTGCACCATCGACCAGTGCGAAGAGAACAAGTGCATCTCGGCCAAGCTGCCCTGCGAAGGGTCCAGCGACTGCGAGACCGCGGCCTGCGATCCGGCCACCGGCAAGTGCACCGTCAAGGTCAACGCCGGCATGTGCAAGATCGGCGACTCCTGCTACAAGGACGGCGATCTGAAGACAGGCGAGGTCTGCCTGGGCTGCGTCAGCAAGGTGAGCGCCTCGGACTGGTCCATCTCGGCCAAGTGCGCCTGCAAGTCGGGCGTCTGCTGCGACACCATCGCCGGCAAGATCAAGCCCAAGGCCTCCAAGTGCAACGACGTGGTCAAGGCGAGCGAGTACAAATGCGCCGCCGATGGCAAGTCGATCCTGCTGCGCCAGGCCTTCCGCGGCTGCACCGGCAAGAGCAACACCTGCTCCACCTCCAAGTCCAACTACTCCTGGACGGACTGGCAGACCGCCAAGAAGTGCGCCGGCGGTGAGACCTGTGAGGTCGCCGACGCGGCCAAGCCTGGCGTGTGCAAGAAGATCGTGGTGCAGCAGTGCAAGCCCGGCAGCAAGTGCTGCGACGACAAGGGCAGCTACGCCAGCAAGGCGACCAAGTGCGGCACCTTCATCCTCAAGAGCGAGTTCAAGTGCTCGAGCAAGTCCAAGGGCGGCAAGGTGCTCGTACGCCGCGCCTACCCAGGCTGCACCGGCAAGTCCACCACCTGCAGCACCTCGTCGACCAACTACGCCTGGAGCACCTGGGCCACCTACAAGCAGTGCAGCGCGACGGACATCTGCGTGGTCACCTCCACTGGCTCGCCCGGCATCTGCAAGCTCGACCAGAAGTGCAAGCCCGGCACCAAGTGCTGCGACGACACCGGCAACTACGCCAAGAAGGCGACCAAGTGCGGCACCTCGATCCTCAAGTCGAAGTGGTCCTGCAGCGATAGCGAGAAGGGCGGCAAGGTCCTCGTCGCGCGTGCCTATGGCGGCTGCACCGGCACCTCGACCTACTGCTCCTACAGCAGCAGCAACTGGAATTGGAGCACGCCGGTCCTCTACAAGCAGTGCGCCAGCCACCAGGCCTGCAGCGTGTCCAACTCGGCGATCCCGGGCATCTGCAAGGACGTCATCGACGCCCTCTGCCTCAAGACCGACAAGTACGAGAGCGGCACCAGCTCGTCGAAGAGCTACAACCTGGGCTCGTATAGCGACACCTCGTCGACCAAGATCCTCAACCCGAAGGTCCACTTCAAGTCGCCGACCGACAAGGACTACTTGAAGTACAAGATCATGGACAACAGCAACCTGTACGCGCCCAAGGTCGAGATCGAGTGGAGCGCCAGCCAGAAGGTCAGCCTCTGCGCCTACTACCGGTGCGAAAAGGGCGCCGGCGGCAAGAACTGCAAGAAGGTCACCTGCCCGTCCGGCTTCAAGTCCTCGACCAGCTCGGTCGTCAGCAGCACCAGCGGCAACGGCTGCTGCGTCACCACCACCGCCGCCAAGGGCAAGCTGAAGTGGCTGCCCGTGCCCTCCAGCGGCACCAACAAGACCGGCTGGGTCTACTTCAACGTCAAGAACGCCTCGCCCATCTGCCAGGAGGTCAACATCAAGCTGAGCTTCGGCGAGAAGGCGCAGGCCCAGTGCAAGCCCAACACCACCTGCTGCGACAGCAAGGGCAATATCAAGGCGCAGAAGTCCAAGTGCGGCACCAAGATCGAAAAGTCCGAGTACAAGTGCAGCAGCTCCGCCAAGAGCGGCAACGTGATGCGACGCTCCGCCTATCGCGGCTGCATCGGTTCCAGCGCCTACTGCTCCATCTCGTCGAGTAACTACTCCTGGACCGGCTGGACGATCTTCAAGAACTGCACCAGCTCGCAGGTCTGCAGCGTCACCTCCATCAACACGCCCGGCACCTGCAAGACCGCCAGCGACGTCACCTGCGGCAAGTACGACAAGTACGAGATCGGATCGAAGTCGACCACCAACTCGTACTACCTGGGCGCCTTCGACGACAGCTCGGCGGCGAAGCTGATGTCGCCCAACGTGCACTTCTACAGCAAGTACGACAGCGACTACTTCCGCTACAACATCGCCGACAAAACCAACCTGACCAATCCCAAGGTGCACGTGGAGTTCGAAGGCACCGCCGAGAAGGTCTCGCTCTGCGCCTGGTATCGCTGCAAGAAGGGCACCGGCGGCAAGAACTGCGCGCCCGTGAAGTGCCCCGCCGGCACCGCCACCTCGACCAACTTCCTGGTCAGCAGCGTCAGCCCCAACGGCTGCTGCATGACCTCGAAGAAGGCTACGTTGGCGTTCAATCCCAACGCCGCCGGCACCACCGACGAGACGGGCACGGTCTACTTCCGCGCCACCAACGCCGGTCCTGTCTGCCAGTACGTCAAGATCAAGACGGTCTTCGGCGCCAAGCAGCAGACACAGTGCACGCCCAATACGACCTGCTGCACCAGCGCGGGCACGTACTCGAGCAAGAACACCAAGTGCAAGACCAACACGATGAAGACCGAGTACAAGTGCTCCAGCAGCCTCAAGGGCGCCTCGGTGCTCAAGCGCACCGCCCATCCGGGCTGCGTCGGCACCAGCACCTACTGCTCGAGCCTGTCGACCTACTGGGCGTGGTCCGGCTGGAGCAGCTACAAGAAGTGCTCGTCCTCCGAGGTCTGCAGCGTCACCTCGACCACCACCCCGGGCACCTGCAAGCCCGCCGTGTCGCCGCTCTGCAGCAAGTTCGACAAGTACGACAAGAGCACGTCGGTGAGCTCGGCCTACAACCTGGGCAACTACGACGACACCTCGGCGGCCAAGTACATCAGCCCCAAGGTCCACTTCGATTCGAAGTATGATTTCGAGTACTTCAAGTACCACATCAACGACAAATTCAACCTCACCGATCCCAAGGTGGGCGTGGAGTGGACGGGCGCCGACCAGGTCAAGGTCTGCGGCTACTTCCGCTGCGACAAGGGCGCCGGCGGCAAGAACTGCTCCAAGCAGTCCTGCCCGGCGGGCACGACACCGACGTTCAGCTTCTCGGTGAGCTCGACCAATCCCAACGGTTGCTGCAAGACGGCCACCAAGAGCAGCTTCGCGTTCAACCCGGGCGCGCCCGGCACGACCAACGAGAGCGGCTGGGCCTACCTGCGCTTCAGCAATGCGTCCAACATCTGCCAGGAGGTCACCGTCAAGTTGACCTTCGGCAGCAAGTCGCAGACGCAGTGCACGCCCAACAGCACCTGCTGCACCTCTGCGGGTACGTACGCCGCCAAGACCACCAAGTGCTCGTCGTCGGTCATCGACACCCAGTACAAATGTTCCAGCGCCAGCCAGAGTGGCAATGTGCTGGTACGCAAGTCGTACAAGGGCTGCACCGGCAGCAGCACCACCTGCTCCAGCAGCAGCAGCAACAAGAACTGGACCGGCTGGACGATCTTCAAGAACTGCACGTCGTCGCAGATCTGCTCGGTGACCTCGACCACGGTGCCCGGCATCTGCAAGACAGTCGGCAGCGGCGGCAAGATCTGTGGCCTGTCGGACAAATACGAGGGCGGCTTCAGCACCACGTCCGCCTACAACCTGGGCACCTACAAGGACAGCAGCAAGGCCATCGTCATCGACCCGGATGTGCACTTCAAGACCACCTATGACTCCGACTACTTCAAGTGGTCCATCGCCGACTCCAGCATCCTGTCCGACCCGCGGGTCTACCTGGACTGGACGGCTTCGGAAGATCTCGAGGTGTGCGGCTACTACCGCTGCAACAACGGCGGCTCCGGCAAGAACTGCGCGCCGGTGAGCTGTCCGGCCGGCACGACCAAGTCGACCAACTACGTCGTCAGCTCAAGCTCGCCCAACGGCTGCTGCAAGCTGGCCAAGAAGGGCACCATCGACTTCTCCGTCAACGCGCCCGGCACCACCAACGAGACCGGTTGGGGCTACATGCGCATCCGGAACAAGTCCAAGGTCTGCCAGTGGGTCAACGTCAAGGTGGGCTTCGGCGGTTCCAAGGTGGCCTGCGGCGACGGCCAACTCCAGAGCGGCGAGTCTTCCTGCACGGCCGACAAGGGCAGCTGCCTGGGCAAGTGCGGCAAGTACGACAGCAAGGCCGCCTGCCAGTGTGATTCGCAGTGCGCGGCCCTCAAGGACTGCTGCTGGGATAAGAACCTTCTCTGCGACGGTTGATCCAATCCGATGACAAACCCGGGAGTGCGGCGCAACACCGCACTCCCGGGGGCGTTTTTGGCCCGCGCGCGCGAGCGCCGCTGTACGTTTTTGCAACTCCCCACGATTCCTGTACCTTGTGCCGCTGAGTGCAGGCGGTAGAGCTCGCCAGGAACCGCCGGCTGGAGATCACCCATGCGCGCCTCCCTGCTGCAGACCGCAACCCCCTGGCGCCGGCTGTCGATCGTGCTCGCTCTGGCGCTGGCAGTCGGCCTGTCGTCCTGCGGCGAAGACGGCGAAGAGAAGGACGCTGGCGTCAGCCTGCCCGACGATACGAGCGGCCCGAACTTCAACAAGGACGCCGAAGACACCTCCGATGAGCCCGATGTGGAAGTGGACATCGCGCCGGACGTGGTGGAGACGCCGGATGTGCCCACGTCGGATACGGGTCCGAGCTGCACAACCTTCGGCTGCCCCTGCAGCCAGAACAGCGACTGCGAGGCTGGCCACTGCATCGACTCGCCCGGTGGTCAGATCTGCACCAAGAGCTGCACCGAAAACTGCCCGGATGGCTACAAATGTGTCACCGCCGGTGGCGTGGACGGCGCCAGCATCTGCGTGCCCCAGTTCGGCAACATCTGCGCGCCGTGCAAGAACAACGCGATCTGCCAGACCACCGGCCACAAGGGCGCCAAGTGCGTCGATCGTGGCGCCATCGGCGCGTTCTGCGGCACGACCTGCCTGGAGCAGTCCGATTGCCCGGCCAACTACAAGTGCGACAAGGAGGCGGTCGACGTCACCGGCGAGACCGTCGCCCAGTGCGTATTGACGGTCGGCTCCTGCGCCTGTTCGAAGGTCGCTCTGGAGCAGGAGTGGTCGACCACGTGCACCAAGACCATCGGCGATGCGGTCTGCCAGGGCGAGCGCATCTGCCTGGCCAAGGGCAAGGAGGGCGCACCACCCAACGGCGGACTCACCGGCTGCATCGCCAAAGAACCCGAGCCTGAATCCTGCGACGGCAAGGATAACGACTGCGACGCCGAGACCGACGAGACGACCTGCGAGGACGACAATGACTGCACGCTCAACGATTGCGGCGGCGACGCAGGCTGCTTGAATTCGAACAAGACCGGGCCCTGCGACGACAACTCCATGTGCACCGAAGGCGATGTCTGCACCGACGGCAGCTGCACGCCGGGCAAGGCGAAGGATTGCGACGACCAGAATCCGTGCACCACCGACGTCTGCAAGGCCGACAAGGGCTGCCTGTACGAGGCCGCCGACAACGTGCCCTGCAACGCCGATGACAATCCGTGCACGGTCAACGACAGCTGCACCCTGGACAAGGGCAGCGGCAAGAGCGTCTGCACCTCCGGCAAGCAGAAGGCGTGCGACTCGGGCGGCGCCTGCTCCACCGGCGTGTGCCTGTCGTCGACGGGCAAGTGCAAGTACACCGCCAAGGACGGCTTCCCTTGCGACGACGGTGATCCGTGCAGCGTGGAGACCAAATGCAACGGCGAGGTCTGCCAGGGCAAACCCAACAAGTGCGACGACAGCGACCCCTGCACCACCGACACCTGCGACCCCAAGACCGGGTGCACCCACGGCTCGGTGGCCGACGCGCAGTCCTGCGATGATGGCAATCCCTGCACGACCTCCAGCATCTGCATCAGCGGCAAGTGCACCGGTGGCGAGGCCAACAAGTGCGACGATGCCAACGACTGCACCAAAGACACCTGCGACCCCAAGTCCGGGTGCAAGAACGAGTCATTGAACGCCACGCCCTGCGAAGATGGCGACCCCTGCAGTGGGCCGGATGCATGCGACTCCGGCTTCTGCAAAGCGGGCGGCGATCTCTGCGTCTGCAAGGTCAATGACGACTGCAAAAAACTCGAAGATGGCGACCTCTGCAATGGAACGCTGATCTGCAAGCAGGTCGGTGGCGCCAGCAAGTGCGTGGTCGACGAGGCCACGCTGGTCAAGTGCGATGACGGCAACATGTGCACCGGCAACTCCTGCGATAAGCAAACCGGCAAGTGCAGCACCAAGAACCTGGCCATCTCCTGCGATGACAAGAACGTCTGCACTCAGGGCGACAAGTGCGGCGCCGATCCCAAGACCGGCAAGTACGCTTGCGTGCCCGGTGCGGCCAAAGACTGCGACGACAAGGTGGCTTGCACGGTCGACACCTGCGATGCCGGCAAGGGCTGCCAGAACGTCTCCGCTCAGGGCAAGGACGTGCCCTGCTACGCCGGTCCTGCGGGGACGGCGGGCGTCGGCAAGTGCAAGGCTGGCCTGCAGACCTGCAAACCCGACGGCACGTTGACCGCCTGCATCGGCGAGGTGAAGCCGGAGCCCAAGGAGGTCTGCGGCAACAAGATCGACGGCAAACTGGTCGACGATGATTGCGACGGCAAGGTCGACCCGGCCTGCGGGCCTACGCTGGTGTTCGGACACGCGGCCAGCGGCGCCATCAGCGGCAAGGTGGGCAACCTGGTCATGCGCGGCAGCGTAGGGGCCAGCGCGGCGGCCGGACCGGCAGCGCAAGCGGGCGCGCAGAACAAGATGGAGTCGGGCTTCTACGCCTGGCTGGCAGGCTTTTTCTAGAGCGAAGATCCGTGGCGACAGCCGCGGCGGCGCGCATTGTCGCGCTCTGGGGATGGAGGCAGGACATGAACAGCCACAGCAGTCAGGCTTCGAGCTGGCGTCGAACCGGGCTGAGCGTAGCCCTCGTCGCGCTGTTGCTTGCGCCGGCGGCAGCGCTCGCGGCACCGACCACGGTGCTCTTCGAGGGCTTCCTGCGCAGCGCCGCGGGCAACCCGGCGCCCGACGGCAAGTACCAGATCAGCTTCGCGCTCTTCGACGACGACAAGGCGTTACAGGACTTCTGGCAGGAAGGTCCGGTGAACGTGGACGTGACCAAGGGCCAGTTCGCCTGGGCGCTGGGCTCGGCCAAACCCCTGGACGCCGATGTGCTGGCCGCCAAGGGCAAGGCGTGGCTGTCGGTCAAGGTGGGCAACGACCCCGCCCTGCCCAAACAGAAGCTGCACGCGGTGCCGTTTTCAGCCTACGCCGCAACGGCTGGCGGGCTGGCTTGCACCGGCTGCGTCAAGCTGAGCGCCATCAAGGTCGACGGTGACCTCGACATGGGCGGCAACGCCGTCAAGGCGAGCACCGTCGTGGCGCAGAAGATCCAGGCGGGCTCGTTCAACGCCCAGACCATCCAGGGCGGCACGGTGTCGGCGCAGAAGTTTGTTGGCGACGGCTCCGGACTCACCGGTGTTGGCGTCGCGGCCGCATCCTGCCCCAAGGGCAAGGTGGTCAGCGGCATCGACCAGCAAGGCAGCCTGATCTGCGTGAGCACGGCCGGCGCGCTGCCGCCGGATGGGCTGAAGAACGTCTCCAACGGCGTCATGAGCAACAACTTCACCGACACCATCGCCAGCAACAAGGTGCCGATCCCTATCCCGGACAACAACCCGGTGGGCGTGGCCGACACCATCGACGTGCCCGACCTGGGCTCGGCCGAAGACCTGACCATCAGCGTCGACATCACCAACTCGAAGATGGACACCGTCGAGGTCACCGTCTACGACCCGCTCAACCAGAAATACCTGCTGTGGAACAAGGACAAGGCCGGCAACAAGTTGGTGGCCACGTACCCCTCACCCACCAAGACCATCACCGGCGACCTGACCAAGTGGATCGGCAAGAACCCCAAGGGTAAGTGGCGCATCCACGTGATCGATCACGCCTTCAAGGACAACAAGGCCGACGGCGCGATCAACAAGTGGAGCGTGAACCTGCACACGCTGTCCAATAACAAGGTGCTGGTCAAAGGCGACCTGGTGATCACCGGCAAGGTCGTCGCTGCCGGCAAACCGGGCGCGGGCGCCGAGATCATGCTCGGCTCGAGCAACGGCCCCTGCGATGCCGGCAAGAAGGGCACGCTGCGCTACCACAACGACCAGGTCCAGGTCTGCAATGGCTCCTCGTGGAAGAAGTTGGGCAGCTCGGGCGCCACCTACCGCTGGGGCGTGTGGAGCACCCACAGCTCGGCCCACAGCTGGTACGCGGGCAACAACACCGCCATGTTTGGCGGCGTCAACCCGTCCAACTGGGGCGACGGCAACGCCCGCGCCAAGCAGATCTCGTCCACCACCGACATCCTGCGCACCCTCTTCGTCCGCCGCGGGCCGAATATCGGCACGCTGATGAACGCCACGGTGTACGCCAACGAGTGGCGCTCCTACTCGTCGACCAACAGCAAGCATGTGGGCGCGCTCTTCCGCGTGCGCAACAGCACCAAGTCGAACGTGACCTGGAAGGTCTACTGGTATCGCACCGCTTACGGCGGCTGGGGCGAGCGCGCGTCCATCGCCATCAACGGCAGCGAGGTCTGGGAGAGCGGTGGCAGCACCTACGGGCCGAGCCATAACAGCAACCACAGCATCACGATTCCGGCCAATCGCACCAGCACGGTCATCTTCATCGCCGGTTCGTGCAACTACAATACGAGCAGCTATGGCGGCAGTACGCGGTCGCTCTACATGGCCTTCTACAACAACAGCCTGAAGCTGCCGAGCGGCCTTGAATTCGTCGACGACCTCGATTCCAAGGCCAATGGTTGGAATAACTAGCTCGAGCCGGATGAGAAGCCATCGGGGCTGGCTGGCGGCGCTGGCGGCGCTGGCGGCGCTGGCCGTCGCATCGTCGTGCGGCAACTCCGACCTGCCGTTGAGCGGTGGCGATGTAGCGCCCGCCGGTGATGCGCCCTTTGGCTGGAGCGACCAGACCGTGGGCGACGTGGGCACGTCCACAGGCGACAGCCAGGTGGCTGACGGCGCTGGCAGGGTCGTCGATGCCGGACGATCCGGCCTCGACGCAGGAGGCGGCCGGGTTCAAGACGTTGCCTCGACGCCGGATGCGGGCAAGACCGACGCCGGCAAGGCGGACGCTGGCTCGCCACCCACCGACAGCGGCAGCACGCCCTCCTGTGGCGATGGACTCTGCGAGGCACCCGAATCGTCCAGCACCTGCCCGGGCGACTGCGGCCCACCGCCCGATCCCTGCGGCGACGGTCAATGCGGCGGCGCCGAGACCGCCAGCAGCTGCGCCATCGACTGCAAACCGGAGGCCAAGGCCATCTGGCAATGCCTGCAGGGCAAGTGCAGCAGCCAGGTCGATGCCTGCATGGCCAACGCTTCGTGCCGGGTCGGCGTCAATTCGTCCATGAACTGCTTCGCCGGCTGCGGCTTCAAGTCGCCCTGCAGCAACCTGAGCACCTGCGTGGCGGTTTTTGCCGCCAGCCCGCCGGGTGAAGCGCTGGCCAAGTGCGGCCTGACCGAGTGCTACCAGGGGGCGGGCACATCCATCTGCGGCGACGGCAAGTGCGGCCCGGGCGAGACGCCGACCAACTGCTCGACCGATTGCGCCAGCAAACCCGTCTGCGGCGACGGCAAGTGCACCACACCGGAGAACGCCGCCACCTGCCCGGCCGACTGCGCCCCCAAACCCGTCTGCGGCGATGGCAAGTGCGTATCGCCGGAGAGCCCGGCTTCGTGCCCCAAGGACTGTGGCGGGCCGGCGAAGTGCGGCGATGAGACCTGTTCGGGTGGTGAATCCAGCGCCAACTGCCCGATCGATTGCAACAACGGCGCCAAAGCGGCGTGGAGCTGCCTGCAGCAGAAGTGCGGCAGCCAGAAGGCCGCCTGCCAGTCCGACGGTGGCTGCCTGTCAGCGCTGAACGAGGTCGGCATCTGCGTGTGCAAGTGCGGCGGCGACAACAAGTGCGAGGAGTCCTGCGTGCTCAAGCACCTGTCCAATAGCAAGCTGGTCAACCTCGGCTCCTGCGGCGTACAGAACTGCCCCAGCACCGGCTGTTGAAGCACGATTTGCGGCATCTACGCCCCCGCAAGTGGCGGCACCAAAGCGCAGCGTGTACCCTGGCGCCGCTCGCCCCATCCGGGCCCACCCTTGGAGTAGACAAGATGCGTAAACGAAACGGCATTGCACTCACTAGAAGCAAGGGGGCTTCCGGAAGCCCCCTCGGCCCGAAAAACGTCGTTTT
>CAYTLW010000005.1:0-122879 GCA_964438735.1 uncultured Enterobacteriaceae bacterium | reverse complement strand
ACGATCTTGGTGCCGCCCTTGAAGTCGATGCCCTTGTTGAAGCCGAGCACGGCCAGGAAGACGAGGGCGGTGAGAACGGCCATGGAAGAGAGCGCAAAGAAGATGCGCCGCCGGCCGATGAAGTCCCAGGTAGAGCCTGGTTTGATAAATTCCATCGAGTTCCCCCTAGATCGACAGCTCTTCGAGCTTGCCGCTGTCGAGCAGGTGGTTGTAGATGACGCGCGTGACGAAGATCGATGTGAACATCGAGCAGAGAATGCCGACCAGCAGGGTCACGGCGAAGCCGTACATGGGGCCGCTGGCGTACTGCATCAGCACAGCGCCGGCGATGGCGGTGGTGATCTGGGCATCGAAGATGGTCCAGAAGGCCTTGCCATAGCCGAGATCGAGGGCGTTGCGCACGGATCTACCGTGCCGTAACTCCTCGCGTATGCGCTCGAAGATCAGCACGTTGGCGTCCAGCGCCATGCCGACCGTGAGCACGATGCCAGCCATGCCCGGTAGCGTCAGCGCCGCGTTGAAGCTGACCAGGGCGGCCAGCACCAGCACGAGGTTGAGCAGCAGGGCGACGTTGGCGACCAGTCCGGCCTTCTTGTAGTAGACCAGCATGAAGCCGAAGGCCAACAGGAAGCCCAGGATGATCGAGAACACGCCCGAGCGGACCGCGTCGCGACCCAGCGAGGGGCCAACCTCGATGTCGTGGACCTTGATCACCGGGGCCTTGTAGGCGCCATTGTTGAGCACGGTGACCAGGGCGCGGGCCTCTTCCATCTGCTGGGCGACGGAGCGACCACCGCCGAGGGTGATCTGAGCGCGGCCGCCGCCGATGCGCTCGCGGATGACCGGCGCCGAGGAGACGTCGCCGTCGAGCAGGATGGCCATCAGGTTGCCGACGTTCTTTTCGGTCAGGTCGCCGAAGATGCGGGTGCCGCGGCTGTCAAACTCCAGGTTCACGACCGGCTCGCCCTTGTCGCCATAACCGACCGCCGAACGGGTCAGGTTGTCGCCTGTGAGCGGGGCGTTGCCCTGCAGGTTGTAGGTTCGGTAGTAGGTGGCCTGCACCTCGCCGCTGATGGGATCCTTCTCCTCGACGTACTCGTAGCCGATGATCACGTGGTCGGGCACCGTCAGCGTCTTGACGAAGGCCATGATCTCGGACTTGCGCTGGCTCTTCAGGAAGGCGCCGCGCTGGCTGGCCTGCCACTCCAGGGTCTTGGCCTTCTCGACGTTCTGCGACTTCCACGTATCCAGTGCCGCCTTCTGGTCATCGAAGACCTTGGCGTCCTGCACCACCATCCGGAAGGTCAGCAGGGCCGCCTGGCCGATCTTCTCACGCACCGTCTTCATCTGGCGCTCGTTCAGACCGGGCAGCTGCACGTCGATGTCCGCGTCGCCGCTGCGGCGCACGTCGGGCTCGACCAGGCCGAATGCGTCGACGCGCTTGCGGATGACGGAGACCGTCTGCTCGACGATGTCATTGCGAATCTCGCCGACGGCTTTGTCGGGCAGGAAGAGAGTGGCTGTGCCGTCTTCGGCGCGCAGTTCGAAGCGCAGGTCGATGGTGTCGACCATCTCCTCGTCCAGCAGGGCCGCGTCGGCCGGCTCGGTGAAGGTCACCTCAAGGGCGTTGAACGCGGTCCGCTTGACGATGTAGCTCTTGCCCATGTCGACGCGTTCCTGGTCGGTCAGCGTGGCGCCTTCCTTGCCGTCCTTCTTGGCCCGGGCGTCCACCAGGCGCTCGCGCAGGGAGTCGCGCAGCTTGCCGGTGTTGTCGTTGATCGCCTTCTTGTAATCGACCGTGTACTTCAGCTCGAGACCGCCCTTGAGGTCGAGTCCGTAGCTGAGTTGCTGGTCGAAGATGGACCGGTAGAAGTCCGGCAGGTCATCGACGAAGGTCGGTACGGTCTGCAGGACGGCGACTACCGTCAGCACGATCACGAACCATGCCTTCCAATTGCGCTTCTTTTCCATCTGCCACTCGCTCTCCCGGGCGCGCTGTTGGCCCGGGCTGGGGACGCAGGCGACGATCGCCCGCTATTGCGGCGTATTCGATCCCGGCCGGATGGCCAGGACGGTCAACGTCCGCCTGAGTTGGCGACCGCCTGATCGGCGTTCGCCTCGAGTCCTGCGACCTGGTTCTTCAGCACGCGGATGACGACCTTGTCGGCGATCTCGAGTTTGACCTCGTTGCCGTCGATGTGCGTCACCTTGCCGAAGATGCCGGAGTTGGTCACCACGCGGGAGCCGATCTTCAGAGCCTCGACGAAGGTTCGATGCTCTTTGGCTTTCTTCTGCTGCGGGCGCAGGACCAGTAGCCAGAATACCGCGAAGATGGCGACAAAGATGAGGATCTGCTGGAAGGCCATGCCGCCGCCAGCACCTTGGGCGGCGCCATTGGCTGCCGCACCGGCCGCCTCGGCGACAGGCGCGCTGCCGGGCGCAACAGGATCGGCCTGCGCCAGGCGCAGTGCCGCGTTCATCAGGCCAGGTGCCCAGTTCCACATGTGGCGCTCCTGTGCTGCGATCCCCTGGGGACCGCCCCGATTCCGCTGACAATGGCGCCGAAAAACGACCGTAACCAGCAGAATTCAGGATGATTTATCGCCATCAAGCCGACCCGTCGGTCGGCGGACCCAGGGCTTGTAGCAGAGCAGTGGTGCGCGGTCAATGAAGAAGGCCCCGAAATCACGGCACGGAGGGATCCTCCAGGGGGGCCTCGGGCAGGTCGATTTCGAAGCGCGCACCTTCCGAACCGGACGTCAACAACTCCAGGCGCCCGCCCGCCTCTTCGATGAGACGCCGGCTGACAGCCAGACCGAGGCCGGATCCATGGCCCTGTGCCTTGGTGGTGAAGAAGGGCGCGAAGACCTGTTGTCGCAGCGTCTCAGACACCCCCGGCCCGTCGTCCTGGACCGCGATGTGCAGCCGGCCGGCGTCGACCCGGACGGCGATCTCCACGGTGCCGGCGCCTTCGGTGGCGTCGGCGGCGTTGATCAGCAGGTTGAGGATGACCTGCTCGAGGTGCCGCGGGCGGATGCGGGCGCAGGCTGTGCCCGCGGCTGGCTCGACCGCGAGTTCGATGGTGGCCGAGCGACATCGCTTGTGCAGTCGACCCAGGCGCAGGATTCGCGCCAGCAGTTGGCCGATGGGCGCCGGTGTGTCGGTGCCGGGTTGTTCGGGATGACCGAAAGCGCTGAGGTCGCGCAGCAGCCCGTCGACGCGCTCCAGGGCCTCGAGCGCCTGCTCCCTGTAGCGCTGGCGGGCGGCCATCGCCTCGGGGTCGGTGGCGTCGGCCAGGCCCTTGAGGCTGTCCATGCAGACCACGGCGATGGACAGCGGGCCGCCGACCTCGTGGGCGGCGCCCAGGGCCAACTGGCCGGCGATGGTCAACCGATCTGCGGCGGCGAGGCGCTCCTGTGCCTGGCTGGCCGTGGCGCGGTAGGCGTCGACCACGTCGAGCTGCCCTTCGCGGTCGCGTGCCTGCGCGCTAAGCCGGGCACGGTAGCTGATCAGGGTGGCCTCGACCCGCGCCAGCAGATCTCCTTGTTGCGAATCCAGGCTGCGATCCCGCTCCAGTTGCCGCTCCAGCGAGCGCAACGGGCCGAAGAGCCAGGGCCGCAGGACGGCCACCATCAAACCCAGGGCCAGGGCCAGCAACGCCGCCGCCGCCAACCAGGTGACGTTCTCGGCAGCGGCGACGGCTTCGCGCAGCCTCTGAGCCACCTCGGGCCGGGCGGCGGCCAGGGAGGCAGCTTCGGCCATCGCCTGGTTGAGCAGGCCACCGGCCACCCAGGCCAGGCCGGCCAGGCAGGCCGTCAGCAGTCCGGCCCACAACCAGAAGACTCGGCCCCGCAGCCCCATGGCTCAGCCTCCCCCGAACCAGCCCTCGACCACGGGGGCGAGGCGCCGATGGAGCAGCAGCCACTGCAGACCAGCCAGGACCAGGAAGGGGCCGAAAGGCAGGGCAAGATGACGCATGCTGGCCAGGCCCCGCTCCTCCACGACGCGTTGTCGTTGTACCGCGGTGAGGATGCCAGCGAAGGCCAGACCCTGGATGGCAGCCGCCAGCAGAACCAGCGGCAAGGCCTGGATGCCCAACCACGCGCCGAGGCCGGCCATCAACTTGACGTCTCCCGTGCCCAGGCCTTCACGGCCGGTCAACGCGGCGTAGCCCAGCTGTACGGCCAGCAGACCGCCACCGCCTGCCAGGGCGCCCGAGGCGGCCTGTTGCCAGGACACGCCGCGCGCGTCGCCGAGCCAGAACGCCAGGCCAATGCCAAGCAGCGGCAGCGGCAGGCTCAGGGAATCCGGCACCATGAAGGTGTCGGCATCGATCAGGGCGATGGCGATCAGGGCGAATACAAAGGCGTGCTCGGCCACCAGGCCACCGCCGGCTTCGGCGAACGTCAGGTCCCCTTGAACCATGGCGGTCACCCAGGGCATCGCCACCGCCAATGCCAGCGCAGCGGTGACCATCTCTACCGCCGGATAGCGCAGCGAGATCGCCACCCGACAGTTGGCGCAGCGGCCACCGAGAAACGCCCACGAGAGCACAGGGATGTTCTGCCAGGCGCGCACCTGCGCCTTGCATGCCGGACAGTGAGACGGCGGGCTGGCGACGCTCATGTTGTTGGGCAGGCGATAGATCACCACATTGAGGAACGACCCCCAACAGGCGCCCCAGGCGACGATGATGGCGAACAGCAACGGGGTCGGCACGTCCACGCCACGAGTCTCGCCGGCCGGCCGATGTTGCGCAAATCGCTGACGGAGCCAGGCCGTTCGAGCGGCTCGATCAGCCGACTCGTCCACTGGCCGAACGCTGCAAACGCTGGTACACGCTTGGTGAACTCGTGCCGCCACCGGGGCCATCGCGGACCCACATGGATCTTTTGCGGCATGGTTGGCAACCCATCGTCGAGCCGCTCCGCTGGCGGTGATGAATGCGAGGAGCCCGACAGCGACCATGGTCAATCGTCCCGATGTCTCGGTCGTGGTGCCCGTTTACGGCGGCGCGGCGACCATCACCCCGCTCGCCGAGCAGCTGGCAGCGGTGTTCGCCGAACGAGATTGGAGTTGGGAGCTGCTGCTGATCTGCGACCGACCTGTGGACGGCAGCTGGCAGGTGGCCCGAGAGCTCGCCGAGCGCTTGCCGCAGGTCTGCGCGATCCGCCTGCGCAAGAACGTCGGCCAGCACGCGGCCTTGCTGCTCGGCATCCGCCAGGCCAGCGGTCGGATCTGCGTGACCATGGACGAGGACCTGCAGCACAGCCCGGCCGATGTGCCGGCCCTGGTCGACGCCGCCCGGGACGGTGACTGCCTGGCCTGTGGTGTCGCCGAGGTGCTGCAATTCGGCCTCTTCCGCAACTTCAGTTCGCGCACGACCAAGGCAATGCTGGCGCGCTTTCTGAGCGTTGAGGATGCGCACAAGTTGAGCGCTTTTCGCGCCTTCCCGCTGGAATTCCGCGACGCGTTCGCGAGCTACCGCCACCCACACGTGGCGATGGATGTGCTGTTGAGCTGGGCCGGGGCGCCGGTGCAGGCCGTGACCACCCGCCAGCAGCCGCGAGCCGCCGGCCGATCGGGCTACACGCTGCTGCGTCTGGTTCGTCACCTGGGCAACCTGGCATTTGGCTTCAGCATCGCCCCACTGCGTCTGGCTTCGTACCTGGGCTTGCTGTCGGTGCTATTCGCTGCGGCGATCGCCATCTTCGTGATCGCCAACTGGTTGTTGTGGGGTTCGGTGGTCCCGGGTTTCGCATTTCTTGCCTTTTCAATCGCGGCCTTGGGCGGTGCACAGTTGCTTGCATTGGGCCTGATCGGCGAATACCTGGGGCGGCTGTACTTCGGCGCGCTTCGACCGCCGCAATACCAGGTCGCCGAACGGGTCAGAGGGCCACGATCGGCGGCGAGCGAGACCAGCGAAGCCGACAATGCGAATCGCTCGGATGCAGAGTCATCCGGACCGGAGAGCGCGGCCTCGACCGCCGCACATGGAGAGAGCGCATGACCAGGGAGACCCGAATCGAGGGCACAATCGAAGCCGACGAACTGATCATCGGCGAGGGCGTCGTCGTCGAGCCTGGCGTCGTGATCACCGGCAAGGGCGGGCCAGCGAAGCGGGTGGTGCTGGGCGACTACAGCTTCATCGGACGGGAGACCCGCATTCTGACGCCGGAGTTTCGCCTGGGCGACTACAGCAAGCTCCACATGCGCGGCTTTCTACATGGCAAGCTGCCGCTGCAGATCGGCCGCAACTGCTGGATCGGCGGTGATTGCGTGCTGGACTCCAGCGGCGGACTCGACATCGACGACAACGTCGGCGTCGGCGCCCAGAGCCAGCTGTGGACCCACATCCAGTTCGGCGACATCGTCGAGGGCAGCCGCTTCTACTCCCACAAGTACATGCACGTGGGCAAGGACGCCTGGCTCGTGGGTCATTGCATCGTCTCGCCCGTCAGCGTCGGCGCCCGGTCCATGGCCCTGGTGGGCTCGGTGGTGACCCGGGATATGTTGCCCAACCACATCTACGCCGGCTCGCCGGCCAAGGATCTCACCGACAAGATCGGCACCCAGTTCGTCGAGCGCACTGTGGCCGAGAAGGTGACTCATATGGGTGAGCTGATCGCCGAATTCGAGCGCGATCATCCCCAGCACACCGGCGCCCTGGTGGCGGTGCACGACGCTGGCGAGATCGTCGACGACGGGCGCACCTTCTTCGACCTGTCCACGCGTACCTACACCCGGCGCCGCTCCGAAGCGGAGGTCGCTTTCCTGCTGGCCACCGTGCCCCTGGTGAAGTTCTCGCCGGCGGGCGAAGGCGCGTTCATCGAACTGCAGAACGTCGAAGAGGGCATCGGCCAGGAGTAGCGGGGGCGTCCGGCGGCGCTGATAGTGTCCGGCGACACCAGATCAGTGCGGCGATGACGCGGCCAGAAACGCGCCCAGAGCGGCCATGGCAGCCCTGGGATCGGGCCACTCGAAGCCTGGCAGCAACTCTCTGAAGCGACCGTCATTCACCCGCTCATCGGCGCCGCTATGAGGGCCGCGCCACGTCGAATCGTCGTGTCTCTGCCAGGCCGTCGGCAGGCCGGCACCCGTCAACAGCGCCTCGACCAGGGTGATCACGTCGGGTCCGGTCGGTGGGACCAGATGCAGCACCTCGTCGGCTGCGCCGGGGTGGGCTGCCAACGCCACGATCGCGTCCGCGACGCCCGCGGTGGTCGCCAGGGCCGGATGTTGTCGACCAGTTCCTGGCAGCAACGCCATGCCCAGACTACGGGCATCGTCCAGGTAGCGCCGCTCGCGGGCGTCGGGATCGTCCTCGCTGAGCAGCTGCGGCAGGAGCAGGGTCAGCACCGGTACGGAGAGCTGCGATTGGTAGGCCAGCCGGGCAGCGCGCTTACCGAGGCCGTACTCATCCTCCAGCGGTGGATCGGCGCCCATGTCTGCTTCGGGCTCGACCCAACGCGTCACGGCACGTTCGGCCAGCGATGAGGCGAAGATCAGGCGGCGCGGCGGCGACTGACAACCGAGCATGGCCTCGATCAGGGGGGCGGCATCCGAGGCGTCCTGAGCACAGAGGTCGACGATCAGGTCGGCCCCCTGCATCAGGTCCGACAGCGCCCCGGGATCGCGCCGGTCCGCGGCCACGAAGCGTTCAAAAGACTGCGACTCCGCCGGGGCCTGACGGGCCATGCCGCGCACGCGCTCGTGGCCCAGCGCTCGGCAGAGTGAGCGGCCCAGGCGACCGGTCGCACCGATGATCGCCCACTTGTTGGTCCTGGTCTCCTCCATGGGGCCAGTGTGGCCGCGCCACAGCCGGGCCACAAGTGAGGGAGACTGAAGGGGCCATGGGCGGCCGGCGCCTACCCGAATCGAGCCCCGAAATCGCGTTGCAACCCGAGGCGCCCTCATGCGATACCATGCCATGGAGGCCACATTGGACGCGCGGCGGTACGGCTCGTACGAATTGGTCTGTCCGTTGGCGACGGGCGGCATGGCCGAACTCTTTCTCGCCCGTCGGGTCGGAGTCGCGGGGTTCTCGCGTGAAGTGGCCATCAAGCGGCTGCTGCCCGAGATCGCTGCAGAGGCCAGCTCGGTACGCATGTTCCTGGACGAGGCCCGGATCGCCTCGTTGCTACAGCATCCAAACATCGTCCAGGTGCTGGACCTGGGGCGTGTGGACGAGACCTATTTCATCGCCATGGAGTTCGTCGACGGGCTCGATCTGTGGAATCTGCACGCGCGCGGCGTCGACGTGGCACGGCCCCTACCACTGGACCTGGCCACGTGGGTCGTCGCCCGGGCCGCCGAAGGGCTGCATCACGCCCATGGCTTGGAGGATCCGGTCAGCGGCGAGGCCCTGCACCTGGTTCATCGCGACGTGGCGCCGGACAATATCCTGCTTTCGATTCACGGCGACGTGAAGGTGGCCGACTTCGGCCTGGCACGGGCCAGGAATCGCGCAGAGACCACCAGAACGGGCATCATCAAGGGCAAACCTGGGTACCTCTCGCCGGAACAGATCACCGGCGTCGACCTGGACCACCGGGCCGACATCTTCGGTTTGGGCGTGGTGCTTTACGAGCTGCTGGCACGCACGCGCCTCTACCTGGGCCTGAGCCGACACGCGGTCATGCGCCGGATCGTGCACGAGCAGCCCGAACCCCCGTCAGCCGCCAACCCGTCCGTGCCCCCCATTCTCGATCGCATCGTCATGCAGGCCCTGCGCAAGCCAGCCGCCGAACGACAGATCACCGCAGGCGCGCTGGCCCAGGAGTTGGACGTCTGGCTGCAAGAGGTCAAGAGCGATGCCGGGCCGGCGATGCTGGCACGCTGGATTCGCGACGAAGCCAGCGATCTCTGCCCATCGGCGCGGCTCGACCGACGGCTGCGTACCGGCAGGGGAGGAGGACGAGGCGCCGCCAGTGGCAACCGGCCGCCATCCAGCGGGGGGCGACGCCAGGCCGCGCCCTCGCCGTCTCCCCAGCGCTCGTCGCCTGCGGTGCGTCGACCCTCCAGTTCGACGATCACGGCGGCCACCGACAACCTGCCGCGGGCGGTGGATACATTTGTTGGCCGGCAGGCTGAACTGGCGACGATCGAGCAGCACTTCGATGGCGGAGCCCGCCTGGTCACCGTGATCGGCACGGCAGGCATCGGCAAAAGCCGGGTCGCGCTGGAGTATGCCCGGCGGCAGGCACCGCAAAGGGCGGCCCAGGGCGGCGTGTGGCGGTGTGCGTTGGGTGAGGTGGACGGTGTCGAGGCCGCCACCGGTGCCGTGGCCACCGAGCTGGGCGTGCCGTTGGTCGGCGCCTCCGACGGTCGCCAGGCGATCGAACAGTTGGGGGTGGCGCTGTCCGGTCGACCGCCAATGCTGTTGCTACTCGACGATTTCGATCTGCTGGTCTCGGACGCTGAAGCGATGATCGGCACCTGGCTGGATCGCGCGCCGGAGCTGCGCCTGCTGGTGACCTCGCGCAGCCGCCTGCGACTCGAGGGAGAGGTGGCCATCGAGGTGGAGCCCCTGGCCCTGCCCGGCCGACGCCGGAGCGTGGCGGATAGCGAAGCCGTGGAGCTCTTCGTCGAGCGGGCGCGCGGCGTGCGCGCTGGCTGGCGACCTACCGCGCAGGAGCTGAAGACGGTGGCGCGCATCGCCCGGCAGCTGGAGGGCATCCCGCTGGCCATCGAGCTGGCTGCCTCTCGCATGGCGGTGCTCAGCCCGAGCGGCCTGTTGTCGCGTCTGAGCCGACGATTCGAGGTGCTGCGAGGCGGGCGCCAGAAGCGCGGCCGGATGGCGACCCTGCGCGACGCCATCGAGTGGTCCTGGACCCAGCTATCGGCCTGGGAGCAAGACGCCCTGTGCCAGGTCGCCGTGTTTCGGGGCGGCTTCTCCATCGAGGCGGCGGAGACCATCGTCGACCTGTCGGGCCACGCAGAGTCGCCGGCGGTGATCGACGCCATCGAAGGGCTGCGCGATCGCTCCATGCTGCGGGTCGCCGAACTTCGAGACCAGGACGGCGAGCTGCGCTTTGGCTTGTTCGAGAGCATCCGAGTCTTCGGCGCCGGCAAGGCGGACGTGGCGACCCTGGTGGCCGCATCTGGCCGACACGGTGACTGGTACGTGGCCCAGGCCGAGATGTGGAGCGATCAACTGGCCTCCCATCACGGGCTGGCGGCGCGCCGCAGCCTGGCCATGGAACTGGACAACCTGCGCGCGGTGCACGCCCGGGCCCTGGCCGGCAGGCCGGCGCCGGCTTCGGGCATCAAGACCGCCCTGCGCATCGCCGTGGCGCTGTTGCCCCTGCTGACCGAGCGCGGCCCCATGGCGACCGCGGCCCGCCTCCTGGACGAGGCCCTGGCCGCCGCCGAGGGTCGGGATGTCGAACGTGCGACCCTGGCCAGCGCCCTGTCGGCGCGGGCCGAGTTGCGCGCTCGGATGGGACGGGTGGAGCCCGGGTTGGCCGACGCCCAGGCGGCCATCGAGATCGCCCGGGACACGGGAGATCCTGCGGCTGAAGCGCTGGCCCTGTGCCGATTGGGCTACGTGCACAGGGTGGCTGGTGATCCACAGCGCGCGATCGAAGCGGCGGCCAGGTCGGCCCAGATGGCACGCCAGCAGGGCAACCTCGTCCTCGAGATGCGCGACCTCAACCTGATCGGCTGCGCGCATTATGACGCCGGCCGGCGTGACGTGGGTTCGCGCTGCATTCGAGCGGCCGCGGCGGCGGCCCGGCAGCTGGGCGACCAGGTGGCTGTGGCCATGACCCTGGGTAACGTGGGTCTTCATCATGCGGACCGGGGCGAACACGACGCCGCGGAGGCGCTCTTCCACGAGGCGCTCGACCTGGCGACCCGGCAAGGGGATCGGCTGGGTGCGGCCATCCACCGCACGCGGCTGGGCCTGGCCCGCCTGGAGCGCGGCGACCTGCAGGCTGGCCGATCGCTGTTGGAGCGCGGCGTGAAGATGTTGCGCGAGGTCGGGGCCAGCTTCCGCCTGGCCTACTCCGAGGGCCTGCTGGCCTGGCACATGCTGGAGTCGGGCGATTTTGACATCGCGGGTGGTCACCTGGACGACGCATTGCGCTGCTTCGAAGAGATCGGCGAGCGACGCCTCCGGGCCATGTTCCTGGGCAGTCGGGCGGTCGTCTTCATGCACCAGGGCGACGCACGCGCCGCCGAACAGGCGCTCAGCCAGGCCAAGGAGATCGCCGCCAGCCAGGCAGATCCACTGGCCGGCTTGATCGTGCGCCTCTTCCGCGGCAGCTGCGAGGCCCTGCGCGGACATCGGGCCGGCGGTGCGACCGGCAGAGCCCTGATTGGTCGCGCGGAACAGCGCCTGCTGGAGGCCACGACGCCGCCGAAACCCGAGGGCGATGACGCCGGGCCGGGCGAGGCGCCGGCGGCCGATTCCAGCGAACTGCGCGCGGCCATGCGTGTGCTGGCGACCTGCATCCAGCCATTGGCACCCGCTCGCGCGTGACCGCGGTGCACCGCTGGACTACCCTGAGCCGGTGAATACGGACCCACCAGAACAAGCGCCCGATCCCAGCCACCGGCCCAGGCCCAAGGTGCCGGCGCGTCAGCGACGCTACGTCGGTCGGCCCGTCGCAGATGTGCATGGCCGCCGCCAGGATGCGGTGCTGCAAGCGCCTCGGCCCGGTCTGCAACAGCTCGCCGACTGGCTGACGCCTGCGTTCTACGTCGACCTGGGACGGCCGTGCAACGCCGCCTGCATGTACTGCGCGGTGCCCCCGCACGAGGACGCGCAGGGCTTCACGCCGGCGCACCAGGTGCCTGCCATCATCGCCGCCGGCCAGGCGGCGGGGTGCGATCGGGCGATCCTGATCGGCGGCGAGCCGACCATTCATCCGCAGCTGAACGAAGTGATGTCGATGTTGCGCGAGGCCGCGCTGCCCGATCGCCACATCATCATGACCAACGGTCAGAAGCTGGCCGAGCCGGGCTTCGTCGATCGGCTGGCCGACGCTGGCGTGCGCACGCTGCATGTCTCGATCGATACGGTGGATTCGGCGACCCACGATCGCATCGGTCGGACCACCGGCCGCCTCGAACGCCAGCTGCGCGGACTGGACGCGGCCCTGGCCCGCACCGACCTGCAGGTCTACGTGTATACCGCCGTGACACGGTTGAACGCCCCCGGTCTGGGCGACCTGGCCGACGACCTGGCAAGCCGCTCGGCGGCCCAGGGTCGGGCGACGCCCCCGCCGTGGCTCATGGCGGTGGTCAAGCCCATCGGCGATGCGTTGCGCCATGCCGATCAGCTGTTGCTGGGGCCTGCCGAGGCCGCGCCACTGCTGCGCCCCCTGGTGCATCGCGCCGAGTCTCTGGGCCTCGCCGTCGGTATCCGCAATGTGCAGGCCTGCCTGGCGCCCGACCTCGTGCCGTGGAATGTGGACTACTACCTCGATGACTTCTCCGTCGAGGTGGCCACCGGTGAGCGCGTCGCCTACAGCCACGGCGAGTACTGGTTCAAGCCGCCATCGTGTGCCCAATGCGGCCACGACGCGGTCT
This sequence comes from uncultured Enterobacteriaceae bacterium, assembly GCA_964438735.1. Classification (GTDB taxonomy): domain Bacteria; phylum Myxococcota_A; class UBA9042; order UBA9042; family UBA9042; genus CAYTLW01. The sequence goes on along the minus strand of CAYTLW010000005.1, from coordinate 110,342 downwards.
GCACCGGCATCTATCGAGAGGTGGAGCGACGCTTCGGGCTGGAGCCCTTTGCACCCGTGGGCAGAGACGGGTTGCGCTAGCGCCGCTGGGCGGCTGCGCGACGACCCCACGTCAAGGCGACGGCAAGCAAGAGCAGCGCAAATGCCGCCGGGGGCCCACGCGGGCCATCCGGTTGCGCGCTGCAACCAGAGCCCGGCGCGGCAGCGTGCATGACCGGAACGGGGCCGCCTACATCGGGCGCGGCGGCGTCCACGGCTATGTCGGTGGGCGAGCGCCTGCCCTCACTGTCGACGCCCGAATGTGCAGCCGCGTCTGGCTCGGGCTGGGTCACGTCCGGACCCGCAGCGCCGCTGTCCGGGCCGGTCACAGCGGCGTCAGCACCAGGGGCGCCCTGATCGGCCGCTGGATTCGCGTCGTCGCCAGCGGGGCCACCAGAATCGATCTTGCCGCTGTCCTGACTGCCAGTGTCCTTGCTGCCGCTGTCTTTGGGCGGCTTCCCTGCGTCCACAGAGCCGCCGGCATCGGGCTTGCTGCCTGCATCCGGCGCGCCGCCGGCATCCGCTCCGCCAGCGTCGGTGCCCCCAGCGTCGGTGCCCCCAGCGTCGGTGCCCCCAGCGTCTGGGCCGGGATCGACCGTCTTGCCTTTGGCCTGGTAGTCGGCGATGGACTTCCACACCTTGGTCATCTTGTCGGCGTAGCCCAGCGCCCACAGGCCCAGCTGCACATCCCGTTTGTCCAGGTACTCGGTGCGAAAGGCGAAGGTATTGGGCGTCTCCACCCAGACCTGTTGCCAGGTGCCGCCCGACAGCCAGGTATACCAGGCGCTCTTGGAGCCTGGATCGTACTTCCAGCCGCCTTTACCAGCCGCCGCTGCCCACGCCGACTCCATGGTGACGGCCTTGCCATTGGCCAGCTTCTTGGCGCCCACCTTGTTGCTGGCAGAGGGCCACTGGTTGCCGTAGAGGGGCAGGCCGATGATGAACTTATGCTTGTTCTTGGCCTTACCCCACTGGAAGTAGTCGTCCACCACCCACGGCAACGTCTTGTGAGTCCAGGGCGGATCCTTGGCCATGGGCAACTGAGGGCCTGGGTTGCTGCCCTTCCAGTGAAGACCGTAGGCCATCACGAACAGGCCGTCCGAATGTTCGGCCAGGTAGTCGTAGTCCCAGGCGCCCGACCAGTCCACGGCGGGCGTAGCCAGGGTCACATCCGCGCCGGGCAGCTTCTTCTTCATGGTCACGTCGAGCTCGGCGATGAACGCTTTCATCTCATCGCGATCGGCCTTCTGCAGGCCCTCGAAGTCGATGTTGACGCCGTCGCCGCCGCCCGAGATCACCAGGTCGGTGATCTTCTTGATCAGTGCGGTCCGCTTGGACGCCGTGGCCAGCACTGCGCTGATGCCGCTCTTGGAGAACAGGGTGATGGTCAACGGGACCTGTACGCCATGTTTGTGGGCCAGCGCGATCAGCTTCTTGGCGGAGCTACCACCCCAGCCGTGCAGGCTGCCGAAGGTGCCATTGCTCTTCAATTCGGCGGCAAAATAGGCCAGTTGCGTCAACTCCTGCCAGTGGAAGACGTTGCCGGAGCCGATCCAGTAGGGCAGGAAGCCGTACACCCGGCGGCCCTTCTTGGCTGGCCAGGCTTTGGGCGGTGGTGGTGGCGGAGCCAGGGGATTCACCGTCTGCTGAACGGTCTCTTCGCCAGGGCCATAGAGTGCTGCGGCCGCCTGGAGCGCCAGCCGATGGGGGCTGTTGGCGACCAGGTCGTCCAGCAGGGCCGCTTCTTGTTGCTCGGTAAGGGGCCATCGCTCGTGGCCGGGGGATGCACCCATCAGCGCGGGAATGAAAAGGACGCCCAGACCGATCCAAAACAGGTGCCTGCCGCTGCTGCGCCGCGCGGTGCGGTCACGGCTGGCGGGCGGCGAGGGGATGATCCGGGCGATGCGCATGGGCTACTCCAAAGCGGCGCAGAGGATACGGACGACCCCGACACCGGGCAACGCAAAGCCGACGCTCACTGGTCATGGTGGGGTCTTGCCGCCATCATCGGGCATGCTGGCGGCGGCACGGGCGCTGCCGCCAACCGTGGAGAGTGACGTTTGAACGCCAGCCGGCCCACCCTGTCGCCGTGGACGTACTGCCTGCTCGCCGGCGTGCTGATCATGCCGGCGGCGGCGGATGCGGACGATAAACGACCGCCCGCCGGACGGACTCGGGTCCTGCACGAGCCACCGCCGGGCGGCGGTCAGCCGGCGCGCAGCGATCGCGTGGTACCCGCTGGCGGCGGTCATCAGGATCGGCTACCGGCAGCCATCGACACCAACGCGGGCAGGATCGAGCGCCCCGCCGAACCGACGCCGAACGCGCCGCCGCCTCCCATGTACGGCGCATCCGCAGCGCCGGGCGCGCCGCCCGATCGCGTGCGTCCCGACAGGCGCACCGGCGGCGAGCGAGACCTGCGCTATGGCGTCGTCTTCAACCCCTCTGTGATGCCCTTCAAGCGCGATCGGGTCTTCGATCGGATCGCCGCGGACGGCGCTTTCGAATCTTCCGGGGTCGGTCGCCGACAACTCCAAGCGCGGGGCGCAGCGGCGCGGCCAGGCCACGAGCTGTTCTGGGGCCGGTTGTCGCTGGACCTGGTCGCCAACAAACCCACGCCCCTGCCGTCGGTGGCCGGGGAATCTGCATTGATCCGCTGGCAGAGCAGTCCACCCATGCCCATGACCTTCTTCCGCGATCGAGCGGGCAACTGGTCGGTGGTCTCCAAGCGCAGCGGCGGCGCCATGTTGCGCATCCTGGTCGACGCGCCGAGCGCCTACTTCGCGGCGCCGCTGAGTCCGGGTCAGGCCACAGACGATCCCTGGAAGCCGGCCCTGCCGGCCTCCTTGCAGGCCAGGATGCGCGCGCTCTGGCCGGCGCTCGACGTGCATCCACGCCGGCAGGATCGACGCCATAACATCCGCCAGTTGACGGCGTGGTATCGCGGCTTCGAGGCCGGTGAGATCGCCGCCGGTCGGGCGGAGAATGTGCTGGCCGACCTGACGGTCGCCCGCCGCGGAGTCTGCCGCCACCGGTCGATGGCGTTCGTCGCCATGGCCCACTCGCTGGGCATCCCGGCGCATTATGTGGTCAACGACGCCCACGCCTTTGTCGAAGCGTGGGTCATCGGCAATGACGGCCGAGGGGGTTGGCAGCGGATCGACCTGGGCGGCAGCGCCGAGACCCTGCGCCTGGAGAGCGCCGACAACAAGCACCTGCATCGACCGCTCTATAACGACCCGCTGCCCCGTCCAGAGTCGTACGCCGGAGCCATCACCCAGGTAAAGGACAGCGCCGGACTGGACGCCACCAGCTGGGCCGGCGCCAAGTCCATCCATGGGGCCAACAAGATGGTCGGGGCGGTGAGCGGCACAGGTGCCGGAGAACCGGGGCCACCGCGGGCGAATCCAGCAGGCAAGCCCGATCCAGGCAGCGCCGCCGCGCGACGGAAATCACCCCAGGGACGGGCCTGGCTGCGACGCCGGGCCATGGCGGTGGCGGCGCGCCGCTCGCCCCCGCCACCGGGTGGCGCCCCCTCGAAACCGCGGGCCGACGACGATCGCACGCCGACAGTCGTGAAGCTGAACCGACAGGATCGCCTGGCTTATGTCGGCGAGACCCTGTCCGTTCGAGGCACGTTGTTGGCGCGCGGTGCCGGCAAGCTGGCCGCCCTGCCTATCGAGATCTGGCTGGTGGATGCCAGGGAGCCCACCAAGGGCATCCAGCTGGGCACCGCGATGACGGACGCACGAGGGCGCTTCGAGATGGCCGTTCACATTCCGCTGCAATCCAAGCTCGGCCTGCACGACCTGGTGGCTCGCTTCCCGGGCACAACCCGGATGGCGCCCGGCTACTCCACCGAGCGATGACAGGAGAACGGCAGCCATGACCCCATCCCCGTCGAACCCGCTCACCTGGGTCGAGGTCGACACCGACGCGCTGAGCCACAACATCGAGCTGTTGCGCCGAGCCGCGAACGGCGCGGTGGGCACCGGTGACGAGGCGGCGCCGCGCCCGGTGCTCTGTGCGATGGTCAAGGGCAACGCCTACGGTCACGGTCTCCTGGTCGCCGCGCGTGCCTTTGTGGCCGCTGGCGTGGACATGCTCGGCGTCGGCGATGTGGGCGAGGCGGTCGCCTTGCGCCAGGCCGGCATCGACGTGCCCCTGATGGCGGTCTGCCACATCTCGCCAGCTCAGATGGACGACGCCGTCGCCTGCGACCTGGAATTGACGGTTTACGACTCGCAGACGGTCATCGCAGCCTCGGCCGCGGTACATGCCGCCGGCCGGCCGGATCGACCGCTGCGCTTGCACCTCAAGGTGGAGACGGGCACGCATCGGCAAGGCCTGAAGCCGGACCAGATCGCAGAGCTTGCACGCCTGGTTCTGCGCACGCCGGGTGTCTGGCTGGCCGGCGCGAGCACCCATTTCGCCGATATCGAGGACACCACCGACCATCGATTCGCACACGTGCAGCTGCGTCGATTCGCCGCTGCGGTGGCCGACATCCGGGCGGAGATCGCCGCCGCGGGCAGTGATCCTGAGCGCCTGCTGGCCCACGCAAGCAATACCGCCGCCCTGCTGCTCTGGCCCGACGTATGTGGCCACCTGGTCCGCTTTGGCATCGGCGCCTACGGCCTGTGGCCTTCCAAGGAGACCCGCGTGAGCGCGCGCCAGCTGGGCCGCGCCCCGGTCGACCTGCGGCCCGCGCTGACATGGAAGACTCGAATCGTGCACCTCAAGCCGGTCGCGGCCGGCCAATGGGTGGGTTATGGGCGGACCTGGCGAACAGTTCGGGCCAGCCGACTGGCGGTGCTGCCGATCGGCTACTACGACGGCTACGATCGCGGGCTGAGCAATGTGGGTCAGGTGCTGGTCGGTGGCCAGCGCGCCCCCGTGGTGGGACGCGTGGCCATGAACATGGTCGTCATCGACGTCAGCGACGCGGCCGAGGTCCAGGTGGGCGACGAGGTGATCCTGTTGGGAAGCCCCTCCTCTGTCGACGACAGGGAGAGTGACCGCATTCGCGCCGACGAGATGGCAGCCTGGCTGGGCACCATTCACTACGAGGTGGTCACCCGGATCAACGAGCGCATCCCGCGCGTCGCTGTCTGGTCCCGCCGAGCGCCATCGTAGCTACGACTCGTTATCGTACTTGGCCAGCTTGTAGCGGAACGAGCGGAAGCTCATGCCCAGACGTTGTGCTGCTTCGGTCTTGTTGTTGCGTGCCCGGCGAAGAGCGCTGTGCAACATCCCCTGCTCCAGACGGCCCAGGGTCCGTTCCAGGTCGACCTGCAGCGCTTCATCGTCCAGGCAGCGATCGATGCCCGCGACGAAGTCATCGACCAGCCCCTCCGGCTCGCGGGCCATTCGATTGGCGCCAATTCCGTGCGGTTCGTCCAGCAGCAGGGAGGAACCTGGATCGGGCAGGTAGGCTGCGGTGACGATGTCGCCCGGCTCCAAGGCGACGGCGCGCTCGATGACATTCTCCAGCTCGCGCACGTTGCCGTAGTAGGGCAAGGCCAGCAGGATCTCGAGCGCCTCCGGCTCGAAGCCCGCCAACTGGCGTCCAAGGCGCCGATTCATGACCTGCAGGAAGTGGTCAGCCAACGGCCGGATGTCGTCGCGGCGTTCGCGCAGGGGAGGCAGCCGGATCTCGATGACATTCAGACGGTAGAAGAGGTCGGCCCTGAAGCGTTGCTCGTGCACCGCGTCGCGCAGGTCATTGTGGGTGGCGGCGATCACGCGCACGTCGATGGGCACCTCGTCGGTCGTGCCGACCGGTGTGACCACACGCTCTTGCAGGACGCGCAGGAGCTTGACCTGCAGGTTGATCGATAATTCGCCGATCTCGTCCAGGAAGATGGAGCCGCCGCCGGCGGCCTCGAACAACCCCTTCTTGTCCTTGGTGGCGCCCGTGAAGGCGCCCTTGACGTGGCCGAAGAGCTCGCTCTCCATCAGCTGCTCATGAATGGCACCGCAGTTGATGGCGACAAAGGGCCGCGCGCTCCGCGAGCTGCGATGGTGGAGCATGCGGGCGACCACCTCCTTACCCGTGCCGCTCTCGCCGAGCACGAGCACATTGGATGGGGTCGGCGCGACACGGTCTACCAGGGACTCGATATCGGCCATCTTCTGGCTGACGTAGGTGAGGCTGACTCGACGCTTGCCGGTATCGGCCAGGCGCTTGCGCAGTTGTTTGTTCTCGGCCACCAGTGCGCTCTTCTCCAGGCACTTTTCGACCAGGATGCGCAGCTCGTCGAGCTTCATCGGCTTGACGACGTAGTCATAAGCGCCCTTGCGCATGGCATCCAGCGCCGTCTCGGTGGTCGAATACGCCGTCATGACGATGACCTGGACCGGAATATCCCGCTCGCGGATGACGTCCAACAGGTCCAGGCCGCCCATGCGGGGCATGCGCACGTCGGTCAGCACCAGGTCAAATGGCGCCGACTGCAACAATTCGAGCGCCTGCAGGCCGTTGTTGGCCGTGGTGACGTCGTGATCCTCCTTGCGCAGGAAGATCGTGAGCATCTGCCGCAGTGAGAGTTCATCGTCGACGACCAGGATCTTCGCCATGAATACCTTCCCCGCCGCCCTGTGGACGACGACGCCTCAACCCGTCTGCGCTGCAGCCGCGTGCAGCCGACGCGGCAGGACAACGACAAATTCCGCGCCGCCAAGCGCGCTATCCCGCACGGAAATGTCGCCCTCGTGGTTGATGACGACCCGCTTGACCGTGGCCAGTCCTAGCCCTGTGCCTTCACCCTTCGTCGTGTAGAAGGGCTCGAATACGCTTGCTTTGTCCTCGTCCGGCACACCGGGACCGCTGTCGGCCACCGACAACATGAGATGCCTGTCGTCGGCCTGCAAGCCCACCTTGACGATGCGGCTGCCCGAGTCCAGGACCGCCTGACGGGCGTTGATCAGCAGGTTCCAGACCAGGCTGCCCAGGCGCGACTCGTCGCCGATGAGCGCCCAACCCGCGCCGTTGCCCGGTTCCTGCACGTGCAGTTGGATATCGATACCCGCCTCCGATACCGCCGGATCGCTGCGGCACGCGCTGACCTTTTCGCCCACCACGCGCGCCAGGTCTGTGCGGATGTGGTGCGACTTCTGGGGCTTGGCGAAGTCCAGGAACTCACCGATCCACTGGCTCAACTGGTTGGTCTCCCGAACGGCGATCTCCATCAGCTCTCGTTCTGAATCGCCATCGCTTGGCCGGGACTCGAGCATCTGAACGGCGCCGGAGATGGAGGCCAGCGGGTTGCGGATCTCGTGGGCCACGGCCATGGCCATGGCGCCGATGGTCGCCAGCCGTTCGCGGTTGCGATGAGCCTCCTCGCGAGCGCGCAGGTCGGTGGTGTCACGGACCACCAGGAGCGTGCCCTCGGCGCCCTGCTGGCCACGAAGCGCCACCGAGCGCACCGCCAGGATCTGGTTGCCGCCGTCCAGGTTGCGGGTCACCTCGGCGGGCGATGCAAAGGTCTCTCGCAGGATTTCCGTCGTCTGGGAGAGCTGGATCGTTGGCTCCCCGCGGCCGGCGTATTCCGGCAGGACGTCCGCCAGCGATTGGCCGACCGTGTCCTCCTCGGTGCGGCCCAGGATGTCCAGGAAGACCGGATTGGTGGTCGTGATGATGCCGTCGGGCGAGAAGGTGACGAGGCCGTCGGGCATGCTCGAGAAGACATCTGCGTAGCGAACTCGCAGAGCCGCCAGGGCCACCTGGTCGACGCGCGCCCGAGCTCGGGTGGCAGCGAGCTCGACCATCAAATGAGAACTCAACAGCGCCGTCGCGTAGAGCGCGCCGACCTGCACCATGAAGGCCAGCGCCACATCGAATGGCGCGGGGTGCGCGCGCGGACCCAGGGCGCGGACCCAGGACATGGTCCAACGCTCCAGGTCGATGCCGACCCAGCCCAGGTCCAGGGCGGCCATCAGGAAGAGCACGCAGGTGCCCAACGCGGCGGCCACGAAGCCGCCCGGCCGTTCGAGCAGCACCGAGCCGCTGAGCACGGCGAGCGGCAGCGTGAACAGAAACACCGAATCCAGGCCGTGGGAGGTGGCGACCAGCCCGCCGGTCAGCAGGGCGTCGATACCCACCGACGCCCAGGCCAGCGGACGCTGGTAGCGATGGCCCAGCAGGTAGGTGCCCAGCAGGGCGACGAACGAGAGCACGAATCCAGCGGTGATCAGCTGGTAGAGGATCACATCCGGCGAGCGGGCCATGGGTTGCGGGCCCATGCCCAGGTCCATGGCCACGGCGAACATCAGCAGGGCGCTGAGCGCCACCACGCGCGCAAGTGTCGTCCACTTGACGCGTTCGACCCATTCGCCCCGCCGGGCGCCCTCGTCGATCGGCTCCATGCGAAGCTCTGCTTTCCCGGGTTCGGTCAGTGGTCGGCCATGGTGAAGATCGGCATGTACATGCCGAGCATGACCGTGCCGATGATACCACCAAGCACCACCATGATGAGCGGTTCCATGACGGCCGACATGCCTTCGACCGCCTCGTCTACCTCGCCATCGTAGAAGTCAGCGATCTTCGCCAGCATCACGTCCATGGCGCCGGTCGCTTCACCGACCGCGATCATCTGCACCACCATGGTCGGGAAGACCTGGGTCTCCATCAAGGGACCGGTCATGGTCTTGCCCTCGGCGATGCGGGCACGGGTGTAGTCGATGGCCCGCTCGATGACCAGGTTGCCGGCGGTCTTGCCGACCACCTCCAAGGCGTCCAGGATCGGCACGCCGGCGGACACCAGGGTGCCGAGCGTTCGGGTAAAACGCGCCACCGCGGACTTGCGCAGCACGTTGCCGATCACCGGTGAGAGGTAGAGGAGCTTGTCGCGATAGTACGGGCCGTTCTTGAACTTCATCAGCAGTTTGTAGATCACGACGATGCCCGCCATGCCGCCGCCGATGAGCGGCATGCTGCCGATAAATTCATTGGAGATGGAGACCAGCATCTCGGTCAGCGCCGGCAACGAGGTCTTGCCCATGGAGCGGAAGGTGTCGGCGAAAGTGGGCACCACCTTCCACAGCAGGCCGGCCGTAATGAGCAGGGATACGATGAGGACCGTGACCGGATACTTCATCGCGCCTTTGACCTTGGCGCGGGTCTCTGCGGCCTTTTCGATGTACTCCGCCAGGCGGTTCATGATGGTGTCGAGGATGCCGCCCAACTCACCGGCAGCGACCAGGTTGACGTAGAGTTCCTCAAATATCTTCGGATATTTGCGCAGGGCTTCCGAGAACGACGAGCCCGACTCCACCGACGCCTTGACGCCCAGGATGGTCTTCTTCAGTTGCGGGTTGGGCTCCTGGTTGCCGAGCAAATCCAAGCACTTGATGAGGGGCAATCCGGCGTCGATCATGGTCGCCATCTGGCGGGTGAAAATGACAAGGGACTTCTGAGGCACGTTGTCGGTGATGCCGGGGATGTTGATCTCGATCTGTTTGGCTTGCTTCTTCAGCTTGTAGGGTTTGATCCCCACAGCGGATAGCTTGGTCCGGGCTTCCTCCTCGGACTCCGCCTCGATATTGCCCTGCTTGAATTCACCGTCCGGGGTGTTGCCCTCGTAATGGAAGTCCGCCATGCCGCTCACTCCGCCGATACCGAGGCCAGGCCATGTGCCCGCCGGCCCCGATCGTACTACGGTTCGCGCCCAGGCGCCCGAAACGCCTGCAAAAGCATGATCTGACGGTCTTTCTGGTCGAGATTACCCGTTCGGGGCGCTAATCATCGGCGCGGGTGACGCGGATGACCTCGTCCAGGGAAGTGGTCCCCTGGTTGATCTTTCGCAGCCCGGACTGACGCAGGGTCTGCATGCCGGATTCCACGGCGACGCGCTTGAGCTCCTGCGCCGAGTATCCCTGAAGGACCGCCTCTTTGAGGTCGTCGTTGATGGGCATGATCTCGTAGAGCGCGACGCGCCCCTTATAGCCGGTATCGCCGCAGATTCGGCAGCCTCGACCGACGCGCGAGCCGCCTTTTTCCCAGGCCTCCTCGGTCATGCCGGCGTCGATGCAGCCCTGCTTGTCGTACTTCTCCGGTTCGGCGCACTCGGCGCAGATACGGCGCGCCAGTCGCTGGGCGGCGATGAGGTTCAGGGACGCGGTGACCATGAAGGGCTCGACGCCCATGTTGAGCAGGCGGTTGATGGTCGACGGGGCGTCATTGGTGTGCAGCGTCGAGAGCACAAGGTGGCCCGTGAGCGCGGCCTTGATGGCGATCTCGGCGGTCTCGAAGTCGCGAATCTCGCCCACCAGGAGAATGTCTGGATCCTGACGCAGGAAGGAGCGCAGCACCGAGGCGAAGTTCAGCCCGATGGCGTCGTGCATCTGCACCTGATTGATGCCCTCGAGGTTGAACTCGACCGGATCTTCGGCCGTGGACAGGTTCTCGGTGACCTTGTTGAGCTCGGCCAGCGCCGAATACAGCGTCGTGGTCTTGCCCGAGCCGGTCGGGCCGGTCACCAGGACCATGCCGTAGGGCTGGTGGATGGCGTGCTTGAACTTCTGCAGCTCGTCGGCGTCGAAGCCGAGTTTGGTCATGTCCAGCTGCAGGTTGGACTTATCCAACAGCCGCAGCACGACCTTCTCGCCAAACAGGGTCGGCAACACGGAGACGCGGAAGTCGCACTCCTTGCCGTCGGCCAGCTTCAACTTGATACGGCCATCCTGGGGCAGCCGGCGCTCGGCGATGTCGAGCTGGCTCATGATCTTGATGCGCGAAATGATGGCGTTTCGCAGCTTCATGGGCGGCCGCATCATCTCGTGCAGCACGCCGTCCATGCGGTAGCGCACGCGGAACATCTTCTCGTAGGCCTCGACGTGAATGTCCGAGGCGCCACGACGGATGGCGTCCACCAGCACCAGGTTCACCAGGCGGATGACGGGCGCCTCTTCGGAGCTCTTGGCCAGCTCCTCGGCGTCGAGCTCCTCCTCGTCTTCGAGGAACTCGATCTGCTCGTTCATGTCATCGAGCAGGGCCATCTGGTCCTGGGCGCCGTAGAAACGCTCGCGGGCCTTCTCGATGTCTTCTGAGGCGGCGACCACCACCTCGATATTGAGTCCAGTGAGGAACTTCAAGTCGTCGACGGCGTGGTAGTTGCCGGGGTCGACGATGGCCACCACAAGAGTGGAACCGTGCAGGGCGACGGGGATCAATTCGTGGCGCTCGCAGACTTCGCGCGGGACCAGGCGGACGATGTCTTCGGGGATGTCGACCGTGCTCAGGTCGAGGGACGGGACCGAGTACTGGCGAGACAGGAAGTCGACCAGGTGTGCGCCGTCGACGTAGCCCAGGGAGTCGAGCGCGCCAGCCAGGTGTTTGCCGGTGGTCTGCGCCTTTTCGGTCGCGTTCTTCAGCTGCTCGATGGAGACAACCTTCTCGCGCAGCAGGAGCTCGCCCATCTTGCGGGCGGGGATCGGGTAGTAGCCGGAGCTCCGACGGTTGCCAGAGCCCTGCCCTTTCTTGTCGTTTGCCATGCGCTGCCCTCGGGGGTGAACGCCGGATAGCCGACGTGTTGCGAAGCTATGCGCCCCGGCGCACCTCAGTCAAGCGGAACGCTGGCGGTACCGCGCGCCGACGGGCCTTCTCCAGGCGCATCAGGCCCCGTGTTCAGACGCAGCTTCCGGGACACTCTGACCGGCGATCGCCGCCTGCACCGGGAGCCGCTCATGAGGCAGCAGGTCGCGCGGTGGCCGGAAGGGATGGTTGGGCGAATAGGCGGCGAAGTTGGAGACCCGCGAGGTGTACAAGCAGGCGTAGGTCTGCATCTGGGTGCCGAAGAGCGAGTGCTTATGGCGCTCCTTGAGCAATTGACCCCAGCGAGGATTGAAGTGGCGTTCGATGCGCTCGGTCAGCCAAGCGATCCGGAGACCATCTTCGGCGACCCGCGCGCGCAGGCCAGCGACATCGCGCCGCAGTCCGTCGCGCTGGGCGACCACTTCGGGCAGCGACCTGCCGTCGACCAGGTGGTCGACAACTTCGTCGCCCTTGCCGCCATTGCGGGCGGTCTCCAGGCGACGCTCGGCCCGACGCACGGCGCGAAGCTCCAACTCCGCGGCCGCCAGGGCGGACTCCAACTCCAGGCGCCTGGCCTCCAACTGGGTCCGTTCCGCCAGCGCGGCGGTTTCGGACTGCAGGGCGCTGACCTCGGCCTCCAGCTCGGGCACCACCAGCGCCGTCCGCCAGCCTGTGGTGCTGCTGGCCTTGAGCACGTCGCCATAGATGTGGTCGCCGACATAGAGGATCTGGTCGCCAGAGACGCCCAACCGCCCCTCCAGCTGATGTCGCCCGCCCTGCTCGAAGCTGCGCGCGCCGACGGTGAAGGCCGGCTCCCGGCAGTCGAAGAAGAGGGGCTTGCGGGCCGAGGCCCAGACGCTCTCGAAGAAGTCCTGCCAGCGTTCGTAGCCGCCTTCTCCCTCCAGCAGGTGGCTCATGACCGCCTCGGTATAGCCGAGGTCGGAATTGGTCAGCAGGAAGAGGGTCTTGCCCGAGCTGCGCAGGCGATGGAGCGCCTGTGGTAGCAGCGGATCGCGATCGATGTAGCGATCCATGTCGGCCCGCACGCGGCTCTTGAGCGAGTCATCGCGATGCACCAGGTCGATGCAATAGCGGATGTCGGCATAGAGGCGCCGGGTCTCGTAGGTGTCGATGGCCCGACCATCGGCCTCGAGCAGGTCGACGATATGACAGTAGAGGTACGCCTCCGGCGTCGAGAAGAGGGTGTCCAGCGGGACCCAACGGTCGGCGCTGAGATGGGGTGGATCGGCATGGTAGATGGCCCGCCGCTCCGCATCGTCCAGGCGCTTCAGCCCATGCCAGGCGCGGGTGACGTGTCGGTGGCCGTCCATCTTGACCAGGTTGCCGCGCACGCAGTCGATCACCAGACCCCGGGTGGCCCAGTCGGGATCGTAGCGGACCTGGGTCAGCGGCTCGGGATAGCCGCGCCGTACCAGGTGGTCGATGGCCAGTTCGGTCGCCAGCACCTCCAACTCCGGTCGATAGCGACACAGGGTGTAATCCATGTCGAAGCCGATGGCCGAGATCTCACTCAAGTCGAGCGCGCGATTGACGAAGATGCGCCTGCCATGGCTCAGCGAGAGCTCGTGGATCGTGGCCACCTCAGCGGCGTTCTCTGTCATTCATCCTCCGTTGCGGTGGCGGCGAGCAGGGCGGCATCGAGCACGCCTGCCAGCGCCGCCCATCGCTCCACGGGCAGCGCCTCGGCGCGGGCACGGGCGTCGTGTCCGATGGCGACCAGGGCGTCGTGCACCGTCGAGGTGGCCAGTCCGAGGCCGTTGTGCAGGGCCCGAGCCAAGGTCTTGCGCCGCTGGGCAAAGCCGGCCACCAGCAGGCGATGAAAGCGGGCCTGGTCAGGCACCTGATGACGCCATTCCGGCAGCGGAATCAGGGCCACCACGGCGCTCTCGACCTTGGGCTGCGGCGAAAAGGCACCGCGGCCAACCCGCAGCACGAGCCGCACATCGGCGACCATCTGCACCTTGACGGTCAGCTGGCCGTACTCTGAGGTGCTGGCGCTGGCGACGAGCCGTCGGGCGACCTCCTTCTGCAGCATGATCACGATGCGCGCCGGGCGTGGTCGGGTCTGCAGCAGGCGGAACAGGATCGGCGCGGCGGCGTTGTAGGGCAGGTTGCCGACGACCACTGGCGCCGGACCCATGGCCGGCCGCCTCAACAGCGGTCCGTAATCGATGCGCGCCGCGTCGCCGTGGATCACCTCCATTCGCTCGCCGAAGCGTTCGTGCAGGGGCTCCAGCAGGCGTCGATCGCGCTCGATGGCGATCAGCGGCGCCTCGTGAGCCAACAGCCACTCGGTGAGGTTGCCTGTGCCGGGGCCGATCTCGACCACCCCGGAACCAGCGGCGGGCTCGGCAAAAGCGGCGATTCGCTCCAGGACGCGCTGGTCGTGCAAGAAGTGCTGGCCCAGCGCTTTGCTGGCACGGATGCTGCGGCTCATGGGCGTCGCGCCACAAGGGCGGCCTTGGCCGTCGGTGCGGGACGCCGGGTGGCGCTGGCGTCCAGGTTGTGGGGGTCGTCGCCCGGCCGGGCGGCCAGAATCGCGGCGCCCAGGGAAGCGATCATCACGCCATTGTCGGTGCATAACGACGCCGGCACCGGGCGGAAGGCAAGGCCCTCGTCGGCACACATCCGGGCCATCTCGGTGCGCAACAACGAGTTGGCTGCGACGCCGCCGGCAATGACCAGCTGGCCCAGCCCGCTCTGCCGGGCAGCGCGTCGGGTGGTGGTGACCAGTTGGGCGACCACCGCGGCCTGGTAACTGGCGCAGAGATCGACCAGCAGGGCACCCTCCTCCGGCCGCTCGCCGTCGGCGCGCAGGCGATCGATGAGCTGCCGGCCGGCGGTCTTGAGACCCGAAAATGACATGGCCAGGTCGCTGCGGCCACGCATCCCCCGGGGCAACTTGAAGCGCTCGGAGTCGCCATCGGCAGCGAGCCGATCGATCTCGGGCCCGGCTGGATAAGGCAAGCCCAAGAGCTTGCCGAACTTGTCCAACGCCTCGCCCGCGGCGTCGTCGAGGGTTTCGCCCAGGGTCTCCACCTGTTCCGACCCCTCGATCCGCAGCAGGCTGGAGTGGCCGCCGGAGACCGCGAGCGCCAGGTGCGGCAAGGCCGGTCCGGGATCGCTGTCGGGATCGGGCGGCTGGCGCAGTGATGCTGCCCAACAGTGGGCGTGGATGTGGTGCACGCCGACGACGGGCACGTCCCAACTCAGCGCCAGCGTGCGCGCCGTCTGCACGCCCACGAGCAGGGCGCCGATCAGGCCCGGGCGGCTGGTCACCGCGATGCCACCGACGTCGGAAGGGGACAGTCCCGCGGCCTCAAAGGTCGCCTCGATGGTCGGCAGGATGGTGAGCAGGTGATTGCGCGAGGCGATCTCGGGCACGACGCCGCCGAATCGCCGGTGCAGCGGCACCTGGGTGGCGATGCGGCTGGCCAGAACCCGGCGATCGGCGACCAGCGCCACGGCGGTCTCGTCGCACGAGGTCTCAATCCCCAGGACGGGCCCTGGGCGGTCCGCAGGCTGGGGCATGGTCAGGGTGTCCGGGGTCGCGCGCTTCGAGGGCCGAACACGTGCTTATACAGCGCAGCAGCGCGTTCCCGCTCTGCGGCTTTGGGATCATCCAGGTAGAGTTCCAGGTGTCCGCGGCCGTGCTCGACCATGCCGCTGTCGATCTCCAGCACCGCCAGTTGCAACAACGCCTCCGGCGCGATGCCCGGCTTGCCGGCCACATTGCGCAGCAGGACCAGCGCCTCGGAGCGGCGATCCTGGTCGATGAACCCGACCGCCTGGCGGTAGGTGCGCAGGACGGGGGCTTCCTGCTCGGCCGTAGCGGCGTGGTGGGATGCGCCCGGGGTCTGCCAGTCAGACGGCAGGATGATCAAGGCGAGCACCGCGCCCACCAGGCCCAGGGCCAGGATCCAGAATGCGGTCGAACCCCGGCTGCGGGGACGCATCCCCTTCAACTCTTCGTAATTGGAAACCTCTTGCTCGACCTCACTCTCCAGGCCCTGGTAGTCATGACTCCACAGGGTGTATGCGCTCTCCACCGCAGCAGGTGGTGGACGTTCGGGACGCGGCACGCGCGAGACCGACATGGAGCGTCGTTCGTCGGGCTCTGCTTGCGCGACCGGTACCGCCTCCACCAGGGCCTTCTGGACCGAGGAGAGGTCGGTGGTCGGCACGCTCTCCTGGTGCGCCATATTGGCGCCGAACCAGCCCGACCCGGCCACGGAACGTCGCTCGACCACGGGCTCCGGGGGCGACGTCTCGGCGGTGACGTCAGGCGCGCTGTCGCCCCGATATTCAGGCAGATCGAGAGGCAGAATCGGCCGAAGTGGTGTGTTCTCGCGAACCGAAATGTCTGGTTCGGGCAGGTCTGCTGGCAGATCCACCGGAGTTCGCGCCACACCGCTCATCAGGTCGCCTACCGTGTGGTAGGCGCTCGTGGCTGGATGCCGGTCGCCGCGTGGCGCAGGTTCGGCGGCGTTGACCATCGGGGCGTCGATGGCCCCGCTGAGGTTGGCCACGCGAGTGGACTCGCGGGTGCCGCTGATGGGGCCGCGCGCGCCGTCCTGGGTAAAGACCGCGTTGCGCTTGATGCGAGCGAGCAAGGCCGCGTAGGCCTCGAGTTCGTCGTCGCCGTCTCCCTCCAAGGCTTCGCCCAGCGGCGCGCCGGCAGCGATCCGTCGGAAGAGCGACTCGGCGACCGCGGGCAGGGGACGGACCCGCTCCCATCGCACGCCGCAAACCGCGTCCTGGTGGGGCACGGACTGACGGGCCTGGTTGACCCTGCGGGCATATTCCCTGGCTGCGGCCACGTGGGCGCGCGCGCTGCCGCGAAGCGACTTCGGACCCGCATGAACGCCGCGTACGATCCGCCACATCCCCTTTCGCCAGCAGAACATTCGTTCCAGGGCGTGGCGCCCCTGGTCTTCATCGGTCTGGGCGTGAACGAGCTGCCCCTGCAGGATGGCCACCTTGCCACCGCGACCCTTGGACTTGAGCTGCACGACCGCGTTGATCTGCTCCATGGCCCGAGACGGATCCTCCATGATCCGGCCCAGGAGATCGCCGAGTTCATCGTCGCGCAGACTGCCGCTGTCGACCTCGCGCACGACCCGCACCGGCTGCCTGTCGTCGGCCTCACCCAGGAGCGCGGCCACGGCCTCGACCTCGATGGGTTTGGGGATGACGCCCAGCCAGTCCAGGAGGGTCGCCTCGTCTTCGGCCTGACGGCGCTGATGGTCGTCGACCGCCACCACCACCCTGCATTGCACGCCCACCGAGATGACGCGGCGGGACAGGATCGAGGCCCGATCGACGGAATCGAAATCGAGGATCAGGGCTGTGCCCGACCGCCCGCTGGCCGCCAGGTCACGGACCTGCTCAATCGCTGCCTGTTCATCGCTGGCCGCGTGTGCGTCGTAGCCCGCCTGGACGAGATCCAGGGCGAGCATGCCCGCCTGGACAGCGTCATCCGCCACAACGACCGCATGAATTCGGGCCTCTGTTCCCGTCATGCGCGCCAGAATCGCAGAGGAAGTAGCGGGCCGCAAGAACGCGGCCGGGAGGATTGACGATTTCTCACGCCACCGCGCTCACGACGCAGTCGTCGATTCGCAGGCCCGCAGACCGCTGGACTAGAACTTGCCCAGCAGCATGAACGAGATCACCAGCGAGTAGATCACCAGCGACTCGATGAGCGCCAGCGAGAGCAGCAGCGGGGTGAAGATTTCCTTCGCCGCGCCGGGGTTGCGACCGATGCCCTCGAGGGCGGCGGAAGCAGCCTTGCCCTGGCCGATGCCACCGCCGGCAGCGGCGATGCCCAGGCCGAGACCGATGGCCAGGGCCAGCAGGCCCTTCCACGAGTCGCCGCCGGCCGCAGCCTCCGCACCCTGCGCGAACGCCGGGCTGGCGAAGAGGGCCAGGGTCGTGACGAAGGCGAAGATCGCCGTAGTAAGACGCTTGGGATTCATGAACTCTCCTCCACAGACCGGCTCTTTGGCCGGGTGCGGCGGGTACCGCCGCCGTAAGACTAGTGCCCGTGTGCCTCGTCGCCATGGTCGGATGCGGTCGCCGTCGCCAGGTAGACGGAAGACAGGATCACGAAGACGAGCGTTTGGACCACGCAGACCAACAAGCCGAGCGCCATGACCGGCAGCGGGATCAGCGGGATTTTGAAATACGCGAACTCGAAAAGCACGTTGTGATCACCGGTCATGTTGCCCATCAGCCGGAGCGACAACGACACGGGCCGGACCAGGTGGCCGACGATCTCCAGGACCAGGATCAGCGGGGCCAGGGCCAGCACTGGGCCCATGAAGTGCTTGGCGTAGTGCACCACGCCCTGCGACTTCACCCCGGCATAGTGGGTGGCGAAGAAGATCACCAGGGCCATGCCGGCGTTGGTATTCAGGTTGTCGGTAGCCGGCGAGCCAAAGGGCAGCAGCGCCAGACAGTTCATGACGAAGATATAGACCGCCAGGGTGCCGACAATCGGGAAGTAGCGGCGGGCTTCGGTGTCGCCCATCATGCCGCGCATCAGGCTCCAGGTGCCGCCGATGGCGAGCTCGAAGAAGAGCAGCGGGCCCATCTTCTTGGACGGCAGGACGCCGGCGTCCGGGTCTGCATCCAGCTTGCGGCGCGCGGCAAAGGAGAGCAGCAGCACGATGGTGAAGGAGATCAGGGCCCAGAATACGTGGGTCAGATGCTTCGTCTCGACGAACGAATCGCCATCCACCAGGGTCTTCTCGAAGGGCGTGCCGGTGACAACGCTGGCCTTGATCTCATGCTCCGTCTCCGGCGAGATCAACATGTTCATCACCGAGAAGTGACGAAGATGCTCTTTATGCGCCGCAGCTGCGGCGGGATCGTCATGATCGGACGCCGCCTGCGCGCTGGCCGGCACCGCAGTCACGGCCAGCAGGGCGATGACAGCGAGCGAGATGATCGACTGGGATGTGCGCATCAGTGCACCTCGCCGGGGTTGGTCTTGCCGCTTGGCTCGACGTCCTCGTGACTTCCTGGTCGGGCCACTGCGGCCACGATCAGCAGGGCCGCCGGGGCGACCGACAGGCCGAGGATGAAGGCCAATGGGTCGGGCTTCAAGAGCAGCATCACGGCCCCCACGGTGACGATGAGGACGATCAACTTGACCACCAGCAACGTCAGGGCGCGATTGCGGCCGTCGGCGTCGACGCTGCTGGTCAGGCGCTCGGTGAACATGGCCATGGCGCGGAAGTTGCCGGCGCCAAGCAGCACGCCGGCGAGTACGCCGGTCCATCGCTCGCCGGGCCACGCCATGAGGGCAAGACCGACCGCGGCCAACGCCACGACGGCGTGCAACATCTCTACCCTGCGGATGAACCGGCGCCGCTCATTCATGCGTCTCGGCCTGACCGTCCGGGCTGCGCCCTGTAAGAGCCTCCCGGCGGGTCGCCGGGGCGGGTGTTCTTGCCTGTGATTTCCGGGCGTTCAACCTTGCAACAAGGATTGCCGCGCGGTTGCGGCGCGCTAGTTACCATGCTGGGGGTGGAGGGGTCAAGGTAAGCGGTGGCATGATGTGCCTGTGCGGGCCCCGATCCGCCGAGGAAAGAATGGCCACGAGCGAGGTGATGTCAGGCGGTTCGAAGGCCTGCCGCGGTCTGTTGGCGCGGATTGGCCAGGCGCGTCGGCGTTGGCGGCGAGCGGCGACCGTCATGGCCGGCGCTGTGGCCAGCTTGGCGGCGCTCTCATCGCTGGGCGTGATCCTGCTGGCGGCGGCCGTGCTCGACGGCCTGGCGGGCACCCTGTGGCCGTCGATCGCCCTCTGTGCCGCCATTGGCCTGGCCCTGGGCGCTGCGCTGCTGGCGCACCTCTTCGGTGGAACCGCCAGCCCGGCTGTCTGGGCCGCGCGACGGGTTCCGGACGAGCAGGCGGCCGAGCGGCTGCGCACCGCCGTCGAGCTGGCCGAAGCGTCGATGCATCACGAGCAAGTGCAGGCGAGCGTGGGCGCGCCGGCGCTGGTGGACCTGACGATCCGCGCCAGCGGTGACGATCTGCGCAGCGTGGTAGATGCGGTCGACCGCCTGGCTTCGGGCAACAGGCGCCTGGTGCTCAGCGCCCTGTTGGTGGCCGCCGCTCACCTGCTGGTGGCGACCTGGGCGCCCGGTGTGTGGGCCAGCCTGGCGTCCTCCCCCGTCACTCCGGAAGCCAACGCCGCGCTGGTTGTGGGCACCCTGGTCGACGACGTCGTCCTGCGTGTAGTGCCGCCGGACTACGCCCGCGATGCGCTGCCCATCGAGGAGATTCGGCTGGCGGAGACCACCGTCCTGCGGGGCTCGCAGTTGGTCTTTCGAGCGCGGCCGCTGGTCGGATACCAGGCCGTGAGGGTCGAATTGATGGCCGGCGGACGTGGCGGTGCAACTCCTGGCCAGCCGCCGAAACGGCCGGACATCACCCGACAACCGGACGGCTGGTTGAGCTGGCAACAGGTTGCAGGTGCTGATCTGGCCTATCGATATGTCGCCAGGACCGCCGATGGTCGCAGGGTGGAGGAACGGGGCCAGCGCCGGATCGGTGTGCGGGCCGACCGGCCGCCGACGGCCAACCTGATCGCGCCCACGGGCGAGGTTGAGGTTCGAGCCGGCGACCAGTTGGTGGTCGAAGGCGCAGCCGAGGACGATCTTGGCCTGTCGTCACTCGTACTCGTGATCGGTGGTCCCGCCGGCGGTGGAGAGCGGCGGGCCATCGCGTTGCAGGCTGGCGAACGGCGCGGCGAGTTGCGCGAGAGCATCGAGGTGGATCGACTGGCCCTGCGCCCGGGCGAGTTCGCGTCGGTCCACATCGAAGCGGCCGATAACAACGCGCTGGACGGCAGCCGCAGATCCGCGTCGGGTCGACTCATGCTGCGCATGTTCTCGGCCCAGCGCCACCACGCCACTCTATTGGATCACCTCGCCGAGGTGGCCCTGGAGTGGACCTTGCGCCTGGCCGATCGCCTGGAGCGAGATCCGGCCTCCAAGAAGACGACGCTCGGCGACGCGCTGGGGACCCGCGAGCTGCTGGCCGATGCCGAAGCGCGCTCCCTGGCCGAGCTGGCCCGCCTGCGCGCACAGCTGGCCGACGATGTGCTGGCGCGTAGCGGAACCGCGGCAGACCTGGCCGAAATCGAACGCATGTTGCGCGATCGCCTGGCCGACGAGGCCCGGGCCGTGCAGCGAATTGAGGAGGCCGCCATGGAGGGGCCTGGCGGCCTGCACCTGCACCAGCTGCGGCGCCAGCACTCGCGCATGATCGCCGCAGAGGAGCAGGCCGTGCTGCTGATGGCTGGCCTGGCCATGGCCGAACATCGGGGCGCCATGACCCGGGATGGACACGAATTGGAGCGCGCCGAGAAGGAGCTTGATCGCGCCATGGAGGCGTTGGCCAACGCGCCGGATGATGCGCGACGCGCCGAGGCCGAGCGACTGCTCGACAGGGTACAGAACCAGATCGAACAGATGATGCAGTCGGCAGCGAAGCAGCTGCGCATCGTGCCGTCAGAGCATGTCAATCCCGGCGCCGCCGGATCGCGCGGCCTGCACCGCTCCATGCGCACCCATCGAGACGCCCTGCGCGAGATCCGAGCCCGCCTGCGCGACGGTCGATTCGACGATGCGCTGGAGGCGTTGCGTCGCTTGCGCGAGCAGACCGGCGCCATGATGAAGGAGCTCAACCGCCATGCCGAACGTCTGCGAACCGGCGACGAGGCCGCCCTTCGCAGGCTTGTGGGTCGGTTGCGTAAGGGCATCGACCGGGCCAGCGGCGGGCAGCGAGAGCTGCGAGAGCGGGTGCGGCCAGCGGCAGAGGAACAGGCCCGGCGCTCGGCGGAGCACCAGCAACGCAACCTGGACTCGGTGCTGCCGCGGGTGCTGGCCCTGCTCGACGACGCGCGCGACCAGGTGCGGCCGCGCAGACTCGTCACGCCGGCGATGGCGACCAGCCGTTCCATCGCCCGCGCCCGGTCTGCCCTGTCGACGGCCCATTCGGCGGTCTCAGATCGCCAGGTCGACGCCGCCCTGCAAGCCCTGATGGAGGCTGAGGAGCGCCTGGCTGCGGCTCACCAGGCCCTGGATTCATCGCCTCCGTCTGGCGACATCGAGGCCGAATTGCTGGGTAAGGACGAGATCCGACTGCGCACCGCCGCCGATCGCATCGGCCGGGCGTCCATGCTGCTGCGCGAGGCGTTGCCGGCGCCGCGCGACCTGCTGGAGTCCGGCCAAAGGCGTCGGCTGAACGACTTCGCCAGGCGACAGGACGGTTTGCGTCGAAAGCTGCACAAGGTGCGTCAACGCCTGGCCCGCGAGGGCAGCGGCCACCCGGCGCTGCAACGGCAGGTGGGCGCACGCCTGGAGCACGCCTTGCAGATGATGCGCCAGAGCGCCGGCTCCCTGCAGGACTCCGACGCGTCGCGCTCCTTCGAACAGATGGCCGAGACCATGGACGCACTGCAGCGGGCCAGCGAGATGCTGCGCCATCCAGGCGCTGCGCCGAGTCTGATGCCCGCGGCAGGCGGCGGAATCGGGTTGGACGGCAGCAGCGAATCGGTACAACTGCGATCGGGAAACAGCAGCAACCGGGCACGGAACTTTCGCCGGCAGGTGCTCGAGGCCATGCAGCAGCGGGCGCCGACCGCCTACCGCGAGCGCCTGCGTCGCTACTACGAAGAGATCGTCCGCTGATCCGGCGTTGATCCGTCACTCTCGTTGGCGGCCTGGCGATCGTTGACCCGCAGGGAAGCGAAGAAGTCGCTCAGCAGGCGTGAGGCCTCCTGTCCGCAGACGCCTTCGGTGACCACGAAGCGATGATTGAGTCGGTCGTCGCTGGCCAGCTGGAAGAGGCTGCTGGCGGCGCCCGCCTTCGGGTCGCGGCAGGCGAAGACGAGGCGGCCGATTCGGGCGTTGATGCAGGCGCCCATGCACATGGGGCAGGGCTCGAGGGTGATGTAGAGCACGCAGTCGTTCAGACGCCAGCTGGACAGCTGCCGACCGGCCTCGCGGAGGGCCAGGATCTCGGCGTGCGCAGTCGGGTCCTGGTCCTGCTCACGGCGGTTGCCCGCGACCGCTATCACCTCGTCTTCGTGCACGACCACGGCCCCGATCGGCACATCACCGGCGCGCCCGGCGTCGGCCGCCGCGGCGAGCGCGATCTGCATGTACTCCTCATCGCGACGCATGGCCGACGCTCCCCTGCTCGATCATTCAACCCTGGCGTGCTGCGTCCTCGGGCGGCGCCGGGCTCCACGACGACGCGTCGGGCAGGGTGAAGCTGAATTCGGCGCCACCGCCTGGCGCCGGAGCCAGGGTCAGGCAGCCACCATGACGCTCCACGATCCGTCGGCAGATCGTCAATCCCATGCCCGCAGACCGCGAGTCCACCTGTTGGTCCAGGCGCTGGAAGGGCAGGAATACCCGCTCGGCCATCGCCGGCGCAATACCGCGCCCATCATCGGCCACGGCCAGTCGCCAGCCCTGGCCATGCTCGACCACGGACAGGCGCACGGCAGGTCGGCCCGGACCGTGGTGAAGCACCGCATTCTCAACCAGCAGCTGCAGGACCCGCCGCAGCTGGCGCGAGTCGCCGAATAACGTCGCCGTCAGCGGCCCCCACTCCAGCACAGCGTCGGCCGCTTGCAGGGTCTCCTTGAGGTCGAATTCCAGCGCCACACGAAGCGCCGGAACATCGATGATCTCCAGCGGGCCGGGCCGGGTGTTGACCCGCGACCACTCGACCAGGGAGGTGACCATGGCATCAAGACGGTCGGCCGAACTGTCGATCAGGGTCAGGAAGCGGCGCCTGCGCTCGTCCCGCGCGACCTCCCGGTCGCCAAGCAACAGCGAGATCAATCCCTTCTGGACCTGCAAGGGGCCGCGAATATCGTGCGAGATGGCGCCGATGAAGCGCTCGAAGTCGGCGCGGAGTTCATCTCTTTCGCGTTCGGCCGCGGCCAGGCGGTCGGCCAGATCAGCGCCGATTTCGTCAGGGGCATCAGCCATGTGCATGGTGGATCCCTCCCGCCGAACGAGCCGTGCACGTTGGGACATGATAGGGCAATGGTCCGTCTTGGGGGCGGGGATTTACCTCCTCTGTGAGCGAGAAACTCGAGCGGGGAGGATGTTCTCTTGACATGACTGGCGGCCACATAGGGTCGCGTTGTCGGCCATGGGCCGCGGCGTTACATGTGAATCTCCCGGCCATCGACGGCCAGTGCGGCTTCCTTGACCACCTCGTGCAGGGTCGGGTGGGCGTGGCAGGTGCGGGCGAGGTCCTCGCTGCTGGCGCCGTAGGCCATGGCCTGCACGCCTTCGACGATCAATTCGCTGACTCGCGGGCCGATCATGTGCACGCCGAGGATGCGATCGGTGTCGGCGTGGGCGACGATCTTGACGAAACCGGACGTCTGGCCGAGCGCTCGGGCGCGGCCGTTGGCCTGGAAGGGGAAGCGCCCCACGCGTACCGGGATCCCGGCGGCCGCACACTCGGCCTCCGTACGCCCCACGGCGGCGATCTCGGGCTCGGTGTAGACCACGCCGGGGATGGTGTCGTAGTCCACGTGGCCCTGGCCCGTGACCATGTATTCGACCGCCGCGACGCCCTCCTCTTCTGCCTTGTGGGCCAGCATGGGGCCGCGGATGACGTCGCCGATGGCGAATACCCCGGGGGCCGCGGTGCGCAGGTGCTCATCGACCGGGATCCGGCCCCGCTC
Source organism: uncultured Enterobacteriaceae bacterium (assembly GCA_964438735.1). Lineage (GTDB taxonomy): Bacteria > Myxococcota_A > UBA9042 > UBA9042 > UBA9042 > CAYTLW01. The sequence continues at coordinate 86,023 of CAYTLW010000005.1, read as the reverse complement.
GTCGGGCACCAGGTCGATGGTGGCCAGGTCCAGGCCTTCGGTATTGGGCCGACGACCGACAGCCAGCAGGACGCGATCGGCAGCCAGCGGCTCCTGCCCTTCGGCTTCGACGACGCAGCCAGCCCCCTCGACCCGCGCGCCGGTCACCCGTACGCCGTAACGCAACGTCATGCCCTGTTTGGCGAAGATGCGGCCGGCCTCCTTTCGCAGGTCCTCGTCCATGCCCGGCAGCGGGCCCTCGGCATACTCGAGCACCGTGACCCTGGCGCCCAGGCGCTGCCAGACCGAGCCAAGCTCCAGGCCGATCACGCCGGCGCCGATGACGACCAGGTGGTCGGGGACCTCAGCCCAGGACAGGGCCTCGGTGCTGGTGCCGATGCGGTCGCCGTCCAGGGCGACCCCATTCAAGGGTGTGACCGAGCTGCCTGTGGCGATCAGCACGCGCTCGGCGCTGATTTCACCCGCGTCTGGCCCATCGATGGCCAGGCGCAGGTGCCCGCCTTCGTCGCGTCCAGCGAAGTGGGCCAGGCCGTGCAGGCGCGTGACGCCATTGCTCTTGAGCAGGTGGGCGACGCCGCCCGTGAGGCCGCGCACGATGCGCGTCTTGCGCTTCATCATGCGGGCCAGGTCGAGCACGGGCGGCTCGACCTTCACGCCGTGTTCGGCCAGGTGATCGCGCGCCTCCACAAAACGCTCCGAGGACTCCAGCAAGGCCTTGCTGGGGATGCAGCCCACGCGCAGGCAGGTGCCACCGAGGGCCTTCTCCTTCTCGATGCAGACCACATTCAGGCCCAGCTGGGCGGCGCGGATGGCGCCCACATAACCCCCGGGGCCGGCGCCGATCACGGCGAGATCGTAGCGTTTCACAGCCATGAAGACTCCAACGAATCAGACGCCCAGGAGCAGGCGTTCCGGGGCTTCGATGCGCTCCTTGACGTGTATGAGGAAGCTCACCGCCTCCCGACCGTCCACCAGGCGGTGGTCGTAACTCAGGGCCAGGTACATCATGGGCCGGAGCACGATCTCTCCGTCCACGCCGATGGGACGGTCGACGATGTTGTGCATACCCAGGATGCCGCTCTGGGGCGGGTTCAAGATCGGCGTCGACAACAAGGACCCGTAGACGCCGCCGTTGGAGATGGTGAAGGTGCCGCCTTGCAGCTCGTGCAACTTCAACTTGCCGTCGCGTGCCCGGCGGCCGAAGTCGGCCACCTGCGCCTCGATCTCGGCAAATGACAGGGCCTCGGCATTGCGGATGATGGGCACGACCAGGCCCTTGCCACCACCGATGGCCACGCCGATATCGCAGTAGTCGCGATAGACGATGGTGTCACCAACGATGGACGCGTTGACCTGCGGCCAGACCTGCAGCGCGTCGACCACCGCGCGGACGAAGAACGACGAGAAGCCCAACTTGACGCCGTAGCGCTCCTGGAAGGCGGCCTTATGCTGGCTGCGCAGGGCCTTCACCGCCGACATATCGCACTCGTTGAAGGTGGTCAGGATCGCCGCGGTCTGCTGGGCCTGGACGAGGCGCTCCGCGACCCTTTTACGGAGACGACTGAGCTTGACCACGCGTTCGCCGCGGCCATCGGTGGCGGCAGGGCGAGCCACGGGGGGCGCCACTGGCGGCGGTGGGGTCGGTGTCGCAGGGGCGGCGGGGGGCGTCGGTTTGGCGACCGGGGCGACCGCGGCCGTCGCTTTGTGCACGTCTTCCTTGAGTACCCTGCCCCCGCGTCCGCTGCCGGTCACGCTGGACGGGTCGATGCCGGCATCGGCGGCCGCACGGGCGGCGGCGGGCATGACGGCGGGCGCTGCGACTCTGGCAGGCGTCGGGGCTTTGGCTGGCTTTGTGGTTTTCGCCGGCGCCGCGGCTTTCGCCGGCGTCGCGGTTTTCGCCGGTGCTGCCGCTTTGGTCGATACTGCGACTTTGGCGGCTGGCGCCGCCTTTTCTACCTTGGCTGCGACACCCTCTACCGGAGCGGCCGGGCGCTCGCCGGCCTCGACACGACCGAGCACGTCGCCCACATTGGCGGTGCCTTCGGCGGCGACCAGGATCTCGCTCAGGAAGCCGGCTTTCGGCGCCGGCACCTCCACGCTGACCTTGTCCGTGTCCAGAGCGACCACGGTCTCATCCAGCTCCACCCACTGGCCGATCTTCTTGTGCCACTCCGCGACGATCACCTCGGTGATCGACTCGCCGACTTCGGGAACCACGATGTCCATTGCCATCTTGCTCTCCATGTCCAGGTCGCCGCGCGGCGGCCTACATGCCCCCGCCGTTTTCCTGCGGCGTGTCGGCGAAGGCCTCGTCGAGGAGGCGCGCCTGCTCCAGACGGTGACTGGCCGCTGATCCCGTGGCCGGGCTCGCCGATTCCGGCCGAGTCACCCGCCGGAAGGGCAGGCGTCCGAAGAGCCGGCCGCCGAGCCGGAAGCGCAGGAACACCCAGGCGCCCATGTTGACCGGCTCTTCCTGCACCCAGCGCACCTCGACGCCGTCGGCGTAGGGGGCCAGGACCTCTTGTAGTTCATCTTCGGGCAACGGGTAGAGCTGCTCGATTCGCACGATGGCGATGTCGTCCGCCTCGCGTTCAGCGCGAGCGGCCGCGAGCTCGTAGTAGACCTTGCCCGAACAGAGCAGGACCCGGCGCACCTGGGCCGGATCGCGGTCGCCGACATCGGCCAGCACCTTGTGGAAACGACCCTCAGCCAGCTCGTCCAGGGAGCTGCTCGCCTCGCGCAGGCGCAGCAACCACTTGGGCGTCATCAGCACCAGGGGCTTGCGGATCTGGCGCCGCATCTGGCGCCGCAGGCCGTGGAAGATCTGCGCCGGCGTCGTCAGGTTGCAGACGAAGATGTTGTCCTCTGAGGCCAGGGTCAGGAAGCGCTCCAGGCGGGCGCTGCTGTGCTCGGGCCCCTGCCCCTCCATGCCGTGGGGCAGCATCATCACCAAACCGCTGAGTCGATCCCACTTGTCCTCACAGCTGGTGATGAACTGGTCGATGATGACCTGGGCGCCGTTTGCAAAATCGCCGAACTGCGCTTCCCAGATGGTCAGCCCCTCCGGCCAGACCAGGCTGTAGCCGTAGTCGAAGCCCAGCACGCCGGTCTCGCTCAGCGGGCTGTTCCACACCTCGAACGACGCCTGAGATGGCTCCAGGTGCTGCAGGGGCGTCCAGGTCTCGCCGCTGGTGGCGTCGTGCAGGACCGAGTGCCGATGGGAAAACGTGCCGCGTTGGCTGTCCTGGCCGCTGATCCGAATGCGCACCCCCTCGACCAGCAGCGAGGCGAAGGCCAGGGTCTCGGCGGCGCCCCAATCCAGGGGCTTGTCGCCGTCGGCCATCTGCTGACGGGTCCGCAGAATGCGCGCCAGCTTGGGGTTGATCTCAAAGCCTTCCTGCACCTGTGTGCTCGCATTCAACAGCTCCGAGAGCCGGCTGGCCGGCACGGCGGTAGAGAACTCCGCAGCGTCCCGGTCGCGGCCGCCTACGTAGCCATGCCAGATGCTCGCCATGGGCGTCGTGGGCCCTTTTCGAGAACTCTGCGACCGGGCTCTGGCCAGGTCTGCCTCCAGTCGAGCGCCACTGTCGGCGGCGATGCGATCGGCGTCGGCCGACGTCACCTCGCCCAGGGCGACCAGGTTGGCGACGAAGCTCTCGCGCACGGTGGGCTGACGGTCGACCCACTTGTACATCAGGGGCTGGGTGAAGCGGGGTTCGTCGCCCTCGTTGTGGCCATGCCTGCGGTAGCAGTACATGTCGACGACCACGTCGCGACCGAAGCGCTCGCGGAACTCCAGGGCCAGCTTGATGACCTGGGCCACGGCCTGGGGATGCTCCCCGTTGACGTGGAATATCGGGATCTCGAGCAGCTTGGCCACGTCTGTGCAGTAAGGAGCCGAACGCGAATCTCGCGGATCGGTGGTGAAGCCGACCTGGTTGTTGACGATGATGTGCAGAGTGCCGCCGGAGTGGTAGCCGTTCAGCCCGCTCAAGTTGAGGCTCTCCTGGACCACGCCCTGGCCGGCGAACGAGGCGTCGCCGTGGATCACCACGCCGAGTACGCGTCTGCGGCCGGTATCGACCAGGCGATCCTGGCCGGCGCGCACCTGGCCCTGGACGACGGGCGTGACGAACTCCAGGTGGCTCGGGTTGAAGGTCAGCGACAGCGACACATCGACGCCGCTGGAGGTGCGGCGGATGCTCGAGAAGCCCATGTGGTACTTCACGTCGCCCCTGCCGATCTTGTCCTCGCCGTGTTTGTCCTCGAACTCCAGGAAGATCTCGGCCGGGGTCTTGCCCATGATGTTGGCCAGCACGTTCAGCCGACCGCGGTGGGCCATGCCGATGACCATGTGGCGCACGCCGTTGGCCGCCGCCTCTTCGATGGCCATGTCGAGCAATGGGATCAGGGACTCGCCGCCCTCCAATGAGAAGCGCTTGGCGCCCAGGTACTTCTTGTGGATGAAGGTCTCGAAGAATTCGGCCTCGGTCAGCCGGGTCAGGATGCGCAGCTGCTCATCGCGCGGTAACTGTCGGGTGTTCTCGTTGTCCTCCATGCGTTGCTGCAACCAGCGCTGTACGCCCAGGTCGTCGATGTGCATGTACTGGGCGCCAATGTGGCGACAATAGGTGTTGTGCAGCCGCTGGATGATGCGCCGCAGGGTGAGCATGCGGGCGCCGTGCATGGTGCGGCTGGAGAAGGGCACGTCCAGATCGGCATCGGACAGCCCGTAGAACTCCAGCTCCAGCTCTGGGTGGCTTTTGGGTCGCCGGCCGAGGGGATCCAATTCGGCGATGGTATGGCCGCGCACGCGGTAGGCGCGGACCAGCTGGTCGACCCGTTCCTGCCGGGCGTTGGCCTCGCGCAGCCGACGAGTGACCACGTGGAAGAGGCCGCGCGCAAGCTCGGTGTGCCGGTCGAGGAGTTCGTCCAGGGCGTCGGCGTGGATCTTGAGAAGGCGCGCGTTGGTGTGCGCGACCGCATCGGCCGAGCGTGGCTGCTTGTCCATGAAGGCCAGCTCGCCGACCACCTGGCCAGGGCTGAGCACGGTGATCACTTCGCTGCCCCGCTCGATGCGGATGTTGCCCTCGATGATGACGTAGAGGCCATCGCCCGCCTCGCCGGTACGCAGCAGGTAATCGCCCGGCGCAAAGCTCACCTCGCGGGCGACCGAAGCGACCATCTCCAGGCCCGAATCCGGCAGATCGCGGAACAACGAGATGCCCTTCAGAAAAGGCAACCGCTCACTGAGAGCGGTGGCATCCAGGTTGGTTTCAGCGTGGGCTGGCGCGATCGCCCGGAACTCGCTCGTTGTGCGAGGGGTCGTCGAGCGATTCCTCGGAGCCGGAGCGGGCCGCGGCGGGCCTGCAGATTGGATGCTTGGCAGATGAACGGGTTGCAGCGGCGCCGAGGCGGGCTGGCCTTCCAGTTCGGCAAACCAGGCCTGCCAGGCCGGCTCCACGCTGGACGGATCGCGACTCCACGCCTCGTAGAGCGCCTCGACGAAAGCCAGGTTGGCAACGGGAAGGGCGTCAGGGTCCATGTGGGCTCCCGGCATAGATCGGCGTGCGCTGGCCGTCAGCACCGCGGTGGGTCCGAGCGTTGCCCAGCGACCGGTCGATGTCGAGGGAAGGGCGCGAAAACCCTGGCAGAGCCACGCGCTGCGAGATCGTCGCCGAAGTTCTGCGGGGGCTCATCACAAGCGCCTGGATCAGCGCTGTCTTTTGGGCCCGGGCTTGTCGGGCAACGGCTCGCACAGGGGAACGTGGCGGGCGAGCGGCAGGGACTTCTCGGACACGATGCCCGCCTTCTTGAGGGCCGCGGCGATCAGATCTCGCGACTCGCGCACCGGCTCACCACAGGCCATGTCGATGCGCAGGGCGCATTGCAACGCCAGGCGCCACTTGCCGCGGGCCAGCGCCGCTCGACCGTCGCGCAGCCAGGCGGCCTGGGGATCGGAGTCGCCCCGATAACGCTTGACCTCGTTGGTCTTGGCGGACTTGTCTCGGCGCTTCTTGCGCGCCCGCTTGGCGTCCTTTCGCCGGGCCACACGAGCTTGGCGGACCTCGCCCCGCGAGGCGCCATCGCGGCGGTGGGCTTCGACCCGCTCGTCGGCGCCGAGGCAGGCCTCATCGCCTTCTGTCTCCTCGCGCTGGCATGCGGCCAGCAGGTGGGTCGTATCCAGGGAGGTGAAATGCAGCGATGCCAGCGGCACCCACGCCCATCGCCCCTTGCTGCGGCGCAGGATCCGGGCGTGACGACGCCAGTGCAACTCTTCCGCCAGGGGGCCGTCGTAGAAACGCGCCGAGACCACCGCCAGGGCCGGTCGATCCGGGATGCCCGTGGCGATCACCGCCGACCAGCCAGCAGCCTTGGGCAGGCTCCACTCGGGTCGTGCATTGGCCGGCGGGCGCTTCAGCTCATCGGACGTCCAGGCGGCCACCTCGTCCCCCGGGAAGGCGGCCACCAGGTGGTGCACGCGACCGGTGCGCTCGGGCAGCTCGTCAGCCGTCCGCTTGAGCCAGCGGTTGAAGAGGCAGACCTCCAGCGTGCCGGCAGGTTCGCCCTTCTTACGTGGCAGGCGGACGATTTCGAGCCGCGGCCCCAGCTTGAATTCGCGATCGGGCGCCAGCGAGGCGCAGGTGACCGAAGGCAACAGGGGCAACGCATCCACGCCGCCGGAGAGGCGACGTGCAGCGGTGGGCAAAGGCGGCAGGACGTCGCCAGCGGTGGCGCCGCGTGGCAGCTCCGCCGGTTCGGGCTCTGGTGCGGGCGCCTTGGCGGCCACGTGGCTGCCACGGGCGGCGCTGGACTTGTCGGTCGAGGCCCCGCCGCTGTCATCGCGGCCACAAGCCGGCGACAGGGCGCAAGCGAACAAGATGGTGACCAGGGCCGTGGTCTTCAGGCTGCGATCAGGGCTCATCTGGAGGCGACTCCTCAGCGGATGGTGCCGGGTCGAGCACCCGTCCCATGGCCAACAGGTCGACGAACTCTCCCTGCCAGCGGGCCTCGTCCCGCAACACACCCTCGTACTCGAACGAGAGGTCTTCGTACAGTCGGCGGGCACCCTCATTGTTGCGGTGGACCTGCAGCGACAGCTTGTGCAGCTGCTGCGCGTCGCGAACCGCCCAGCGCAGGGCCCGAAGCATCAGGGCGCGGGCTACACCCAGCCGCCAGAAACGTCTCAGTACCGCGATACCCACCTGGCCGACGTGGCGATTACGTTCCAGGGCGCCGGCCACCACCGAGCACATGCCGATCACCGCGCCCCCCTGGCACGCCACCAGGAGCGCGCTGCCCGGATCGGCGGCGAAGCGCTCGATCAAGTCCCGTTCCTCGTCCTCGTCATCTCGCCAGTCCTCGGGGCCCTGGAGCAGAAACTCGGTCTCCACCAGCGTCTGGCGGCGGAATTCGCATAGCCGCCTGGCGTCCGAGGGCACGGCCGCACGGATGCGCCAGTTCCGGCGCAGTTCGCGGGAAGCTCTCACGCCTTCCCCCCGGGACCGGGGGTGCCCGCGACAGGCGGAACGGCCAGCGATCGCAACGCTCGCTCGGCGCGATCCTGGAGCTGCGCGTCATCGGTCAGCACGTGGACCCGCGTATACAAGCGGCGCGCCTCAGCGGTGGCCTTGCTGGCCATGGCCGCCTGGGCCACGCGCTGTAGCAGGATGGCGGCCTCTTCGGGTTGCCCCCCCATGGACAGGTGATGGGCCATCGCCAGCGCTTCTTCGAGGTCCGTCCGCCCTTGGGTGGCCATCCATGTGGCTGTGTTCCGGTGCAGCTTTCGCCGCCGACGGGGGCGCGACATGTCGTAGGCCACGCGCCAGCGCAGACTCGAGGTGAGCGCGTACTCCACTTCGCCGACATAACGGCTGGTGGCGTTGCGGATGAGCAGGCCCCGTTCGACCAGGATCTCCAGCGCCTCGTCCAGGCGCGCCACGCCCAGGGTTCGCAGGGCGCCCCGCCAGAAGACCTGCCCCACGACCACCGCTGCCGCCAACGCGTCTCGAACATGCTCGGGCAGGGTGTCGATCAGCGCCCGTACCGCCGCCGGTACGTCACCAGCGCGGATGGTCGGCGGCTCGTGTACGTCAAAGGCCCAGCCGTGCTCGCCATATTGGATGGCCCCGGTGCGTCGCAGCACCGAGATCAACTCGGCCGCCACGAAGGGGACCCCGTTGGCGTGTTCTCCGATCCAACGCTGCAGTCGCGGCTCCACCGGGGCGGCGAGCATCTCCCGCACCAGCTGGTCGAATGCGGGTCGAGGCAGAGGCGCGAGCACGATCTCGGCGTCGTAACGCAGCACGCCGCCGGACGGCGCCGCGCGGGTGATGCTGACCGGCTGCGGCAGGTTGTCGCTCGTGGCAACGCCCGCGGTGGCCAGCAGCAGGATCGGCGAGCTGTCCACGCGGACCAGCAGCTCGCCCAGCAGATCGCGACTGGCATCGTCCATGTACTGCACGTTGCGGATCAAGATCTGCACCGGGCTGCACGCGGCCAGCTCGCGGAAGTATGTCGCCAGGGCGTCGACCAGCTTGTCGTGATCGACGGCGGGAATCGCCGACTGCAAGGCGCCTCGATCCGGATCGATCAGGTCGAACGCCGGCAGGGTGGAGATGGTGTCGGCGACGGCGATCGACTGGGCGCGAGCGGCCTCGCTCGGCTCCTGGCGGCCGAAACGGGTGAAGGCCTGCAGCACCATCCGACGCACCTTGCGACGCATCTCGTCGGCAGTATCGCTGGCCATGACGGCTGCGCGTAGACGCAGCAACTCGACCAGCACCGAGTAGGGCAAATCACGACGCAAGGGCGCGCAGCTGACCTCCAGCAGCACATACATGCGCGTGGGATGTTCCTTGACCTCGGCCCGGAAGGCGTCCAGCAGGCGGTTCTTGCCCATGCCGGGCAGGCCCGTGACCAGACAACTGGTCACGCGGGAGCGGATCTCCATGTCGAACGCCAGAGACCAGAGGCTGGCCAGCGCCACCTCGCGCCCGGTCGTCGGCAGGTCACGGGACCAGGGGTCCAACAACAGCAGCATGTCAGCGCCGCGTTGGCGCATGTAGCACGCCTCCTGGGCCTCGCGATGACCGTCCAGGCGAGCGATGATTACGTAGGGGCCAACGGGCAGGCGGCAACCGGTGATGGGTGTGACGCCGATCTCGAACTGGGCCCCCGGGGCGCCCGTGCCAGGGTCGTCGTATTCGTGAAAGGGCACGGCCCAGACCACGGCGCCGGGTGGCGACGAGCGGATGTGCAGCAGGCCGATGGCGTCCTCGGCCTCACCGCTGTCTTCCAGGTCGTGGGCGAGCCGGGCGAAGAAGAGCTTGGTGGCGCTGTCGTCGACCGCCTCGGCGGCGTCGTGCCGATGCCAGTACAGCTCGATCAAGGTCTGGCGCGCGTCGGGATGTTCGACCGTGTCGACCGCCTGGCGCAGCAGCTCGGTGGCGATGCCGAAGGCATGTGCGATCAGCACCTCCAGACGCTGCAGTCGGTGGGTCAGCCGCCAGCGCTGCTGCTTGGCAGATTGGTCATCCCAGGGTCGAATCACACGCTGGAGGCGTTCCTCTTCGTCCTGCAGGCGCTGCCGCTCCTCCAGCATCGCCTGATAGCGATTCAATTCGTCGACTGCCCTTCGATAGCAGCGCTCGGCCTCGGCGGTGCGTCGGGCGCGGTCCTGGACGCCGGCCAGAAAGCGCTCCAACGCCTGCCAGATCTCGCGCATGGTCGCGGGCCGCTGCTCCGGGTCTCGGGCCATCATCTGCATGGTCAATTCGTCGAGTTCGTCCGGGACCTCGCGTCCACGAGCCACCGCCGATGGCGGGACCTGCTCGGGCCGCGCAGCGGCGATGATCTGCTGCCGCGTGGTCGCCGCCTGGGGCGGCCTGCGCAGGGTCAGGATCTCGTAGAGAATCACGCCAAGGGAGTAGATGTCGCTGCGATGGTCGACCTTGCTGTCCTGGCCCTGGGCCTGCTCCGGGCTCATGTAGGCGGGTGTGCCGAAGACCAGGCCCTCGATCCCGGGTGGGCGCTCGCTGCCCATGCGCTTGGCGATGCCCCAGTCCATGATCCGGACCTCGCCGAAGTCGCCCAGCAGGACGTTGCCCGGCTTCAGATCTCGATGCACGACGCCGCGGCTGTGAGCGTGGGCCAGGCCCTGCGCGATCTGCACCAGGATTCGCACCAGGCGGCGCAGGTCGTACTGCGCGCGGATGGCCGGCTCGCCGGCGCGCAACCCCTGCAACACCGCCGCCAGGGACGAGGCGGGCAGCACCCGCATGGTGTAGAAGGGCGTCCGATCATCGAGCAGGCCAAGGTCGAAGACTGGGATGATCGCCGGATGCTCCAGGGCACCGATCAAGCGCGCCTCACGCTGCAGGGCGCGGGCGTGTTCCCGGCTGTCTCGACGGTCAGCGCGCAGGGTCTTCATGGCGACTTCGCGACCGAGGGCGTGATCGACTACGCGCACGACCGTGCTCATGCCGCCACTGCCGAGCTCGCCGACCGATTCGTATCGTTGTCGCCCTGTCGGAGGCAGCTCGACCACGCCTTCGAGGCCCGGCATGGGCGCGGCGGTCAAGGCGCGCAGGGCGTCCGCCTCGCTGGACACCGGATCGGGATCCTCCGCAGGAGTGCCCGTCTCGACGGCGTCATTGGACTCGACCGCCGCTGGCGAGGAGTGATCTGCCTCGTGTCGAAGCTGCAACTCGCGGGCGCGGACCCGGGCCGCCTGTTCGATATCGCCCGTGGTTCGAAAACGCTGCACGCGGGTGATGGGCTGGTCGCCCTGCGGGGCCTCGCCCTCGTCGCCCGGAGCGCCGTCTTCCGGCGTGCCTTCATCGCGTTCGACCACCACACCATCCCCTTCGATCCAGCCCGCGAATTGGGGCCGCGAGGGTAGCACCTCGTCGACCGCTGGGGTACTGGCCGGCCCGATGCGAGTCGAACTCAGGGTTCGTCGTGGGGCGTGATGTCCTGGACCAGGATTCTTGCGACCACCGCGGTGGCCACGGCGGCGAGCCCGTCGGCGTCCAGCGAAGGCGACAACCACAGCTTCCGATCGTTGACCAGCTGGGCCGCGGCCAGCGGCCTGCCGTTGACCAGGTAGCTGTAGCCGAAGGGCTCGAAGAGTTTCGCCTGGCTGCCTTCGACGGCGTGTTCGCTGCGGATGAGGAGCATCCGGGAGCGCCAGTTGACGGCGCCGGCGCGTCCGCGCCGCTTCATGCCCATGGCGATCTGACCGATGATGCCTTCACTGTCCCGAACGTCGCAGACGAAGACCACCCGCTCCTGGCCAAACCGAAAGCCGAAAAAGGAGTACCCGGAAGTCTGGCGCGTGGTCAGGCAACTGGCCTTGTACACCAGCCCGCCGCCGGCCAGGTCGAAGGACCACTGCTGGCTGCCCTCACCGCCAGACAGGCCTGCGATGGTCAACCTCGAACTGGTGATCCAACCCCGCTTGACCCGCGTGGTCCGCCAGCCGCTGAAGCTGACCTTGTCGTCCTTGATGACGCCCTGCTCCCAGGTGATCGGCAGCTCCTTGACGTCTTTGGCGCGCAGCCCATCGGGTCGCTGCATCCGTGCGGCACTACACGCGCACAGGCATGCGCACAGCAACAAGACGGCACACGCCACGCTCAGGCAGTGGATTCGATCCATCTGGTCCCCCTGCGGGTCCGGCGACCGAGCCCCGCAAGCGGAGGGGCGGCGCGCGGAGGCGGGTCATGGCGGCAAGGTAGCGAGCAGCGCGGCGATGGACAAGGCACCGCGGAGGCCGGCGCTGTGGTTCCACTCTTGACGCTCCGGGACCAGGATGCTTGCTTTGCCGCGCGACCCGATGAGCACGAATCCACCAACCTCGCGTCGCCAGGAGCGTCCATGAGCCACCGCAAGGCGATGATCGCCGCACTATTGTCCATCGCCCTGCTGGCCGTCGTGGCCTGCAACAAGAAGCCCGCCGAGACGACCCCGGCCGGCGCTGATCCCACCGAACCCGCCGTCCAGGCCGTGCAGGAGACCCCACCCACGCCTGCCGCCGACAAGGTCGATCCGGGCGCGGCAGCCACCCAGGCAGCCGCCGAGCCCCCCCCGAAGCTGGAAGGCAAGGTATATGGCGCCGGAGTGCAGGCGGTGCAGGTGGTTCAGATCGCCGACATCCGCAACGATCCCGACAAGTGGGTCGGCAAGAAGGTACGCGTCGAAGGCACCGTCGTGGACGTATGCCCCAAGCGCGGCTGCTGGTTCGAGATGTCCGGCGTCGCGCCGGGCGAGAGCATGCGCTTCAAGGTCAAGGATGGCGTGATGGTCTTCCCCATGAGCGCCCGCGGCCAGCATGCGGTGGCTGAAGGTGTGGTCCGCAAGATCCCGCTGAACCTGGAGCAGACGATCCGGGTCAAGGCCCACGAGGCCGAAGAAAAGGGCGAGAAGTTCGATCCCGCGACCGTGACCGAGGCGATCACCCTGGTCCGCCTGGACGGGACGGGTGCTGTCCTGCGCGACTCGAAATGAGGTGGCGGCCCGCGCTGCGCGCGGTGCATCGCGATCTCGGCTACTTCCTCACCGTCCTGGTCTGCATCTACTCGATCAGCGGGTTGGCGGTGAACCATATCGACGACTTCAACCCGAACTACGCGATCGAAAACCGCGACATCGATATCGGCCCGCTCGGCGACGGGGATCTGGACGCGCTGCAGGCGACCGTGGCGGAGCGACTGGACATCGATCCGGCCAGCGTACGCGGTCGACACCTCATCTCGCGCGACCAATTGCGCATCTTCCTGCCCGAGGGCGGCGAGGTGAAGGTCTCCATCGCCACCGGCAAGGGGCTCTACAAGGACGTGCGGACGCGGACGATCCTGTTCGAGTTCAACGTCCTGCACCTCAACCACATGAAGGGTGCGTGGACGTGGTTTGCCGACGCGGTGGCCATCTTGCTGCTGGTCCTGGCCTTGACCGGGCTGGTGATGCTCGGCGGACGAAAGGGCCTGGCCGGACGGGGCAAGTGGTTCGCGCTCGCTGGCCTGGTGGTGCCCGTGGCCTTCGTGGTCGTCTACCACCTGCAACACTGACGAGAGGCAGCGAGCGGGCAGCGAGTACCAATCAGCGGCTGGCCTGGAAGAGCTCGTTGATGAAGCCCACCAGGAGCCGCTTGCCGATATTACGCGGCAGCGCGTCCAGGACCTCGTTGATGGGTCCCATGCGGTCGGGCAGCTCGGTACCGCCCGCGCCCACCATGGCCAGCATCTGGACGATCATGTCTTCGTCGATGGTCGCCGGATCGACGCCAGCGAAGCCCTCAGCCATGCCGCTCAACGTGCCGGTGGGCAGGGCCCGCGCCGCCTCTACCGACGCCGCCAGATCGTCGACCATGGGCGCGACGCGACCGGCATTCTGCGGGCCGACCGACAGGTGGATGTTGGCCGGGCTGCCGTCGAACGCGAACTGGCCGTGGATGGTCCAGCCACGCAGCTTCATCTCGTCGACCACGTGGAAGACTGAGACTTCCTCGGACGAGGCCGCGACCATGCAGAACTCCGGCGTGCCCAGCACGTCCAGACCGTCCATGGCCTGCACGGCAGCGATCAGCTCGCGTGTGCCGGCCAGGGTGCGGGCGGCGATATCCAGGTAGCCGTCGCGGCCGATCAGGTTCAGCACCGCCCACGCCGCCGCCAGGGGTCCGCCGGTTTTGCTGCTCTGCACGGTCGGGTTGACGACCGAGTAGCCGCTCCACTCAGTGCAGGCGAAGATCTGCTTTTCCCGCAATGCCTTGTCGGTGTAGAGCACCAGCGATGCGCCCTTGGGGCAGAAGGCGTACTTGTGCAGGTCCACCGACAGGGAGGTGACGCCGGGCACGCTCAAGTCGAAGGGCGGCACGTCGGCGCCGCATTCGGCGAAGAAGGGCAGCAGGAAGCCGCCCACGCAGGCGTCCACATGCATCAGCAGGCCGCGTTCGGCGGCCAGGGCGGCCAGCGCTTCGATGGGATCGATGACCCCATGGGCGTAGGACGGTGACGAGCCGACCAGCAGGATGGTGTCGTCATCGATGGCCGCCGCCATGGCCGCAACATCGGCTTTGAAGGTGGTCTGGTCCGCGGAGACGAGGATCAGGCGCAGTTCGAGATAGTCGGCCGCCTTGTGGAAGGCTGCGTGGGCCGTGGTGGGCAGGACCACCGCCGGCCGACGGCCGCCTTCGAAGAGCTCCGGCCGCGTCGTGCGGGCGTGCTCACGGGCCGACTTCATCGCCAGCATGATGCTCTCAGTGCCGCCACTGGTGAAGCTGCCAGCGGAGCGTGGACCGCCACCCAGGTGGTCCAGCACCATGCCGACCACCTCGTTTTCGAAGCGCAGCAGGCTCGGAAAGGACGTGGGATCGAGGCCGTTCTCGGTCAGAAAGCTGGAGTAGGCCTCCTTGCCCACCGCCTCGGCCACGTCGCCAGCGTAATAGACGTAGGCGAAGGCCTGTCCGGCGCGCCAGCGCATGTCCTTGCTGCGGGCCTGCTCCATCTTTTCGAAGACCACGTCGCTCGGCAGTCCGGATTCCGGAATCCTCATCTCGTACCTCCCATCGGGCAAGTCGGAATCGCCCAATTGCCGGCGCCTGTCAAACGGCGCCCCCGCCGTAACGGTCGGCGCCGGCGACGCTGGCCGCTGCGCCGGCGTCGGGCTACATTGCGACGATGCCGTCGTCGAAACCGACCTCCCAGCGCGCCATCGGCCCGGGCAGCGCCGTGGCCATCGTCGCCGGCTCGATGCTGGGCATCGGCATCTACCTCGCTCCAGCCGAGATGGCCCAGGACATCACCAGCCCCGGTGCGCTGCTGGCTGTGTGGGCGATCACCGGGCTGATCATGCTCGGCGGGGCGCTCGCATTTGCCGAGTTGGCGACCCGCTTTCCCGACGCCGGCGGCGACTACGTCTACTTGCGCGAGGTCTTCGGCCCGTCGATTGCTTTTGCCGCCGGCTGGGGCCTCATCGCTGCGGTCTTCGCCGGTTCGGTGGCCGCGGTGACGGTCGCCCTGTGTCGATTCCAGCTGTCGGCGCTGCTGGGCGTGCCCCTGGATGAGACCGGCATCGACCTGCCCCTGCCCGGCACCTGGACAGCCGACCGCCTGCTCGCCATCGCCGTCGTAATGGGGATGACGTGGCTCAATGTACGCGGCGTGCGCCTGTCGGCGGCGCTGCAGAACGCGACGACCATGGTGCCGGCAGCGATCCTGGCCATCGTGGCGTTGATCTGCCTGGCGCTGGCTGCCGGCGACGCGCTGCCTCCTGTCCGGTCGGCGGCTCTGGAGCCGCGGTCGCTGTCGACGAGTACGTTGGTGCGCGCTTACCTGCTGGCCTATTTCGCCTTTTCGGGCTGGAACGCGGTGGTCTACGTCGCCGGCGAGGTGCGACAGCCGACGCGCAACCTGCCGCGGGCCCTGATCGGCGGCACGGCGGCCATCACGCTGCTCTACCTGCTGCTCTGCGCGGGCTTCATCGCCGCCTTGGGCATGGACGGCCTGGCCGGCGCCGGCGAGGCCGGGTCCGCTACCGCCGAGGCGCTGTTGGGTTCCACCGGCAAGCTGGTCATGACCGTGCTGATCGCCCTGTGCCTGCTGTCGACCATCAACGCGGCCATTCTCGGCGGCGCCCGCGTGGCCTGGGCCATGGCCGGTGATGGCGCCTTCTGGTCCCGGGCACGACGGCTGCATCCCCGCTATCGCACGCCTGCATTCGCCCTCTGGTTGCTGGCAATCTGGGCCTGTGTGCTCATCGTCTCGGGCGGTTTCGACGAGCTGCTGCGGGCGGTCAGCGTCGCCATGATCGCCACCGCTTCCCTGGCGGTGATCGCCCTGTGGGTGCTGCGCCGCCGCGGGGGGCGCCCGGCGCCCTTCCAGGTGCCGCTCTGGTTGTCATGGCTGCCGCTGGCCTTCCTGGGCGCGAGTGCTGTGGCGATGATCCAGCAGGTCCGCGACGCGATCTCCGGCGTGCCCGGCGCCGGCATGCCGCTGATCGGGCTGGCGGTGATGATCGGAGCTTGGGGTGTGCACCGAGTGGCGCGCCGTCTCGCTCAAGTCGATCGCGACCCGTAGAAGGCCTCTTCGAACGCCGCCTCGTCGCGGAATCCGCGCAAGGGGGGGCCCGGCCAGCCCGCTTCTGCGGGCAGACAGATCGCGTCCGATTCGGCGTGGAGCATCTTCATCAGCACGCTCCAGGCGACCTGGCGCGTGGCCGCCTCTGGCACGAGTTGATCGAAGTCGATGTCCAGGTGAGTACAGCGCAGGATCAGCGGTCGACCGCTCAATATGGCGTCCAGGGTCAGGTCGCAGACGACCACGGGGCTTGTGGCCTCGCGGCGACCGTGCAGCTGCACCATGCCGACGGCGATCTGGCGGATGTTCGTCGGCGGCACGTTGAGCTGCCGCCCGTCCTTGCAGTCGATGATCAGGCCATCGGGCGTTCGTCCGAGAATCCGGCAATAGGTGATGGACAGGCGACCCGCGGCGTCCACGGCGATCGCAGGCGCCGACCTCTTGATCGGTGCACGCGGCGCACGCGGCGCGGCCGGAGTTGGCGTTGGCGTCACCGGCTGGACGGGCGGTTCGGGTTCGGACACCTCGACAGGCTCCAACGGCGGCCGCAAACGTGCCTGTTGGATGGCCATACGCGCTTCGGCCAGGTGGGCCTTGATGCCTCGAGACTGGGTGTTCGTATGGGGATGGGTCTGGCGCCGGGGATCGCCGCGCGTGCGGGCGGCGCCGACCACGGCCACGGTATCCTCCCGCTGCAACACCTCCGTCGGCGAGGAACCGCTGTCATGGGCGCTCGCATGGGGCATGGCGGGCGGGGGCGGCGGTTCGGGCACGACCAGCGCGTCCAGGAGGTCGGCGACCAGCTCGTCGTCGGGCATCTCATCGGGCGAGTCGTCGGGCAGGTCGGCGGAGATCTCGGCGGGAATCTCGGCGGCAGTCTCGGCTGCCTTGTGGGCGGGTAGTTCCGGCTCTGGCGCCTCGAAATCCCAGACGAACGCCGTCTGCAGATCTTCAACGCCGCTCTCCGGCCCATCGTCGTCGGCCGATTCGCCCACCAGGACGGTCCGGAAGGCCAACGGCTTGGGCGGCGACCATGGGCGATCATCCAGGGCCGGTTGCTGGGCTGCCAGTCGAGCGATGGCGGCCGGCACGATGGGCATGTTGGCGGCCCTGGCCGCTTCGCGTTGACGCTCGCGCTCAGCGCCCGGCAACTCCCACTTCTCTTCCAGCCTCGCAAGTTCCACCACGCCGGCGAAGGTCGCGCCGATGGCGAATCCGCCCAGGCGGACGGCAAACGCCACGCCATCGACATGATCGGTCCCCATCCACTGGAGGATGCCCACCAACAGCCAGCAGGCGCTCAAGATCCAGGCCGGCGCAACCGAGCGCTCAAAGGCCGGTCCCAGCCACGACAGGAAGGCGACCTCGCGCCCCGCCAGGCGCACCGCAAAGGCGCCCTGGCATGCGGCGATGGCACCGTCGGCGCCGATGAAGGGCGCCGAGAGGTCACCGCTCAGCAGCAGAACTACGCCTCCAGTCAGCACCCCACCGACGACGAAGAAGGCGGCGTAGAGCGCGCGCCCCCACAGGTCTTCGACAAAGGGCCCCGACAAGATCAGCAGCAGCAGCCCGTTGATGACCAGGTGGAGCCAGCCGGCGTGCAGGCCCAGGTGGCCCACCAACCCGCGCTGCTGCAGCCCGTTGGCCGGCACCAGCGCCCATCGACGCCACCCCCGCTGATCCATCTCTGCGTGCACCCGACTGCACAGCTGTTCGAGCTCCGCGGGGTCGCCAGTTGGCGGTTGATAGCCCCTGCCATGACGCTCGATGGCCGCCACCGTCTGCTGGTGTCGGGCCTCTTCCAGACCCCAGGTATGCGAGGCGCAACGCTCCGGCGCTTGCAGATCGGGGTGCGCCAGCCAGTAATCGAGCATCGGCTGCAACAGGGAGGGCGCAACCTGCTGCTCGCCGCCACCCAACGACGGCTCAGCGACCAGGTGGACGCCGACAAGCAGCGCCACCAGAGCGATGCTCACCCCGGGCAGCGCCCCCACGGACGTCGGCTTCATCCGGCCCGACACGGCATCCTCCCCCTCAGTGCAGCGGCTCTCCATTGCGTACCGCGACCGCGTCCAGGTCGAAACCACCGCTGTTGCCTTCGTAGGTATTTGTGCCCGTATCGGTGATGCGCACAAAGCGGGCCCGGGCCAGCCCGACGTCTGCGAGGTCGAAGGCGTCGCCGCCGGCCAACTCGGGGGATGAGGCCAGCGCGGCGGAATCGTCGTGGGCCAGCACGGGCGCGACGCCAGCACAGCCGGATGTCTTCGGTTCGGCCGCGTCGGCCACACAGGGCCAGGTGTGCCAGTTCTGCCCGTCCTCGCTCACCGATACCTCGCCGGTCTCGATCCAGCCGACG
This sequence comes from uncultured Enterobacteriaceae bacterium, assembly GCA_964438735.1. Taxonomy (GTDB): domain Bacteria; phylum Myxococcota_A; class UBA9042; order UBA9042; family UBA9042; genus CAYTLW01. Next base: position 67,591 of record CAYTLW010000005.1, on the reverse strand, counting down.
AATGGATTCTCGAATACCAGCAGGTCGTCGCCTGGGCCATCGACCACGCCGACGTCGTCGAAGGCCACGACGATGGTGCCGCCGCGCCCCAACGAGACCACGTGCACGCCGCCAGCCTGCTCACCGCTGCCGCGCGGCGGCCCGAGGACGATGTCCGGCATGGCGCTGGCCCCGAACCCCGCCTGGGGCCCGGGCGTGAAGGTGACCACCGAGTCGGCGAAGGGATCGGGCCTGTGCACAGGGTCGGCCACGCACGCACAGGCGGCGAGGGCGAACAGGGAAAGTGAGATGTGGTGCAACAATGGCGGGCGCATGAGCGGTCGAGCATTTCAGAGGCCGGCGTGCCGCGCAAGCGGCCGATGAGGGTCCCAGGAGGCTGGATCCGGCCGTTGGTCGAGCCCGACAACCTCATCGAATCCGAGTGGTTGCCGGGCGATCCCTGCGCCAGCAACGGTGCCTGCCCTACCATGGCGCGACCTGGAAGTCGCCGCGATGACGGTTCGGCAGGGAGCGACCATGCGACCCGACACCCACTTGCATATCGACCAACGTCTCTGCGGCAGCCCCCATGGGCTGGCCTCAGGCGAGGCGAAGGCGACCCTGCGGACCGTGCCCGAGATGGTCGTCGACGACCGCGGCCTGGTGCACGGTGGTTTCGTCTTCGGCCTGGCCGATCACGCCGCCATGCTGGCGGTCAACGACCCCAACGTGGTGCTGGGCAGCGCCGACATGCGCTTCCTGCGGCCGGTTGTGGCCGGCGATACGCTGGAGGCCAGGGCCCGAATCGAGCACAGCAAGGGCCGCAAGCATCGCGTCAAAGTCACCGTATTTCGCGGCCAGGAGGCGGTCTGCGATGGCGTTTTGACCTGCTTCGTGCTGCCCCGACACGTCCTGGATCGGGGCTGAAACGCCAGCGGGAGGAAGCCACATGATCAACGGAGGAGCCCGCGTCGCCGCGGTGCTGCGCGCCGAGGGGGTGCGTTTCATCTTCACCCTCTGCGGCGGCCACATCTCGCCCATCCTGGTCGGCTGCAAAGCCGAGGGGATCCGGGTCATCGACGTGCGCGACGAAGCCAACGCGGTTTTTGCCGCAGACGGCATGGCCCGGCTGGGTGGAGTGCCTGGCGTCGCCGCCGTCACCGCCGGCCCCGGCGTCACCAACGCCCTCACCGCGGTGAAGAACGCTCACCTGGCCCAATCGCCGTTGGTGCTGCTGGGCGGGGCATCGGCGACCATTCTGCGTGGCCGCGGCTCCTTGCAGGACATCGACCAGCTGGCGGTGATGAAGAGCCACGTCAAGTGGTCCACCTCCGTCAGCAAGCTGCGGGACCTGGCGCCCGCCGTGAGCGAGGCCTTTGTCCAGGCGCGGGCTGGCGTGCCCGGGCCGGTCTTTGTGGAATGTCCCATCGACCTGCTCTACGACGAGAAGCTCGTCCGCTCCTGGTACCAGGATACTGCGGCCAGCAACGGCGCCTCGCTCACCGGTCGCGCCCTGTCCTGGTATGTCGGCCGGCACCTGGATCGCCTGTTCGCCCGATCGAGCTGGAACGGGCCACCGGCCAGCCGGACGACGGCTGCCAGCGAGCCTGCGAGGCCCCTGCTGGCGGCGGCCGCCAAGCTGCTCGAGCGGGCGAAGAAGCCGGTGCTGGTGATCGGCAGTCAGGCGCTCAATCGCGCCGAAGATGCCCACGAGGTCGCACGCGCGGTCGAGTCCCTGGGCATGCCCACGTGGCTGGCCGGCATGGCGCGCGGCCTGCTGGGCCGAAACCACCCCCTGCACATGCGCCACAAGCGACGAGCGGCGTTGAAGTCGGCCGACCTGGTGATCCTGGCTGGCGTGCCTGCGGACTTCCGCCTGGACTATGGGCGGGTCATCAACCGAAAGGCCCGGATCATCGCCGTCAACCTGGCGGTCGGGCCGCTGTTCAAGAACCTGCTGCCTACATTACCGGTGCCGGCCGATCCCGGACGCTTTCTGGTTGGCCTGGCGACACGCAAGAATGGCGCCGGCCCCGCCTGGGCGCCGTGGCAGCAGGAGCTCGCCGCCCGGGACGCCGCGCGCGACGCCGAGATCGCCGACATGGCCACGCAAGACGCGCCCCCGGTCAACCCGTTGCGCCTGTGCCAGGGCATCGAGGCGGCCATGGCCGACCACAGCACCATCGTGGTCGATGGCGGTGATTTCGTCGCCTCGGCGTCCTATGTGGTGCGCCCACGCGAGCCCCTTGGCTGGCTCGATCCCGGTGTCTTCGGAACCCTGGGCGTGGGCGCTGGATTCGCCCTGGCTGCGGCGCTCAACAAACCCCGGGCAGAGACCTGGTTGCTCTACGGCGACGGCGCGGCGGGCTTCAGCGTGGTGGAGTTCGACACCTTCGCGCGCCACGGATTGCCCGTGATCGCCGTGATCGGCAACGACGCCGGCTGGACCCAGATCGCCCGCGATCAGGTGACCCTGCTGGGTGATGACGTAGCCACAGGGCTGGCCCGCAACGATTACGATCAGGTGGCCACCGGGCTTGGCGCGGTGGGGCTGGTCATCCGGCAGGAGTCGGAGATCGACGAGGTGCTGGCGCGCGCTCGCAAAGAGGCCGCAGCCGGCCGACCGGTGCTGATCAACGCGCACATCGGCACGACCCGATTCCGAGACGGCTCGATCTCGGTCTGACGCACGATTTCGTCTGCCCCCAAAAGCGACGCTTCAACCGGCGACCACCCGATCGACGAAACTCGCCAGCAGCGACGCCGTCTGGTCGGCGCCGGGCTGGAATCGGGCGGCCAGGGCGCCATGGCCAGCCGGCACGCCGCCCACGTCATCGGATTTGTTGTGCAGGTAACGGGCCCGCGCCTCGGCGCCGAGCAGCTCGGGGTGGAACTGGGTGGTATAGATCGGCCGGTCGATCACCTTGAACGCCTGCGTGGTGCACCCCTGGCCGGTCGCCAACAAAGCCACCCCGGGAGGCAGCCCCACCACGTGATCGCTGTGGCCGGTATGGGCCGGAAACACCTCGCCCATGTCCTTGAAGAGCGGGTCGTGGCGCCCCTCCCACGTCAGACGAAGCTGCACCGTACCCACCTCTTCGCGGTCGGGGTCGGTGATCACCGGTGCGCCCAGGTGCAGGCCGAAAAGCTGGTGGCCGAAGCAGATGCCAAAGCAGGGCAGGTGTCGCTCCAGGATCTGGTCCAGCAGGTGCCGGATGGGCGTGACCCAAGCCACGGACTTGGGATGCTGCACGCTATAGGCACCGGAGCCGCCAAACAGCACCGCATCGACGCCATCGAGCCAGGACAAGGCCGCCGGCGCGACCACCGCGTTGCGCTGGACCACCTCGACGTCACGCCCCTGCAGGCGGCGGCGAATGCAGTCTCCCTCCTGGTCGATCATGGGGTCGATGGCCGGACGGGACTGGACGAGCAGGATGCGCATCGCGGCAACCTATCATCCCACTGCCACCGCGTCGCAAATTCACACTGGTAATGACCGGCCTTCTGGCCCAGTTTTGCGGCCAGGGGGATCCCACGATGCCGTTGCTGCCAAGCCGCTCCAAAACGCCCGCGCCTGCGCTGCTACTGAACGTGCTGATGCTGAGCGGGTCACTGGTCGCCGCCACGGCTCTGGCGAAGGGGCCCGCGGTGGATCGACCACTGGCAGACCGCCCCCTGGCAGAGACACGCCTGGGCTCCAACCTCGCCGGCCTCATCGACGCCCGCCGGGCCGGCGACTCGAAGACCTTCGACATGCTGGCCGCCAACGGCGAGGCCGCCTTCGATGGCGACCTGGTGGAGGTCCAGATTCATCCCGAAGTCGGCGTGCCTCCCGAGGCCATCGGCGACCCTCTCTTCGCCGCGTTCGGCGGCCGCAGCGGCATCCGGGGCATCGACATGCTCCTGGGCTGGCTGCCCTTGCAGCGCCTGCCCGAGTTCATCGCCGCCGATCGACGAATCGCCTTCATTCAGCTGCCGTGGCGGCCGCTGGCGCTTGTTGGCCCCAACCAGAGCCAGGGCGCAACGATCCTGCGCACGCCGCCGCTGGAGTGCGTCGGCGCGGACGGCGCGGGGGAGACCGTCGCGGTCATCGATAAAGGCTTCAGCAAGTACAACCAGTCCGTCGAAAAGGGCGAGATTCCGCACCCGCTCGGCAAGGTAGCCAACCAGTGGGGAACCCACGGCACCATGTGCGCCGAGGTGGTCGCCGACGTCGCCCCCGGTGCGACCATCCTGCCGGTGCAGACCAGCTCGTTCGTGGCCCTTCAGTCCTTCTTCAAGAACCTGGACAAGTCCGGCAACCCCTACAACGTCTCGGTGGTCAGCCACTCGGTCGTCTGGCTGGGCATGAGCTTCGGCCGCCACACGGGCTTCGCCTGCAGCCTGGTGGATTTCGCCAAGACGCTGGGCATCGGCTGGGTCAACGCCTCGGGCAACTCGGGCAGCGGCAGCTTCTACACCGCGCCCTATCTCGACGCCGATGGCGATGGCAACCATGAATTCGGCCCCGATGACGAGTTGTTGCGCTGGAAGCAAGGCGGCGCCGAGTTGCAACTCTGGGTCGACTGGGACGACTACGCCCTGCGCAAACAGAACATCGACATCCACCTCTACCGGCAGGAATCGGGCGGCTGGGTCGAGGTGGCCAAGTCGACCAAGAAACATGGCGGCATGTCGCCCCCGTCGGAGTCGCTCAAGATCGCCAAACCCAAACCCGGCGTCTATGGCCTCTCGATCCGGGGCGGCAAGAGCACCGACAAGGGCACCCGATTCCGGGTGATGCACGCTGGCGCCAGCAACGGCAGCTTCTCCATCTATCACAAGAACGGCAACGTCTATGATCCGGGCTCCTGCAAGGGGGTGCTCACCGTCGGCGCGCTGCGCCACAACGTCTGGCAGAAGGGCCCCCTGGAGGCCTACTCCTCCTACGGCCCGACCGTCGACGGCCGCCAGAAGCCCGAGCTGGTGGCGCCCACCAGTGTCAAGACCAGCGTCGGCTGGTTCTCGGGCACCTCGGCCTCCTGTCCCCACGCTGCGGGCGCGCTGGCCATCTACGCCGCGGCCACCGCCACCGCCGCCAACCTGCTCATCGACGAGGTCATCGCCGACGCCGTGCCCATGGGGCCGGCGACGCCCAACGACGCCTATGGCTGGGGCCGCCTGCGCATCCCCGGCGAGGCCGGCGGATGGCAATGCGATGCCGACAACGCCGACCCGCTGGACTGTGCCGCGGGCTGCGGCACCATCGGCACCACCACCTGCAACAAAGACTGCACCATGGCCGCCTGCACCTCGCCGGCCGAGGCCTGCAACGGCGACGATGACGACTGCGATGGCAACACCGACGAGGGCTTCGACTGCGCCGCGGGCAGCGAGTCCGCCTGCACCACCACCTGTCTGAGCGCCGGCAAGCGGGTCTGTACGCCGAATTGCCAGCCGGGCCTCTGTCAGCCGCCGGCGGAGTCGTGCAATGGCGCCGATGACGACTGTGATGGCGACAGCGATGAGGATTTCGCTTGCCGGGCCGGCGACACGGGCACCTGCACCACGACCTGCGGCAGCGAGGGCACCCACGCCTGTGGTGAGGACTGCACCTGGTCCACCTGCGCGCCTCCCGGAGAGATCTGCAACGGGCTGGACGATGATTGCGACGGCGAGACCGACGAGGGCTTCGAGCCCTGCGTCAAGTCGACTCCGCCATCGGATCCGCCCGCAGATGATGGCTGCGCCGCCAGCCCCGCATCCGGTGGTGGCAATGGGGGGTTGTGGCTGATTTGCCTGGCCGGCTTGCTGGTCGCAGGCCGACGTCGCTATCGCACGAATACGTAGCCGAAGGAGCGGGTGAATCGCCACCCCGCGTCGGGCGCATGGCAGGCGATGTTGCCAGCCGTGTTGGCCTTCTTCTGGCCACATTGATTCTGGTTGCCGCCGATACCCAGCCACGAATCCGGCGTCGCGCAGTTGTTCTCGTTGTTGCCGATGATGCCGATCCGCACCCGGGCCCCGCCCTTGTTGGGCGCGATGTTGAAGCCCTCCATATGGCAACTCTTCTGCAACGAGCTGCCGACGATCAGGCCCTTCCAGCCAGCCAGGCCCAGGTTTGTGGCCACCGCCTTGCCGGGCGCCAGCAGGGCGTATAACGAGCTGGCGCTCTGGCCCAACGTGGCCATGCGCAGCTTGCCCTTGGTGCGCAATCCCACGCGGACCTCGGACAGGGGCACCGTCCAGTAGCTGGCCAGCAGCGCCTGCTTGTCATCGAAGCCGGGCGCGTTGGGGGCGATGGCCTTCTTCTGCGTCCACGCCTTGGCGTTGTAGTGCAGTAGCTTGTTCTCGCCATCGACCTTGGCCACCAGCGTCCAGCCGCCGCCGTCGTGGAGCATGTCGCACCACGCGCGGTAGGCGGGTGCGGCTCCCTTGGCGCCGTCGGGATCGAGCCAGTACACGCCGCTGGTCGCGGAGGGCTTGTTCTTGAGGATGGCCAGGCAGGACACGTCGTTCAGCGTCACCGCATTCGGCAACTGGCAGGCCCCACCCGCGCAAACCCCACCGAGCCCGCAGCCCTGGTCGTCGGGCACAGATTCGTGGCTGCAACCGGTGACGGGCGCGCAGAGATCCACGGAGCACGGGTTGCCATCGTCGCAGCTGGCCGACTCGACGCTGGCGATGCACTTGCCGTCGGCGCAGGCACCGTCCTGGGTGCACTGGTTGCCGTCATGGCAGTTGGCCACCAGGGGGCGGCTGCAGACCCGGCAGGCCAGCTTGCCCTTGGCGCCGATGTCATTCCATTGGCCGTTGCCGATCATCGAGGTGTAGTCCTCGTTGCCAGCGTTGTTGGGCTCGCCCTTGTTCCAGTTGGCGTAGTCGACATGGCTGCCGTCGACCCAGCGCCAGAGCCACTCCATCACCTGGTCGGTCAGACCCAGCCAGGCGGTCGCCTTTTTGCCGCAGACCGTGTCGGCCATGGCGCGGGCAGCGGCGTTGGCCTCCTTGCTGTGCACCACCGCGAGCTCGCCGCCCCAGGTCTGGCAATCCTGACGCGCCTGCTTCCAGGTGCGCGCCTTGGCGTCCTTGAAGGCCTCGTAGCACCAGCCGTCGGTGATCGTTCCGGCGCAACTGAGAGCGGCCGGGATGGGCGTCAACTGGCAGCCCTTGGTCGGGTCGCAGCTGTCCCAGGTGCAGCTCTGACCGTCATTGCAAGGCTTGAGTTTGCCTTGCACGCAGCCGCCCCAGGCGCAAAAAGAGGCCTCCAGGCAGTCATTGCCGCCCTTGCACTGGATCTTGTTGTGCTTGAAGACGCAGCCCTGGCTGCTGTCGCAACTGTCATCGGTGCAGGTGTTGCCATCCTTGCAGATCTTTTCGAGGGTGCCGGCGCACGCCCCCGCTTCGCAGCGATCGCCCTGGCTGCAGGCGTCCAGGTCGGAGCACAGCGCCGTGTTGTGGGTCTGGGTACAGCCGACCGCCGGATCGCAGACGTCGTCGGTGCAGTCGTTGCCATCATCGCAGCCCAGCGGCTGGCCGGCGACGCATTCGTCGAACATGCACAACTCGCCGAAGGTGCACTGGTCCTTGTCGTCGCAGTCCTCGTCCTCCTGGCATGGGCAGCCGGTGCTGCCCGGGCATACCAGGGCGTCGGCGGCAGCGACATCTCCTTGCACGTCGGACTCGCCCAGCCCGTCGACCTGCACCGCATCGGCGCCCGTTGTGTCGCCATCGGCGGTCTGGACGTCGCCGGACGAAGGGTCGACGTCCCCGGCAGCGCTGTCCGGACCGTCGGCGACCTTGTCGTCGGCGCCGCACCCCGAACTGGCCAGCAACAACGTGCAGACGAAGATCGCCCCAAGCCACGGCATGGGGCCGTGCAACGCGCCGTGATCCGGCTGTCTGGTACGGGTTCGCGTCAACGCCATCAGCACTCCCGGACCGTGCCGACCGGGCCGATCCGACGCCGAGGGGGCGCCCCGACCCCCACAGTCTAGCGCCCCATCCCGCGCTTGGCTCGCCAATGGTCGCCCTCGCTCCATGAGCCGGCGACGCCTGGAGTTCCGTGCTGCCTATCTCGGCGGGTCATCACAACAATTCGACATGCCGTGGCGGGGTGGGGGGAGTTGACGTCCCAGGCTCCGCTTGCCAGCATCCGGGCGCCGACGCGCGCGTTGGCCAGCCCGTCATCAGCCAAGGGGTCCGGCGGCGCCCTCCTTCCACGAGAGATCATCGATGACCAAGCCGAAGTTCTGCTCCAAGTGCGGCAATCCACTGTCGGTCGGCTCCAGATTCTGCTCCGAGTGCGGCGCCCCTCTCTCCGTCCAGGAGACGGCGCCCAAGGTGAGCGACGAGGCCGTCGAAGAGGTCGCCGAAGCGGCGCCAGCAGCGGCCCCACCGGCTCCTGATCTGGACGTGGCCGAGCCCGCGCCCGAAGCGTCAGAGCCGGAGCCCGAGGTCGAGGAAGCGCCGCAGGCGCCGCCCGCCGAGACGGCATCGAGTTTCGACGATCCCATCGCATCGATCCTGGCCGGTGAAGAGGACGACGACCTGGACGACCACCTCTCCATGCCCGAGGAGGGCGAAGGGCCGGCCAAGAAAGAGCTGCCGGTGGGCATGATCGCCCTGGCCGGCTTCGCGTGCGTGATGATCGCCATGGGCGTGGTCATCGCCACCAATGACGAACTCAGCGCGCGCTTCCAGTGCAACATCCTGGGCAACCGGGCCAAATGCGTCACCGAGGCCGACAAATTGTGGGAGATCGAGCAGGCCGAAAAGCGCGAAGAGATCGAGTTGATGACCCACCACTACGGTGGCTTCGACCTGGCGTTTTCACCTGAGTCGGACGTCTCCTTCACCCTCAAGCAGCTGCGCTACGAAGAGAAGCGCGAGGACTTCGTCAAGCGCGTTCGCGAGGGCGCCGACGACCGCCGCGAGCTCAAGGAGACCAAGCCTGGCGTCTACTCCACCGCCAAGGGGAAGGAGGGTGTCATCAAGGGTCGGATTCGCTTCTCGGCCAACGCGCCCGCAGCCATCACCTACAAGCCGGAGCAGGGCAAGGAACTGATCCTGCCGCTGAGCCTGTCGGATCTGCCCTTGCTGGAGCGAGAGCAGGTCGACGGCAACGGCAAGCGCCTGACGGCCGACGACATCAAGAAGCTCGAGGAGCTCAAGAACAACGCCGAGCGCGACGAGCTCGGCCGGCCCATCTACGGCCCGGAGTTGAAGGTGCGCACCATGGCCATCTCCACCTGGATCTACGAGGTGGAGTTGACCGCGCCGGGATTCCACAGCCGCAAGGTGGTCTTCTTCGAGCCGCCCATCGCGCCTGGCATCGACATGAAGAAACTGGAAAAGGAAGAGAAGGTGACCTTCAAGGCCTTCAAGCGTCGCCCCGACGGCCGCTTCATCATCGACAATGCCTCCTTCGACCTGCTGCCCGAGCCCAAGACCATTCGCACCCGCTACGTGCAGGTGCTCAAGGAACTGCACTGCCTGCGCCTGACGCGCGAGTACCAGGGCCGCTCCGAGCAGGGCAAGAAGGATGCCGAGGAGTTGATCTGGGAGCAGAAGGCGTTCTCGCCCGAGCTGCGCGACATCGCCCACCAGAACGACGAGGATCCCGAGTGGCTCGCCTACAAAGACGAGCAGTTCAAGGGCTACCAATGCCCGAAGTACGAGTAGGCTCGGCGCTCGGCGGCGCCCTCCCGTTTGGCGCCCTGCCGTAAAGCTTGTCGCGATCCCGGATTCCGTTAGCCTGGAGGGGTGAAGCGCTCCTTCGCCATCACCCTCGTTTGTCTGATACTCGGCCTGGCGTCCTCCCTGGGCGCAACGCCGACGACCACACCCGCCAGCACACCGGCTGCAGCGACCGCCACCGGCGGCGCGGCGGCCCATCATCCAGACGACACCCTCTACGATCTGCGCCCCATCGAGGCGGCGTACCCGGAGCTCGCGCCCTTGATGGCCGCCTGGCGTGGGCGCAACCACCGTCGCGTCCTGTCGCTGGCCAGCCGCCTCGCGGCGAACAGCGATCGCCAGCTCGTGCGCACAGCAGCCGGATACCTGCTGGCCCGCACCCACGACCGGCGGCGACGAGGCGCCGCCGCTGAGAAGGCCTGGCGACGTATCGCCCAGAGTGGGCCCCTGGCCGACCGGGCCCGCTGGCGCCTGGCTGAACTGGCCTTCGAGCGCCAGGACGTGCACGCCGCCATCGCCAACCTGTCGGCCATCTCGTCGTGGCATGTGGATCGACGACGAGCCCGCCTGCGTATCGCGGAGTTGGAGCTCGATCGCGGTCGCGTGGGCCCCGCGGCGGCGGTCCTGGAAGGACTCGAACCGGCCGCTCTGACCAGGAAAGACGCCGCGCGCTGGCGCCTGTTCAGCGGCGATGTCGCCCGGCGACGGGGCGACGAGCAGGGCGCGGCGGCGCGTTATCTCGAGGTCTGGCGCACCGGCGCCGCCAAGCGGTCCACAGCGCTGGAACGACTGGCGGCCATGGGCCTGCCACCGGGCCCCATCGATCGCGTCGAGCGCCTGGTCAAGGACGCGCCGCGTCGCTGGCGTCGCGGACGCCGTGGCCGAAAGCAGCGGCGGGCCTGGCATAACGGCCTGGATCGCCTGGCCGCCGGCATGCCGGGCCTGGCGGAGTACGGCAGGGGCCTGCTGCAACGACGCCATCGCTCCCTGCGCGAAAAGACGGTCAAGACGCTGAGCAAGGCGCTGCCGCTGGCTCAGGATCCCACCCTCCAGGAACGCATCCGCTACGCGCTGGGTGACGCACAGGGGCGGGCCGGGCAGGACGCTGAGGCCATCACCACCCTGGAGCCGCTGGTCGCAGTGGATCGCCAGGACGCGCTCTCGGCCAAGACCTTGTGGCGGCTGCATCGGCTGTATCGGGCGACCGGGCGGACGCTGGACGTGGATCGCGTGCTGCAACGCCTGCTGGCCCATCCCCAGGCGAGCCACCTGCGACAGGAGGTGACGTGGACGGCCGCGTGGCGGCGCTTCCGTGTCGGTGATTGCCCCGAAGCATTGCGACTGTTCGGGCAACTGGCCAGCGACCCTTCCGCCACCTTCAACCACGGCCGGCAGTCCTGGCGGGCCCGCTCCCGCTACTGGCAGGCGCGCTGCCATGCACGTAAGGGCCGACACGAGCAGGCCATGGCGCTCTGGCGCTCGGTGGTCGATGAGCATCCGCTGACCTGGTACGGGGCCCTGGCCCTGGACAGGATTCGCGAGAGCGATCCGCAACTGGCAGCGCGCATCCTGGGCCAGCCGCCGGCCGCGGCGACGAGCGAATCCGCAGCGCCCAGCGTCGAGCAGTTGCGGGTCCGGCGTCATCACACCCTGGACGAAGCGGCCCTGCTGGTCGCACTCGGCGAGACGCGGACGGCCAGCCGCTTGCTGCGCCGACAGTTGCGCGCCGGCTTGAGCAGCGGCGGGGTGCACTTGCTGGCGACGCTCTACGAACTGGCGGGGCGCACACGCATGGCCTTCGCCACCCTGCAACGATTTACCCGGGTAGCCCCCCGGCCCGATCCATCGACGGTCGCGGTCTGGCGACTGGCGTTTCCGACGCCCTGGCGGGATCTGTTCGAAAAGGCCGCCGCTGCGGCGTCGATCCCTCGCGCCTGGCTCTACGCCATCGCCCGCCACGAGAGCGCGTTCGTGCGCACCGCGCGCTCCAACGCCGGCGCCGTGGGCCTGGTCCAGGTACTGCCGACCGTGGCCCGTCGCATCGCCGAGCTCTATGGCCTGAAGGTGCGCCGCAGCTGGGCCCTCAAGCGACCCTCCTACAACCTGGCCGTCGGCGCCCGCTACCTGGGCGAGCTGCAGAGCTTCTACGGCGGCAACCGGCCGCTGGCTTCGGCCGGCTACAACGCCGGGCCCTACGCGGTGCAGAAGTGGCTCAAGCGGACCGGGCGCATGGCCGCCGATGCCTTCGTCGAATCCATCCCCTATCCGGGCGCACGCCGCTACGCCATGCGGGTCGCCGCCACCGCGCAGAGTTACGCATGGCTCTACCCCGAGTGGGGCGAGGTGAACGCCGTCGCCACCGGCCGCAAGGCCATGACGCCGGCCCGCCTGGGACCGTTCATGCAAGGCCCCAACGGACAGACCAGCCGGGTCTGGCCGGCGCCGATCATCGCCCGTCCTCGCCGCCTCGCCGGGGCGTCGTGGTCCAGCACGCCTGCGGTTTTCGTAACCCCTTGAACCGGTCCCGCAGCCGGGTTCGCATTGGCCCCTTCTCTGGTAGCCTCGCGCCGGCGAGGTGAGCGTGCAGGGACGACCGGACGACAACCAGGACCCGTCGAAGCAGCGGATCGCGCGCCTCGATCCGGTGGTGGCCAATCGCATCGCCGCCGGCGAGGTGGTCGAGCGGCCCAGCTCGGTGGTCAAGGAGCTGGTCGAGAACAGCCTCGACGCGGGCGCCCGACGGGTCCAGATTCGCCTGCAGGAAGGCGGCCGACGGCGTATCCAGGTCACCGACGACGGCGTCGGCATGGGCCCCGAAGACGCCCTGCTCGCCTTCGAGCGCCACGCCACGTCGAAGATCCAGACCGCGGCCGACCTGGTCCGCGTGGCCTCGTACGGCTTCCGCGGCGAGGCCCTGGCCTCCATCGCCTCGGTGGCCCGGGTCTCCATGCGCACCCGCCGGGCGACCGACGAGGTGGGCGTGCACGTGGCCGCCGAAGCGGGCGAGCCGCTGGTCACCAAACCCACCGCCTGCGCCGTGGGCACAGACCTGGTCATCGAAGACCTGTTCGCCAGCGTACCGGCCCGCCTGGCCTTCCTGCGTACCAAGGCGACCGAACTGGGCCACGTGATCCGCTTCGTCGACGCCATCGCCCTGGCCGATCCGGGGTTGCGCATCTCGCTGCACAGCGACGGACGCACCATCTGTGACCACGCGCCGGCGACAGATCTGCTGCAACGTGCACGGTCGGTGTTCGGCGACGAGGTGGCCGGCCGCCTCTATCCGGTCGCTGAACCCGGCGACTATGCGGTCGCCGGTGCGCTGAGCGAGCCCGGGCTGAGCAAGCGCGGACCAGGCGGCCTGACCCTGCTGGTGGCTGGCCGCCCGGTGCGCGATCGCACCCTGCAACACGCCATCGCCCAGGCCTACGGCACGCTGCTGGAGCGTGGCCGCTACCCCACCGGCGTGCTGGCCATCGACTGTCCGCCCGGCACCGTGGATGTGAACGTGCACCCCGCCAAGTCGGAGGTGCGTTTCGTCTCCAGCCAGGCTGTGCACGGTGCGGTCGGCCGCGCCGTGCGCGCCATGTTGGCGGCGACGCCCTGGCTCGACGACGCCGTTGGAGACGCTGCGCCCCTGCCCGCGACACCCGGGCGGGCCTCACGGGTCGCCGAACCGTCGCCGCGCGCCGGTCGTTGGCCGACCAGCAGCGGCTCTGGGGCTGGCGCCCATTCCTGGACGCGCTGGACATCCTCCGCCCCCGAGGGCCCGCGGGACGGAGCGCTTGCCGGAGCGACGCCCGCTGTTCGGAGGTCGGACGAGGCGGGAGGGGACCGCGAACAGGCCGCCCTGCCCGGCGTGATCGAGGGACCCTGGCGTCGGCTGCGCTACATCGGCCAGGTAGGGCGCTGCTTCCTGATCTTCGAGACCGCCGAGCAGCTGGTCCTCATCGACCAGCATGCCGCCCACGAGCGTGTGCTCTTCGAAGGCTTCGTGCGCGGCTTCCGGCAGGGGGGCTTTCCCGCCCAACGCCTGCTGATCCCGCCGGTGGTCCCTCTGCAACCCCACGAGGTCGCCGCCCTGGGCGAGCAGTCAGAGCTGCTCTCCGGTCTGGGCTTCGAGTTGGAGGCGGCGGGCGAGCGAGCGGTGCTCGTGCGGGCCAGCCCGCAGGTGCTGGCGGCGGCCAAGGTGCCTGGCGAAGTGCGCGCGCTGGCGGCATCGCTGGCCGAAGGCGGGCGCGGCGCGGCCACCACCGAGTTGCTGGAACGACACGCCGCCACCCTGGCCTGCCACGCCGCGGTGCGGGCTGGCGACGTGCTCAACGCGCGCGAGGTCGCCGATCTGCTGGCCTCGCTCGAGGACGTGGAGCTGGCCGGATACTGTCCTCACGGTCGGCCAGCGCTCATGAGCGCATCCTTCGACGAGGTGGGCCGGTGGTTCCATCGCAGTTGAAGCAGGACTCTTCTGCGAGCCCCCGGTTGCGTGTGGCCGCCCTGCTCGGCCCCACGGCATCGGGCAAGACCGCTGCCGCAGTCGCCCTGCGGAAGCGCGGACTGCCGCTGGAGGCGGTGGGCTGTGACGCGCTGCAGCTGTACCGCCGCCTGGACGCTGCGACCGCCAAGCCGAGCGCCGACGAGCGAGCGCTGCTGCCCCACCACCTGGTGGACGTGGCTGAACCCGACGACGCCCAGACCGCCGGGCGCTACGTCGAGCTGGCCGACACGGCCTGCGCTGAGATTCGAGCCCGCGGCCACTGGCCGCTGCTGGTCGGCGGGACCGGGCTCTACCACCGCGCCTTCGTGCGCGGACTGGCCCCCATCGACCCGATCCCCCCCGAGGTTCGCCAGACGCTGGCCGAGCGCCACCGGATCGAAGGCGCAGAAGCCCTGCATGCGGAGCTCTCCCGCCTGGATCCGGTCTACGCGGCGGCTACACCGGCCAGCAATCGACAGCGCGTCCTGCGCGCCCTCGAAGTGGTCCATGGCACCGGTCGGCCCCTGTCGGCGTGGCACGAAGCGCACGCCGCCGGCCGGGATCGCGTCGACTGCATCACCATCGTGCTGGAACCGGAGCGCCAGTGGCTGCACCGGCGCATCGAGACGCGCGCCCGGGCTATGGTTCAGCCCTTGCTGAACGAGGTCGAGGGGTTGCTGGACGAGGGCCTGTCACCCAAGGCACCGGCCATGCAGGCCATCGGCTACCGGGACGCGGTCGAGGTGGTGCAGGGCCAGGGGTCGGCGGAGGCGCTGGCCGAACGCCTCGTCATCGCCCATCGACGATATGCCAGGCGGCAGCGGACGTGGTTCCGGCGAACGCAAGCGGCGCTGCGACTGCGACGCCTCGATGCCGACGGACTGGAAAAGGTCGCCGCCGCGCTCGGCGAGTGGTTTGGCCAGCCAGAGGCCTCATAACAGGGGCCACATAGCAGTGGCCACATAACAGCGACCTCAGAGCACGGCGTCCAACAGGCGCATCGCCGGCGAGCTGTCGACCATGCGCAGCCAGACATCAGGGCTGGTCAGGAAGACCACAGCCCGCAGCGTCCACCAGCCCACCAGCACGACCAGGCCCGACTTCAGCAACCAGTCCGGGTGCGTCGGCACCCGCAATCCGCGCAGCAGGTAGATGACAGCGAGCAGCCACCAGACCACCATCCACAGCCAGGCGATGGGCGACAGGGGGTTGTAGTCAATCGCCGCTGCCGGGTAGCCATGGCCGATGGCCACGAAGGCCCGCGTCATGCCGCAGCCCGCACACGGGATGCCGCTCATGAGGCGGAACAGGCACAGGATCGGACCGGAGGTGGCCGCAGTACCGAAAGCCGAGGCGACAAAGAGCACCGCCGGCACCAGCAACAGGCCCGGCTCGCGACGCAGATTCCACAGCGGCCCATACAGCCCGCCGAACCCGACGCGCAGCCGCTCCATCACGCCCGGCCCTGACCGCTCCTGTTGCACGCGCAACACCTCCGAGGGCGGCCATTCGATCACGCGTTCCGGGCCGGGGTCAAGGCGAGGTTGAATGTGCCAAGGCCGGCTGGCGTTCTGGGGTTCGGCTGCCAAGGACGCAGCCCGGCTGGAGAAATCCGCCGTCATTGTTGCGATGCGCCTGCGCCCGGACTACCCTTCGGGACAGAGCAGAAAACGACGCGATTGCGGGCGTCGAGCAGGGAGAAATGATGCGTCCGTCCACAAGAATCCCGTTCACGGCGACCCTCCTGGCCGTCACCCTGGCGCTCGCCGCCGCGGCCCCTGCGGCCTCGGCCCAAGCGGTCGACGCCGAAGACGTCAACAAGCCGCGCCCGGGCGAGAGTGAAGACGCCGCCGCCGAGCGCATCAATGAAGAGGGCAAAGTGCTCGTCCGCCAGGGCAAGTACGAGGCCGCGCTGGACAAGTTCCGCGCCTCGCTGGCCCTCTTTCCCCTGTCCAACGCCATCTTCAACGTCGGCTCGATGTTGTACACGCTCAAGCAGTACACCGAGGCCTTCCCCTACCTGGAGCAGACCCTGCGCGCTCCGTTGGCCCCCCAGCAGCGGGCCATCGTGCTCAAGCATCGCGGCAACGTGCTGCACATGATGCGCATGAGCCACAAAGACGTGCTGGTGCGCACCAATCCGCCCGGCGCCAGGTTGACGCTCAACGGCACCGAGCTGCCCTTCCCCGCGCCGACGCGCGTGCTGCTGCCCTTCGGCGCCGCCGACATCACCGCCACCTACCCCGGCTTCCAGCCCAAGACCGTCGCCGTCAAATCCAGCACCCAGAAGCTGCCTGGCAACGTCACCATCCGCCTCGAGCGCGAGGAGCCCTACGCCCCCATCAGCGCCCGCTGCCCGGGCGGCTCCGACGTCTTCATCGACGGCCAGATGCGAGGCTTCGAGCTGGTCCGCACCAAGCTCCTCATCGGCGAGCACACCGTCCGCTGCGGCAAGACCCAACGCAACGCCGCCTTCGAGCGCAAGGTCACCGTGCGCAAGGGCCTGGCCAACGCCTTCGACTTCAGCGCCATCAAGCGGTAGTCGCCCCCCTTCGAGCGCAAGCGCACCGGGGCTTCAACCCGCACGCGCCCCCCCCATCACCCTCCCGGCCGCAGCGCCGGGCAGGGAGTGAGAGTTGGCGTTCGAGTTCGCGTTCGAGCGGCAATGCCGGTGATTGCGCCGGCTCTTCAACACCGACTCCGCGCCCCGAATCGAGCACCGCAGACAGCATCCGCATACAAAAGGGATCTAGATCACTTTTGCGCAGGGGCGTCACCATCTGCGGCTAACTGAAGACAGACCATTCGCCTCAAGTGACGACTTTTCGGCCCGCCAGCACGCCCCCAGCGAGGCCCGCAGGGCCGATGCTGGAACCCAGGTCGCCTTCAGCGACAAACCAAAACGGATCTAGATCACTTTTGCAGAACAAGGCCCGCCTGCAAAAGGGCACTAGTGCCCTTTTGTAAACCATCACAAGCTCTTCGATGGCCTCCGCAGACCCAGGGAGCGCCGCTCAGGGGTCGACGCGGCGATCCCCCGAGCGGTGCTCCTAATCCTGTTGGAAATTGAATTCCACGCGGCGGTTCTTTTCCCAGGCCTGCTTGTTGTGCGCTGGGTCCAGGGGCTGCTCTTCGCCGAAGCCGATGGGAATGAGGCGGCTGCGCGCGATCTTGCGCTGCACCAGGGCGTTGACCACCGACTCGGCGCGCTGCTGGCTGAGCTTCTTGTTGTACTTGTCGTTGCCGCGCTCGTCGGTGTGGCCCTCGACCTGGACCCGGACTTCGAGCCGGCTGCGCAGGGCGTCGGCTGCCTCGTCGAGGATCTGGAAGGAGATGGCGCCGACGATCTTGGCCGAGTTCGTCTTGAAGCGAATCTGCTTCTTGAACACGATGCGATCCTTCTCGACGACGATGTTCTTGTAGACCTTCGGCTTGGGCGGCGCGGCCTTCTTGTCGGGGCAGCCGTCCAGGTCGTCCAGCCCGTTGTAGACCTCGGGCTGCTTGGGGCACTGATCGGTGCGCACCGGGAAGTCCAGGATGCCGTCGCCGTCGTTGTCCATGTCCGGGCAGCCATCGCTGTCGGCGTAGCCGTCGCGATCTTCGGCCACGTTGGGGCATTTATCCTTCTTGTCGGGCACGCCGTCGGCGTCGTTATCCTTGTCGGGGCAGCCGTCTTCATCGAGGAACTTATCCTTGTCCTCGGCCTCGTCCGGGCAGCGATCCTTCTGGTCGTGGATGCCGTCGCCATCGCGGTCATATTCGGGGCAACCGTCGCGATCCTCGTCGCCGTCGAAGTCCTCCGGATCGTCCGGGCATTTATCTTCGGCGTCGCACATATTGTCGCCATCGCGGTCGGGGCAGCAGCCCTTCTTATCCTTGACGGCGAAGACCTTGGCGGTGTGCTCCTGGGCCTTCTGGATGTGGGCATAGGCGGCGATGGTATCGCCACGGCCGGACTCGATATCGGCGAACTCCAGGTGCGACTCGGCCAGGGCCAGGTCGACCGGCGCGCAGTAGTACGCCTGCACGCGCGCCGAGCGGATCACCTCGGTCATCCGCTTGGACTCTTCGGAGACCTTCTTGGACGAGATGCATCCGGCGCTGAAGAGCATCGCGAATACGCCGATCCACGCCATGAGGAGGCCGCGCTGGGGCAGGGTCCTGTGCATGTGGATGTCGCTCCTGCTAGCCGCTCGACGGGGTGAATCCAGGGGCCTTCTTCTTCTTGCCCTTGCGCTTGCCGCCAAACAGCTGCTTGCGCTTCTGCCGCTCCTGCGCCTCGCGGGCCACGTCGATGGCCTTCTCGGACATCATCCGGCTACGCCGGGCGAAGGTCGAAGACTGCTCGTAGAGGCCGTGCCCCTCGAGCTCCTTGGATTTGTGCAGAAAGGCCGCCGCCTTGGTGTATTCGTAGGGCGCGTTCTTCTCGGCGTCGACCGCTTTGGCTTCGTTCAGCTCGCGCGAGGCGTCACTGATTGTGGTCGCCGTGGTCACCGGACCGCAGCCGATCAGACCGACCACTGCGACCGCCAGGGCCAGCAGAAGCATCCGGTTGTGGCGCGGCGTCGTCATGCGGGCTCCGGGACAGGGGACACCTGAAGTAGCGGTTACTTTCGCGCCGGCCTGCGCCCCTGTCAAGCGGACCCGGGGCCGCCCGATCAGCCGACGAAGCGCTTGACCACGCCGTACTTGGTGATGGCGTAGACAGCACGCACGGCGTCACGAATGCCGATCTTCTTGCCCTCGGCATAGGTCCGACCGTTGTAGGAGATCGGCACCTCCCAGATGCGGATGCCCGGCATCCGGGACAGCTTGGCGGTCATCTCCGGCTCGATGCCGAAGCGATCCTCCTCCAGGATGAGGCGCTGCACGATCTCGCGACGGAAGACCTTGTAGCAGGTCTCCATGTCGGTGAGGTTGAGGTCGGTGACCACGTTGCTCAGGGTGGTCAGCATCTTGTTGCCGACCGAGTGCCAGAAGTAGAGCACCCGATGGGACTGGCCCGAGAAGCGCGAGCCGTAGACCACATCGGCGCGGTCATCGAGGATCGGCCGCACCAGGGTGGCGTACTCGTCGGGGTTGTATTCCAGGTCGGCGTCCTGCACGAGCACGATGTCGCCGGTGGCCTCGGCGAATCCGCGCCGGAGCGCCGCCCCCTTGCCGGCATTCTCCGGCTGCAGGAAGACGCGGATCTCGTCGTGCTGCTCAGCGAGCTCGGCGAGGATGTCGCGCGTGGCGTCGGTGCTGCCATCGTCGACGATGATCAACTCGATCTCATACGGCTGACGGAGTACCTGGGCGACGATTTCGCGCAGGGTTCCCTGCTCGTTGTAACAGGGCATGACGACGGAGAGCTTCATGATCACTCCGGGCTGTTGTTGAAAAGCCCTTTCAGCTCGGCGGTTTTCGGGCAATACACCAGAGGCTCTTACCGAGCGGCGGGACGATACGAGCTTCAAACAGGGCGGTCAAGGGAACGCCGACGCGGTCGTACAGGCGCACGCTGCCGGGATCGAATTGTTTTCGTCGCAAGACCCGGCCGACCAGCAGCCAGGGCAGCACGCCCAGGGCGTCACAGTAGCGCAGTTGCTGGACCTCGAAGCCGGCCGACTCCAGCACCCTGGTCAGACTCCCCCGGGTATAGCGGCGGTGATGGTGGACCAGCTCGTCGAGGCTGCCGAAGAGCCACCTGTGGGCGGGCACGAAGAGCATCAGCCAGCCGCCCGGGGTCAGCAGATCGGCCAGTCGGGCCAGGGTACCGACATCGTCCTCGATATGTTCGAGTACGTTGACCGCCACGGCGCTGTCGAACGGCCGTTCGACCCACTGCGGGGGCACCTCGTGCACAAAACCGCAGAAGGTGCGCACATGCTGGTGCTCGGCCACGCGCTCGGCGAGCCTGCGATGCAACCGCGGCGCGGGCTCGACCAGCAGGGCCGAAGCCGCGCCCGGCACCCAGCGCACTGAGACGTTGCCAATGCCGGCGCCAAGCTCCAGGACGCGACCGCCGAGGTGGGGCAGGAAGGGCTCGAGTAGCCAGTTGACGTAGTTCGGCATGTCGGCCAGGGCTTCGAGCTCCTGACCTACATATTCTCGGTCGTCGTCGGGATCTGGAGCGGGACGATCTACTTCGCTGCCGTCGTGAAGCGCCATATGAGCGTATGTTCCTCGGCGTTCTTCTGCAGCGGCAGGTGGACCGTGTAGGTGGTGTCGGCGGCCAGGGGCTTGTGGGGGTACAGGGCCGCCGAACTGTTGGCGAAGGTCTTCATCGCCGGATCGTTGGCCGGCGTCAACCACATGTGGGGGATCTCAGAGCCGTCGGGACCCAGCAATTTGTGATCGTCACCAAACTGGCCGGCGAAGGGCAGCGTGGCCGTGATCATGGGACCCGAGGGGTAGCCGGACGGCGGCGGCTTCGGCTGCGGGCTCTCGGCGCCATTCCATGACCTGGGCACCGTGTCCTGGCCAGGCCACGGGTAGACGATGATCGGGTCGTCGCTCTTGCTGCCCCGGGGGCTGAAGTCCATGACCTCGGTGCGGGCGTTGCCCTGCTGCGCCATGCCGAAACCCATGAGCGCTGAGCGCGGGTCGATCAAAGGAATGCGGTGGTAGAGCGTGGCCAGCCAGCCGTTGATCGCCCCGGAGACGCTGCCGGAGAAGGCCATCACCTCGCCACCCACCGGGCCCGAGAAGCCGGCCGCCTTCATGCGCTGGCCGTGGTTCTTGCCGGTGAAGCCGTCGCCGAAGGAAGGATCCTGGAAGTGCGGGCTGAGGTTGCTCTTGGTGTACTCGGATTTGTGCTGGACGTAGAACTGGGCGTGACTCTGGGCGGCCTTGGCGATGGCGAGGTCCTGGCCCACCGGTGCCGCTCCCAGCTGTGCTCGGAGGTCGTTGAGTTGCTGATAGGCCTTGACCTGGTGATCGGCGAAGCCGTCTTCGAGGGCCAGGTCCCAGCCGCCGAGGGCCGGGCCGGGGTGCAGGGTGCCGGTGGAGTGACCGCCCCAATCGATGGGCCCCGGCTTGCCGGTGCCCGGTCCTGTGGGGCCGATGGGGCCGCCGTCCAGGGGCGCGACCCACTTGGCCGCCCAGGCGCCGATGCGCAGGCAACAGCCGCCACCGCCGCGCAGCTCCAACTTGCCGGAGGCGTGCAGGCTGTCGGTGAAGAAGCCCTCCAGCGTGGCGTCCGTGGTCTTGATGATGATCGATGAGCCAGCGTCGAAGCTGCCGTCCATCTCACCGTGAAAGACCGCCTTGCAGATGTGTCCGTCGCAGGTGGCCACGCAGGCGTCGTCGACGCAGGGTTGTTCGAGGATCATCAACTCTTCGATGGCGCCGGCGCGGATCACGAACTCCAGCTCCAGGCCCTCCCAGTAGCCCTCCTTGGGCCCGCTGGCCGCCCCGGAGCCGTCGCCATCATCGGCGGCGCAAGCGGTCGCCAATACGAGCGCGACCAGGCCGCACAGGACCAGGGGCGCGCGGCGACGGGAAAGCGGGAGTTGGTGGGTTCGACCCATAGCTGTTGATCCTCGCCTCGGCGAAGCGCAGCGAGTGTGCCAGAGGCGGTCGGGGGGACACAAACGAAGTTGCGTGGTGATGACATCAAGCCTGCCTACTTGTCTCGCTCGGGGCCATGGGCCAACATCGCGACCACCAGGGTGGCCGGACCGAGTCGCGTCCCGCTCCCGGGGGAGCGCTGCGTGTTCACGTCCAGCAGCAAGCCAGCACGACCCGAAGGGCCCCGCACGCGTCCGATCGGACTGCTGTTGGGCGCGGTCCTGTTGGCGCTGGCGCCCATGGGATCGGGCTGTGACAAGATCCGTGGCGATCGGGCCGAGTCCAGCGCCACGCGGCGGGCACAGACGGCCATCAACGCCTATTCAAAGGCCTCCGAACGGGTCAACGGGCTGCACGGCGACATCATCGGCGCCTTCGGCCGGGCCAACACGGCCAACAACCTGCCCGACTATCGAGATGCCTTGCGCGGTGAAGTGGTGCCGGCGATGGAACGCTTCGTCGAACGGCTGGAGAAGATGCCGACGGGGACGCCCGAGTTGCAGCGCATCCACCTGGGCCTGGTCGCCGCCTATCGCAAGGCGTTGGAGCAGATCCAGACCTTCATCCGTGACCTCCGTTCGCCCGACGACCTGCCCGGATTCAATCCGATCCGCGACCGCCTGCAGCAGCAGGTCGCGCTCTACAACCGGGACCTGGACGCCTACTACCGCCGCTTCCGGCGCGAGCTGCGATTCGAGGGCGCCGTGGGGGCGTCCGCCGGGGCGACGCCCACCGCCGCCCCAGGACGTTGATGCACCGCAGCGCAGCGCTCCGTCGAGCGGCCCTGGCCGGCCTGCTCGTCTTCACGGGCGCCTGCGCGGGTTCCAATAGCGCCACCCGACCACCGCCGCCCAACCCGGCGCGGGCTCACATCGAGACGCGCATCGCGGCGCTGAAGTCCGACACCCCCCTGGCCGTACGCTACAACCCCGCCGCCTGCGACTGCCCGGCGTTCGAGCTGCGCCTGGACAGCAGCTGGATTCGGGCCAGCTGGACCAACATCGACGCGCCGGATAACGGCGATCTCGGCCGCCGGCTGCGCGCCACCCGACCGGCGCAGTGGCCCATCGGCCTGTTGATCAAGGGACGGGTCGACGCCGAGGTGCTGCGTACGAGCCAGGGCCAGTACGCGGTGCGATTGACCAGCATCAAGGTGATCGGCGAACCGGCCGCGCCCCCGGCCGTCCCGCCGCGCACGCCGAGCCCCGCACCGACGCCCTCGCCTGCGCCAGGGCCGGTGCCGGCGCCATGAGGCCATAGCCGCAGCATCCCGTCGTCTATCAAGCCGGCGATCCAGGTTGCGGCCCCCGATCGCGAATACTTGACGCTGCACCGCCGTATCCCAACATGAACGCGACCGGCCGAGGCCGGAGGAGGTGCGTCATCGACCCGCGATTTTCCGTCTGCAGCCCGCTCGCCCGCCGACTGACCACGGCCATCTCCCTGACCATCGCGGCGGTGATGTCGATCCCCGACCTGGCCGACGCGCGCAGGAAGAAGCGTCCACCGCCGCTGCTGGAGTTGGAAGTGCGGCGGGGCAAGACGAAGCTGGGCACCGAGGCGCTGCGCAAGAAGGTCTTCGAGAAGATCGTCAACTACTCCACCACGGCCAAGCTGCGCGACAAGGGCCGTCGCTTCAAACAGCGGACGCATACCAAGCTCGACCACCAGGATCACGTGGTGCAGTACAACCGCTGGGTCGACGTCAAGGGCGCCAGCACGCGGGCCATCGTCTTCCAGGTCAAGGGCGCCTGGAAGCTGCGCACCGGCGACACCACCCAGGGTGGCTTCAAGCTCAAGGAGCTGGTCGCCAAGGCCCCAGTGGTGCTGCTGGATGAGCGCAGCCCGACCCTGGTCCACGTGGCCATCGACCGGGCCGCCGGCCGGGACACCCACTTCGTGCGCGTGGATAACGGCACCTCGGGGCCGCTGACAGTTCGCGTCGAGTCCCTGGTGGCCGCCAAGTCTGGCAAGACCTTCAAGCGTTATACCCTCACCGGCGAGGGCCTGAAGGCGACCCTGCTGCGCAACAGCGAGGGCAAGACGGTGCACGTGCAGGGTCCGGGCGCCTACACCGGCCACGCCAAGGGATTCAAGATGCCGGCGAAGTTCGAAGCCGCGGCAGCAGACCCGGCCGCGCCCGCCGCGCCCACCGCACCTGACGCACCCGGCGCACCCGGCGGTGACGGCGCAGCACCCGACGGCGACAAGCCGAAGCCGCCAGCGGATGCCAAAGCGCCGCCAGCAGATGCCAACGCGCCGCCAGCGGGCGGCAAGGCGCCCCCCACCGGAGCCGAAGCACCGGCACCGCCAGCGCCCTGATCCACACGTTGTAGACCGTCAGTCGCCCCAGCGCGCCGCGGCTTCGTCCTTCCACTCATCGGGGAAGTAGTAGAAGCCCTCGCAAGCGATGCTGAAGAAGCACTCCCTGCACGCGGCTTCGTGCCGGCGACGGGACTGCAGGTAGTCGAACAGGTTGACGTCTTCCATGCTGACGAAGCACATCCGCCGCTCGAGTTTGTACAGGTCACCCATGGACTCGGACTCGTAGCCGGGCAGGTAACACAGCGGCATGTTGATGACCTGGAACTCGATCCTGCCGCGCCAGGCCTCGATCAACTCTGCGACCACCGGTGCGACCACCGCCGGATCGGGCTGCGTGGCCGCCGAAGCTCGCCCGAATGGCGTCACGAACTGGATGTTGCAGTTCTTGACGCCCAGGTGGTGGAGCAGCTCGCCATACTCCAGCAAGACCGGGAAGTTCGTCTTGGTCAACGTGACGTTGACGCCGAAACGCTTGCCGGCCCGCTCGCACATGGGGCGGGCGTTGGCGATGCCGCGTACCGTCTGCTTGAAGGCGCCCTTGGAGCTGACCTGCAGCTCGTGCACCTCTTCATTGGGGCCGTGCAGCGAGACGAGCAAGCTGGTGATGGGGCTGCGCACGATCTTGTTGGCATTGCGCGGTACGGCCAGCATGCGGCCGTTGGTGGTCAGGTTGATCTCGCGAAAGCCCATGTCGCGCGCTGAGCGCAGCAGCTTGAGCAGGTTCGGGTTGGTGGTCGGCTCGCCGCCGTCGAAGTCGATCAACTCGAAACCCTGGGCCCTGCGCTCGCGCATGAAGCCCAGCTGCTCTTCGATGTTGCCATGTGTCGGCAGGCGATTGCCGGTGGCGCAGAAGACGCATTGGTTGTTGCAGATGTAGGTGGTGTTGAGAATGATCTTCTTGGGTTCGCTGGCGTCGACTTTGACCTCGAAGGCGCGCTTGGCCCAGAACAGCTCGCGCGCCGTCCAGTCGCTGCCGGCAAACATCGGCTCGCCCTGAAAGAGGGGGCCGATGTCGCGATCTTCGCGCTTCGTCCAGAGCTGTTTGCGGGTCACTTCGTCGTGCAGGGCGGTGCCCTTGATGGGCGTGGCGAACTGCAGCAGGGGGCGCGCGCCGGTGCGCTCGAAGACGTCCCAGGCGGCGTTCATGGTGGTCAGGATCTCGGCTCGGGTCTCGCCCGGTTGACCGATCATCCAGTGGACCACCAGGTGCAATCCGGCTTCTCGGCACCAGCCGGCGACGCGCTCGGTGGCGGCCAGGTCGAATCGTTTGCCGATGACCTCGTTTGCGACCCGATCGACGGCGCTCTCGGCGCTGACGCTGAGCACGTCGATGCGCTTGGCCAGGCGCTCGACCTGGGCCTTCTGCAGCCGGTCGGCGCGCATGCCATTGGGGAAGTCGGCGCGCATGTCCAGGGCTTCGAGTTGGTCGAGCAGGGCGTCCAGGTGGGCGGTGTCGACGTTGACCAGCTCGTCCAGCACCACCACGCGATCGATGCCCAGTTCGTTTCGGATATGCCTCAGTTGGGCCGCCAGCGCGTCGGTACCAAGCTTGCGGTAGGCCTTGCCTTCCATGCCGGCGCGGGACCACGGGTTCGAGGTGCAGAAGTTGCACTTGTAGACGCATCCGCGGCTGGTCTTGATGGGCAGGATCGGCGGCGCACAGGCGAAGATCTCGCGCTTGTGGTTCAGCCCGGCCACCCGGCCCATGAATCGGCCAAACGCGGCCATGTCGACCAGGTCCCAGGCCGGCGCGGGCAGGTCGTCCAGGCTGCCGTCCAGCGGCGCCCCGGCGATCACCCGTTCGGCGGGTGGTTGCCCATCGGCCAGGGTCTGTACCAGTTCGGGCAGGGCACGCTCGGCCTCGTACTTCTGGCCCCAGTCGATGCCCACCTCGTCCAGGTCGGTCTCGTCCCACTCGATGAAGTGCATGCCGCCGATGTCGCAGTCGGCCAGCACCGTGGCCACCCCGGGCCAGCGCTTGTTGATAGCCGCCACCAGCTTCTTCAGGTCGGCGGCGGCCGGTCGGGCACGCAGCCAGGGCGAGTTGGCGATCACCACCACCTCGGGCGCCAGGCGCGGCAACCGGGAAGCCAGGGCGGTCAGCGGCACACCCAGGCGGACCAGGCCTTCGCCCTCGGGCATCATGCCCGAAGTGGGCATGCAGAAGGCGTCGACCACCTCGACCTGGTGCCCCGCCGCGCGCAGGCCGGCGGCGGCCTGCCAGAGCCCGGCGCCCGCGAAATACGGGTAGTCGATGTAGTCGTCGTGCAGCAGCAGCGGCGGCTGGATCAGCAGAATACGCGGCAAGATTCACCTTCGCGGGCCGCCGGGGTGCCCAGCACAGTATCGGCGCGGGGCAGGGCGTGGGCAAGCGCACGCCCGCCAACGCCCCGGAGCAGGAGGGGCTTGTGGACTGTGCCGCCGCGGGCGCGGGGAGGTGCGTACTGGCGCTGTGGGACCACCTTGCTACAATCCGGCTGGCTCGCAACCCGGGGGAGATGCATGAAACCGATCGCCTTGGCCGCTACGCTGGGAATCCTGTTGCTGGGCAGCGCTTGCGGCTCCCACCTACATGGCACCTGGGCGGGTACGACGGATATCGGGCCCATCGACGCCTTCCCGCTGACTGTAGAGATGCCAGAGGAAGGGCT
The DNA here is from genome assembly GCA_964438735.1 of uncultured Enterobacteriaceae bacterium. Taxonomy (GTDB): domain Bacteria; phylum Myxococcota_A; class UBA9042; order UBA9042; family UBA9042; genus CAYTLW01. The sequence continues at coordinate 40,927 of CAYTLW010000005.1, read as the reverse complement.
CCAGGGCGACATCTCCATCATCGAACCCCGGGGCAAGGTCACCTACCACGTCTGCAAGGCCACTCAGCAGGGCGATCAATTCGTGCTGCACTGGGACGCCGGCTGGAAGGACTGCAAGAAGCGGGCTGACGTCAAGAGCGATCCCGGCCGCCTCGAGGGCACCGCGGGGGAGAATGTGCTCTTCGGCAACGTCTTCAAGGGCAAGAAGAAGGTCGGCTTCTTCCGCGCTTTCCGCAAGCCGCCGCCAGAGGACGCGCTGAAGGTCGAGTAGGACCACAGCGGTCGATTCGCTCATCGCCAACCAACCCGGTCCACACAAGGAGCCTTGCATGGCTGATATCTCCATTCACCGCACCCATAACTACGATCTGGATGACGCACGCAGCCGCCTCGAGACGCTGCTGAACGGCTTCCGGGAGCGCAAGCCTGAGCTGGTTCAAGACGTCGCCTGGGCTGGCGACACGGCTACCGCCAGCGGCAAACACTTCAAGGGCAGCTTCACCGTGACCGCGTCCGACGTGAACGTGACCGTCGACTTGAAGGGTTTTGCCGCCAAGATGATCAAGGGCGTGGTCAAGGATCAGATCAGCAAGCAGCTGGATCGTGGCGGATTCACAGCCTGACGCCCCCCGTGCAATCACAAGCCGCAGGGCGAAGGTCCTGGCGGTCGCTGGCCTGTTGGCGTTGGTTCTGCCCGCCGCGTCCATGCACGCCAGGTCAGCGCGAGCGGGCACCGATCGCGACGTGGCCGCAGCAGCCCGCTGCTACGCCGCAGGGGATCTGACCTGTGTGGTCGACCGGCTGCAAAACAGCCCCTCCAAACAACCTGAACGCTGGCGCATGCTCGCCTTTGCCGCCGCGCGGCTGGACCGGCACCAGCTCGCCCGCAGCGCATTCGCCGGCTGGATCGCGCTGGACGCGGCCCATCGCCTGCAACGAGATGTCACGCCACCGGCGATCTGGCGCGATTACGCCGCGGCGTTGATCGCCGTTCATGGCGATCAGCTGGATCTGAAACCGCGCCTGGAGCCGCCGGCGGTCTTGCCGGCCGCCGCGGCGACGGGTACGACCCTGCCGAGGTTTGCCCCACCGCCGCGCTCGAAACGAGACCAAAACACCGACTTTGCGCTCTGGTTCGGCGGCCTGGTCGGGCGCGCATGGGACACGGGCGAGGCGGCCGGTGGCGTCGAGTTGACCCTGGCCATGAACCTGTCTCCACGCTGGCGGGTGGGCGTGCAGGCCACCGCACTGCGCCATCCCGCCGAGCCGAGCGCGGCGGTTGATGACCTGGGGCCGCCTGGCGTATTTGCCGGCGCGGGCGTGCGCCTGGACGCCCTGCTGCTGGCGGGCGGCTTGGGAGAATTGGGGCTGGGCGGCACCGCCGGCTTTGGCGTGCTGGATTGGGATGACGGCCGCAGCGAGTCGATGGCTGCCTTCCGGCCTGCCCTGCGCTATGCTTGGCCGGCGCGCGAGCGGGGCGGACAGCTGGGCGTATGGCTGGAGATCAGCCATGGATTCCTGGTCGGCGGCGCCCGCTCCCGGCAACTGGACCTGGTCGGCCTCGGCATCGAGCTGAGGCCGGGCCGCGACAAGCGACCGGCGAAGCGATCGAACTGATGGGTGAGCGATGGCCAGCGTGACGATCCTGCCCGCCGACCAGCAGGCGCCAGAGATGGACGACCTGCAGGCGTTGCACTTCGCCCGCCAGGCCGCCGACCAGGTGCGCGCCCAGGTGGCCCGCGTGGTCGTCGGCCAGCACGAGGTGATCGACCTGCTGCTGACGGCGCTCTTCTCGGGCGGACACGCCCTGTCCATCGGCGTGCCCGGCTTGGCCAAGACCCTGTTGATCTCGACCCTGGCCGAGACCATGCAGCTGGACTTCGCCCGCATTCAGTTTACGCCGGACATGATGCCAAGCGACGTCACCGGCACCGAGGTGCTCGAAGAAGAGCGCGCCACCGGCCACCGACACTACCGCTTCCTGCGCGGACCGGTGTTCACCCACATCCTGCTGGCCGACGAGCTGAACCGCACCCCGCCCAAGACCCAGGCCGCGCTGCTCCAGGCCATGCAGGAGCACGAGGTCTCGGCCGGCGGCCGCATCCACCAGCTGCAGGAGCCCTTCCTGGTGCTGGCGACCCAGAATCCCATCGAGCAGCACGGCACCTACCCGCTGCCCGAAGCGCAGCTGGATCGCTTCATGCTCGCCATCCATGTGGATTATCCGCCGCTGGAGGACGAGCTCGAGATCGTTCGCCGCACCACGGGCCGCGAGACCCAGGTCATCGAGCCGGTGCTGGCACGCGAACAGGTGCTGCGCATCCAGGAGCTGGTCCGCTCGGTGCCGGTGGCCGAACACGTGTTGGCCTGGGCGGTGCGGCTGGTGCGCGCGACCCGACCGGAGGATCCGCTCTGCCCGGCTGATCTGCGGCCGATGATCGCGTTCGGGGCCAGCCCCCGGGCGGCCCAATGGCTGGTGCTCGGCGCCAAGGCGTCGGCCGTCCTGGAGGGACGCAGCACGGTGGCGTTGCAGGATGTCCGTCGGCTCGCAGTACCGGCCATCGCCCACCGACTGGTGCCGAGCTTCCGCGCCGAAGCGGAGGGCATGAACGCCCAGGCGATGGTCGAACAACTCCTCGAACGGGTGCCCTCCTCGCCGACTACGCCATGATCGACCCCGAGGTTGCGGCGCTACGCGAGCGGGCTGGCGAGGTGCTGGCCCGGCTGCCGCCGCGCGAATTGCAGAGCGCTGCGGTGGTCGATGGGGCACCCGGCGGCCTGCATCGTGGCCTGCGACGCGGCGGCGGGGTCGAGTTCGCCGAACACCGCGAATACAGCCCTGGCGATGACCTGCGCTACCTGGACTGGCGGGTCTGGGCGCGCAATGACCGCTTCTATGTGAAACGTCACGAGCAGGAGGTGCACGCAGCGGTCACCTTGTTGCTGGATGCGTCGGCGTCCATGGCCGCCGCCAGCGGTGAGCGGGCGGACGAGCTCGACAAGCTGGCCGCCGTGCGTCTGCTGGTTGCGGCTTTGGCGGCGCTGGTGGTCAAGCAAGGCGACGCGGTGGGGTTGCTGATCGCTGGCCGACCCGGTCTGGCCGTGCCGGCCGCCGGCGGCGAGACGCACCTGATGCGCCTGCTTGGCGCGCTGCTTCAGGTGCCGGCCGAAGGCGCCACGGGCCTGGAAGGTCTGGGCCGCGCGACGCTGCGCGATCTGGACCGACGAGGGGTGGTCATCGCCCTGTCGGACGTGCTGGCCGACCCGAGCGCGGCGCTGGCACCGCTGGGCGCCATGGCCCGACTGGGCCCCCAGGTGGTGCTGCTGCACACGCTGCATCCAAGGGAGCTCGACCTGGGTTTTGCCGAACCGGTGGAGTTGATCTGCGGCGAGACCGGCGACCGGCAGGTCGTCGACCCGCGCGTGGTGCGGCGGGCCTACGGCGAGATGATGGCCGAACATCGTGCGGCGGTGCGGGCCATGGCCACCACCCTGGGCGTGCATCACCTGGAGGCCGACCTGGCACAAGAACCGGCCTCGATCATCGGCCAACTGGTGATGCAGCTGGCGGCCAGGGGCCGCGGCCAGGCGGGTACCGGGAGCGCGGCGTGATCGACTTCGCCCACCCCTGGATGCTGGTCGGCCTGTTGGCGGCGGCGATCCCCCTGCTCCTGCACCTGCTCGGCCGACGGCGGGCGCGCAAGGTGCCGTTCACCGCCCTGGCTTTCCTGATGAATCGCAACCCCAGGCGGGCTCGAGCGATTCATCTACGCGAGCGCTCCCTGCTTGCGGTCCGATGTGCGGCCGCGGCGTTGATCGCCCTGGCCCTGGCCAAGCCGCTCGTGCCGGCGCTCGACGATGATGACTCGGTGATCGCCGGCGCCGGTCCGGTCGCCCTGGCCATCGTGCTCGACGACAGCATGTCCATGATGACCCGGGGCGCCGATGGGGAGACCCGATTCGAGGCCGCCCGGGCGCGCGTCTTGCGGCTCCTGGACAGGTTGCCTATCGGCTCCACCGCCGCCTTGGTGGCCAGCGGTCACCCGGCCCGCGCCTTGACCCGCCGGTTGAGCGGCGATCTCCGCTCGGTGGCCCAGGCCACGCGCAAGATCGTGCACCACCCGAGGCGAGATGACGCGGCCCGTGCCCTGGCCATGGCCGAGCAGCTGCTCTCCACGGCGAGCGATCGCGCCCGGGGCCTGGTGGTGCTCAGCGATCTACAGGCCAGCGGTTGGGCCGGTGTGGAGCTGCCCGTGGAACCGCCGGCGAAAGGGCGCGAGCGGCCACCGCTGCGGCTGCAGCTCGAGCGAGTGGGAGACGCCAAGGCCACCAACACCGCGATCACGGATGTGCGCGCCGAACCGGCCCCCGAACGGGGCCCACAGCAGGTGCGGGTCGAGGCCACCGTCAGCCACCACGGCGCCCGATCCTTCCGAGGTCACCTGACCGTGCGGGCCGGCGAACGGGAGGTGAAGAGCTGGATCGAGGTCGCGGGCGGCGAGACGATCAAGCGCTCCATGGTCCTGCCCGCGACCACCGACACGGCGGAGGTCAGCCTGCCGGCGGACGATCTGGCGGCCGATAATCGACGGGTGGTTCGCCTCAGCGGTGGCGATGTGATCCGCGTGGCGTTGGTGGATGGCGCCCCGAGGCCGGTGCCGCGCGAGGACGAGATCTTCTTCGCCCAGCGGGCGCTGCAGATCGGCGCCGATCGCGCCGGAGCGTTGGCCGTCGACGTGCTGCAGCCGGGGCAGTTGAGCGCCGACAAGCTGGCCGCCTTCGACGTCATCATCCTGGCCAATGTGGGTGAATTGCCCCCCCTGCTGGAGCGAGAGCTGGCCGAACTGGTCGAACGCGGCACTGGTCTGTTGATCACGGCCGGCGACGCGGTGCCGGAGCAGCCTGAGGGCTGGATGGGCAGGCTGCTGCCCTTCGAGGTGGTCGGTCATCGTCGTCTGGCGAGCCCCAAGCCGGGTCGACGTCCGGCCACGGATGACGCCCGGACCCGCCTGGAGTTGGTCGATCCGGCCGAAGATCCGGCGCCGACGCGACAGGTCGCCGCCCTGCGCAGCCGCCTGGTCGACGCGGTCGAGGCCCTCGCCGGCGCGCGCATTCGTCACCATCTGCTGGTTCGCCCGAGCGCGACCCTGGGCAGCCACGTGGTCCTGCGGACCAGCAACGGGGCGCCGACGTTGCTGATGGCGGCCCGAGGTGCCGGGCTCGTGGCGCTGCTGACCACCGCCATCGATCGCGACTGGAGTGACCTGCCGCTGCAGCCGGGCTACCTGCCGCTGCTGCAGGAGGTGGCCGCCGCCCTGGCCGGACGCACCGGTGAAGGCCGCCAGGCGGCCATCGAGCCGGGCGCCGTGGCGGTGCTCGCCCGACACAAAGAGGCTGAGCGCCTGGTCGTGCAGCGAGCGGCCGACGAGCAGGCGGATGCGCCGGTGCGGGAGATCGGCGCCTCCGAGCAGGGCGGACGTTCCTGGCAGGTGGATGGTCTGCTGGTGCCCGGCCGCTACTTGGCCCGCGAAGAGGGCAAGGGAGGGCGCTGGTCCGAGCGGAGCATCCTGGTGGTGCCGCCGGCCGCCGAGAGCGAGTTGAAACGACTGGATGAACGCGTGCTGCTGCCCCCGGAGCCGGAGACCCCAGCCCAGCCGACGCGTCCCAAGGTGCCGGGCTGGTCCTTCGCCCTGGTGGGCCTGCTGGCGCTCCTGATCATCGAAGGTGCTCTGCTTGTGCGCAGCGGCGCCCCGGCGTGATCAGCCGGTTCCGTCTGCGAGCTTGCGTCACCGGCCTGCGCCGCCCAGACTTCGCCCGCGCCCACGCCGGGCGACAGGGAGGCCAACATGCAGCTCGAAGAAGCCATCCGGCAGCGGCGCACCCACAAATTCTATGGCGGCGGAGCGGTGAGCGAGCAGACGCTGCGCGAACTGCTGGAGTTGGCCATCTGGGCGCCCAATCACGGGCTGACCGAGCCCTGGCGCTTCACCGTGGTGCCGAAGTCGCGCTTCGATGACATGCTGGCGGCGGTCGAGCGAGCATTCGAACAGATGCGCAAGGGCGATGACGAGGACGCTGCCATGCGCCTGGCCTTCAAGAAGCGCAAGATGGCCCGCCGCCTGGCCGGGGCAGGCGCGGTGATCGCGGTCAGCTATCGGCGCACACCCGATCGGCCGGTGGTGGATCGGGAGGACTATGCCGCGACTGCGTGCGCGGTGCAGAACATCCTGCTGGGCGCCACCGCGCGCGACCTGGTCGGCCTGTGGTCCACCGGCAAGGTGATGTCCCACGCCGAGGTACGCGAGTTCTTCCAGCAGCCCGAAGACGAAGGCCAGGTCGGTGTCATCTTCCTGGGTACCGCCGTTCAAGAGGTCCCGCCGCGACGCAGCCACGACGCCGCATCGCTCAGCCGCTGGCTCTGAACCCGACGCCGGGATCGCGATCATGTACCGCTTCACCCTCGATCATATCTGCGCCGCCAGCGGCGCCCGCGCGGCGACCATCGAGACCGATCACGGCACGGTGCAGACGCCCCTGTTCATGCCGGTGGGCACCCAGGCGGCGATCAAGGCCGCTGTGCGACCCCGTGATCTGCAGGAGATGGGCGCTGGCATCATCCTGTCCAATACCTACCACCTGATGCTGCGGCCGGGTGCCGAGCGAATCCGCGACGCCGGCGGGCTGCATCGCTTCATGGGCTGGCAGGGACCGATCCTGACCGACTCGGGCGGCTTCCAGGTGCTGTCGTTGAGCCGCTGGCGCAAGATCAGCGACGCCGGTGTGCAATTCCAGAGTCATATCGACGGCACGCGCTTCCAGCTGGACGCCGAGGAGGCCATTCGCCTGCAGGAGGCCTTCGGCAGCGACATCGCCATGGCCCTGGACGAATGCCCCAAGGCGGTGGCGCCCACGGCCGACCTCGAACGCGCCATGGCGCGCACCACGGCCTGGCTCGATCGCTGCATCGCCGCCCGCAGACGGCCCGAAGCCGTGGCCCTGTACGGCATCATCCAGGGGGGCGCCAACACCGAATTGCGCGCCCGCCATGTGGATGAGATCTGCGCCCGCGACGCCTGCGAGGGTTTCGCCATCGGCGGCCTCAGCGTCGGCGAGTCGACCGAGCGCATGGTCGAGGTCAGCGCGTTCACGGCGGCCCGCATGCCGACCGACAAGGCGCGCTACCTGATGGGCGTGGGCAAACCCATGGACCTGCTCCACTGCATCGCCGGCGGCGTGGACCAGTTCGACTGCGTGCTGCCAAGCCGCAACGCCCGGCACGGCAAGCTGCTGACCCGCGATGGCGGCCTGAACATCAAGAACAGCCGCTTTACCGCCGATGATCGCCCCATCGATCCCGACTGCGACTGCGCCACGTGCACCCGCTTCAGCCGCAGCTATCTGCGCCACCTCTTCATGGCCGGCGAGGCCCTGGGGGGCTGCTTGATGACCATCCACAACCTGCACTTCTACCTCTGGCTGAGCCGCACCGCCCGGGCGGCGATCCTGGCCGATCGCTACGATGTGTGGTCGGGCCAGCTGTTGGAGCGAATGGCGACGGGGCGCTGGAAGGCCGCCGCCTCCCAGAACGCTGTGCAGGCGCCCGGAGAGACCCTACCGGGTGAGGCCTGAGCGCAGGGCGTAGCGGACCAGGCCGGCGGTGGTGTGGATGCCCAGCTTGTCCATGATCTGGCTGCGATAGTTCTGCACGGTCTTGGTCTTCAGCCCGAGCTGCTCGGCGACCTCGGCGCTGGTGAAGCCGTCGGCGATGCCGCGCAGGATGTCGCGCTCCCGATCGGTGAGCGGATCGCGTTCGCCCTGACCGCGCAACAAGCCGCCCAGGACGGCTTCAGAGACGGCTTCGTCCAGGTGTGTGCCACCTGCCGCCACGGTGCGAATCGCCGAACAGAGGTTGTCGATCGCCCTGCCCTTGAGCACATAGCCGCGGGCGCCTGCACGCAGGGCGCGCTCCACCATGGCCGGATCGTCATACATCGTGAGCATCACCACGCCGGGTTGCGGCTCCGCAGCGCGGATCTGCCGTGCGGTCTCTACGCCATCCAGGTCCGGCAGGCCCACGTCCAGGACCACCACATCCGGCTGCAGGCTTTCTGTCATCGCCAGCGCCTCTGCGCTGCTGCCGGCGCCGCCCACCGGTTCGATGTCCTCGGTGCCCGACAGCAACGCCACCAGGCCATCGCGCACCATGGCGTGATCTTCCACCAGCAGGACGCGAATCGACGGGTGGCTCATGACTGCTCTTCCACCTTCACCCTGTGGCTGCCCACGGCCACCTCGGCGCGCAAGGTTGTGCCGCGATCCGGCCCGCTGTTGATCACCAACCGACCGCCCAGGTAGTCCAACCGCTCGCGCATGCTGCGCAGCCCGACACCGGCAGGGTCAAGCCCGGGTTCGAAGCCGAGCCCATCGTCGTGCACCACCAGGACCAGTCGTTCATCGTCTACCAACAGGCGCACGCCCACCTCGCTGGCCTGCCCGTGCCGGGCGGCGTTGGTCAGCGCCTCCTGCAGGACCCGAAGCAGCCCGGTGGCCAGCGACTGAGAGCGCAGCGGCGGTCCCTCGTGGCGGAACGAGGTGGCGATGCCGGTCCGCAGCTCGAATCGTTCGGCCGTATCGCGCAACACGTCCGCCACCTGGTCGCTGGTCAGCTCCAGCGGGCGCAGGTCGTAGACCACGTGGCGCAGGGCGGTCAGGATCTCGTCGCAGAGGCGCAGGGCGTCGTCCAGGCGATCGGACTCGCCCCGTTGCGCCCGCTCCACGGTCAGGCGCAAGGCCGTCAATTGCTGGCCGAGGCCGTCGTGCAGATCACCGGCGATGCGGTGGCGCTCGGACTCCTGGATCGACAGGACGCGCTCAGACAGCGCCCGGGTCTCGGCGATGGCGGCCTGGACGCGCTCCTGCAACTCGATGTTGGCCTCGCTCAAGCGACGTTCGGCACCCGCGAGGCGACCGAGCAGGCGCTCGAGCTCGGCGGCCTGGTTGCGCACCGCGCGCATGGGCAGCAGGTAGAGGTAGATCGCCAGGAGCAATCCCATGACGGTGGAGCCGCCTGCGATGAAGGCCAGATTCCGTCGCTGACGACTATCGTCCACGCGCACCGCCACCCAGGCCGCGATGCGTCCGAATGCGACCGCCGGCGCCCAGCGCCTCGGCCCGCCGGCCACGCCGGTGCCCAGGCGCTCCGCCGCGCCGGTGAGCAGGTCCGAACCCGCGCAATCGGTCACCCGAACCTCGCCGAGTCCGGCCACATCGCGCTGGCCGGCCGTGGCCCGCAGCACCTTGGCCAGGTTGTAGCGCCACAGCTCGGGTTGTTGGGCCGCCAGGCGCGCGATGGGGCGGGCCAGGACGTGCGCCCGGTGGCTGGCCACCTCGCCCATCTGCGCCCGGCTGATGGCGTGGTAGAGCAACGGCGGCAGCAGGGCCAGGGCCAGGCCGGCGAGCACGCAGAGCCGCCGCAGGCGCGCGGTGAGGCCGGTGGGCAGGGGGCGGTCGGCCATGTCAGCGTGCCCCGTCGGGACGGATCAGGCCAACGGACTCGAAGAGGTCGCTGACCGTGGCCGAGCGCGCCAACTCGACGAATCCGGCCGCCGGCTCCGGTGGTTGCATCGCTGTCAGCAGGAAGAGCGTGCGCTGCAGGGGCCAGCTGCCGTCCTGCAGGTGCTGCCGCGTAGGGGACACGCCATCGATGGCAGGCAACGCCAGGGGCGACGCCTCCAGGGCGATCATCGCCGCGTCGACCGGCCCGATGGCCCCCGGGGTGCTCAACAACGCATCGCGCATCTGCTGATCGGTGAACATCACCTCGGCGCGCCCGTTCTCCGCCGCCGCTCGCATGGTCGCCGCCAGGTCGGGCCAGGCCGCGGCGATGGTGGCCATGCCGCTGTCGCCACGCTCCCGAACCAGCACCCGCACCGGCGTTCCATCGGACCAGCGGACCTCTTCGCCGCTATACAGCGCCGCCAGCCGTGCCACCGACAGGTCGCCCGCAATCTCACCGGACGCCACGGCAAACGCCACCGCCGCCCGCGCCAGCGGCACCTGCACCAGGCCGTGACGCCGCTCCTTTGCTCGTAGCGGTCTCGCCGCCAGGCCCACATCGATGGCCCCATCGGCCAGCGCCCGCACCGCCCCCGACGTGCCGATGCTCTCGGGCACCCGCGCCCGACGCCCCGAGCCCTGCCCCTGCCAGCGCCGAACCAGCGCCCGGCCCAGCGCCAGCATCGAGCCCGAACCGGCCACCAGCAGCCCGCCATCGACCCGCTCACCGGTGGCACAGCTCAATCCGGTCGGCGCCACCGGCGGACGCACCTCACCCGGCCCACAACCCACCAGCAACATGGCCACGAGCGCAACGCCAAACGCGGGCACCCTGGACCGGTTGCTGCCTGTCATGGCCGCCACTCGTCAACCGCCAGCAATCGCTAGGAGCTTGATTCGCACTCCGGTCCGACCGCTGAACGCCGATCTGACGGCGGCCTGCGCGTCCCGCAAGAGCTTGAATTGACTACGGCCAGTCCTGCGCCTTGCAGAACACACATGCCTTGCACCTCGACGTCCATCGGCCAAACCTCCGTAGCGAATCAAGCTCCTAGAACGACAAACAGAATTGGAATATGAGGCACTTGATACAGATGCCATTGCACCCCGGGCAGGTGTAGCCGGGCGGCGCGCTGTTGGCCACGCACTTGCCGCTGCCGGCACATTTGCCCGGCACCGACACGCTCGAGCAGAGATCTGCCGAGTACTTGGCCTGGCAGGTCACGCCCGGCTTGGAGATGCACGAGCTGCCCTGGCAGACCCCGATGGGGCAGGCGCTGGACTTGGCCCCACAGCCCACCCCGTTCAACCCGGTGTGGGTGCACTGGCCGAACTTGTTGCACGAATCCTGGGTGCAGGGGTTGCCGTCGTTGCAGTTCTTGAAGGCCTTGCCGACGCACTTGCCCGAGACGCATTTGTCATTGGAGGTGCAGGCGTTGCCGTCGTCGCAGACGTTGTTGTTATTGGCCTGCTTGCACTGACCATTGCTGCACTTGCCGCTGGTACAGGGGTTGCCATCGCCGCCGCAGGAGCCCGATGAGTTGGCCAGGTGCTTGCACGACTTCGATTTGCAGATGTCCGTGGTGCAGGGGTTGCCATCTGAGGTGCACGTCTTGCTGTTGGCCTTGTGGGTGCAGCCGCCCTTGGAGTTGCAGCCGTCGGTGGTACACGGGTTGCCATCATCGCAGTTGACGCCGCCGGTGCCCTTGCACTTGCCGCTGACGCACTTATCGGACTTGGTACAGACGTTGCCGTCGTCGCAAAACTGGCCCGACTGGCCGGTGTGTACGCAGCCCTGCCCCTTGTTGCATTTGTCGTAGGTGCAGACGTCGTTGTCATTGCAGTTCAGCATGTTGTAGCCCTTGCACTTGCCCAGATTGCACTTGTCGATGGTGGTGCAGGGGTCGCCATCGCTGCAGGTGCTGTTGTTGTAGGGGTGGGCGCACTTGCTGCCCTGGCAGAGGTCGTTGGTGCAGGGATTGCCGTCGTCGGCGCAGGCCTTGCCCGAGGCGCCGGGGTGGGTGCATTTGCCGCCCCAGCACTTGTCCTGGGTGCACGGGTTGCCGTCGTCGGCGCAGGGCTGCTCGTTCAGCGCCGGGTGGCTGCACTTGCCCGAGATGCAGACGTCGTTGGTACACGGTTCGCCGTCATCGAGGCAGTCGGTGTTGTTGGCCACAGGCGGGTGTGAACACTTGCCCAGCAGGCAGACGTCCTGGGTGCAGGGGTCGCCATCGTCCAGGCAGCTCTTGTCGCTGCCCAGCTTCTGGTGGGTGCACTTGCCGCCGTCGCAGATGTCGGCGGTGCAGGCGTTGCCATCGTCGGCGCAGGGCACCGTGAAGGTCACCGAGGGATGCAGGCACACCCCCTTGCTGCAGACGTCGCTGGTGCAGGGATTGCCATCATCGAGGCAGCTGGCCCCGTCGGTCGCCGGCGGGTGGGTGCAGACGCCGGAATCGCAGACATCGACGGTGCAGGGGTCGCCGTCGTCCAGGCAGTCGACCCCCTTGGCCACAGGCGGATGGGCGCATTTATCGCCCTTGCAGACGTCCTGGGTGCAGGGATTGCCGTCGTCGGGGCAGATGCCGCTCTGGCCCGTGTGCACGCAGCCGGTGAACGGATCACAGCTGTCCTTGGTGCAGTCGTCACCGTCATTGCAGTCCAGCGGCGCGCCGCCCTGGCACATGCCCTGGCTGCACTTGTCGGCGGTGGTGCAGGTGTTGCCGTCGTCGCAGGGCACGCCATTCTGCGGCACGTATTTGCAGGCGCCGGTCTCGGTGCAGACGCCCTTGGTGCACTTGTTGCCGTCATCGCAGGAGCCCTCGTCGGTGTCGCCATCGCAGTCGTCGTCGATCTGGTTGCAGGCCACCTCCTGCTTGGCCGCCAGGGCATCGCATTGGGGCTGGCCATCCACGCAGGCGGTCAGGGTGCCGGGGCAGGAACCCCACTGGTTGGGTTCGCTCTTGCAGGCGGCCGTGATGTCGAAGTTGTCGGTCTTGCCGTCACAATCATCGTCGATCTTGTTGCACTCCTCGTCCTTGGGCACCGGCGCCTGGCAGCCGCTCAATCCCTTGGGCCCGCAGACTCGCACGCCGTCGCAGGAGCCCTTGAGGTTCTTGTTCTCGCAGGCGGTCGACAGGCCCAACTGCACGGCTTTCTGGCTGCACGCGCATTCGCCGGTCGAGGCGGTGATCATGCACTGCTTGACCGTCTTGCCGCTGGCCTGATCGATGACTGCGGCACATTCATAGCCGGGCGGACATTCGCCGCTGGCGCCGCCACATCCCGCGCCGCAGAAGCTGCCGTCGGTGCCCAGGTTGACGCAGACGTTGTCGATCTCGCCGCTGGCGTTGCAGTCCTCGTTGCTGTTGCAGGGGTCGCAGAGATTGGCAAATCGCGGCACGCAGAGGCTGATCGGATCCTGGCCCACGTTGACCACGGTGCACTTGAAGTTCTTGGGGCACTTGTTGGTACAGGTCTTGGTGCAGACCTTGCCTGACGGCGTGGGGATGCAGAAGTCGGAGTCGCACTCATCGTTCTCGGCGCAGGGCCAGCCAAATGTGCCGGGATCGGGGCTGCCGATGTCTTCGCCTACGTCCTCTTCCACCGTGACGTCGGCGGCCTCGCCGTCGTCAACTGTGCCACCGGAATCGACGCCGCTGACGACCTCGAAGCCGATGATGCTGCCCGCGTCTTCCTTGTCCGCTGGCGCGCTGCTGTCGGTCTGCTCGGCATCGGAACAGCCGACTGCCAGCGCGAGCGCAAACGCGCCAACGAGGCCGGCCCATATCCGACTGGGTGGGTGATGTGGGGGGCTGAGCATGGCGTCACCTGGGGTGGCGTGGGGGAGCCTGGCCGGCAATCGGCATCAGAAAATAGCAAATACCAGCCCGGAGAGCAGGAAATCCAGCACGATCACCGCGAAAGAGGCGTTGACCACCGCGCGGGTGGTGGCCTGACCGACCCCCTCCGAACCGCCACTGGCCTCCAGCCCCGCCTGGCCGGCGATCAACGGGATGGCACAGCCGTAGGCGCCCGCCTTGAGCAGCCCCGACAGCACGTCCTCCCAGCCCACCAGGCGCATGGACAGGAAGGTGAGCGGATGGATGTCGAAGCCGAACCAGCCGGTCAACATGCCGGTGATCTCGGCGATCAAGACGCCGTAGATGGACAGGCAGATCACCATCGGCGCCGCCGCCTTGAAGCGGGGCACCAGCAGGTAATCCACGGGATCTGCGTTGCACATGCGCAGGGCGTCGACCTGCTCGGTGACCACCATGGAGCCGATCTCGGCGGCGATGCCGGAGCCCACCTTGGTGGCCACCATCAGGCCGACGATGGTGGGCGCGAACTCCTTGACCATGATCTGCAGAAAGGCCGCGCCGAGCATGGAGAAGTCCGGCAGGATGCGCTCGACCTGGGTCGCCACCTGGTAGACCAGGATCATGCCCAGGAAGCCCAGCGTCACCGTGATGAACATCAGCGATCGATTGCCGATGCCGTACATCTGGTCGACGACCGCACCGGGCCGTCGCTTGCCGAAGATCAACAGGTAGAAGGTGTGGCCGGCCAGCCGGATCAGGTTCGCGGCGGGGGTGAAAAGCCCCCCGGCGTTGGCGTGGGTGTTCACAGCGGTATCAGGCCCGCGTTCAGTCGTTGCCCGTGACCTCGACCTGGTCGCTCATCTTCTCGAGCACGGCGTTGACGATGGTGATCTGGTCGCGGTTGATGGTGATGCGACGATGCCAGCGATCGTAACCATCCTTCTTGAAGCGGATGATCCATTTACGCGAGTGCAGGGCGATGGGGTCCTTCTTGCTGCCGGTGCCGGTGATGGCGCCCTTCTGATCGGGTTTGTCGCCGAGGCGCTTGTCCACCGGGATGTCGTCCAGGAAGACGGTGACGCCGGCGGCGGGCTTCACCTTGAAGACCAGGTAGCCATAGTAGGGGATCGGCGAAGGCCGCAGCTTGTAGGTGCTGGTGTCGCCGGCGCGCACGTTGGCGAACTGCTCGATGTCGTAGTAGCCGGGGCAGATGGACTTGACCTTATGCTGGCCTGCGATGGCTTCGATCTTGCCCTCGTTTTCGCCGACAAAAGCGCCGTCGAGGAAGATCTCGCAGTTGCTGGCGGTCACCACCATGAGCTTCACTGTGCCGGTCGTGAAGCGATTGCGCAGGATCTCCAGCCGCCCGTTCGCCTTGGCCACGCGCTCCTCGATGGTGGCCTTGTAGTCGCCGGCGTTCTTGCCCAGTTGGCTCAGCTCGCGCGTGGCCAGATTCATGAATCCGGCGTAGGCCCTGATCTCGAGGTCATGCTTCTTGAGGGCCTCGGCGAACGCCGCCACGTTGAACGGGTAGTCCATGCGGTGCGGATCGAGCATCCAGGCCACCGTCATCAGCTCCATACCCTTGCGATTCTGTCGGCGCGCGGCCGCCTGCAGCGCTTCTTGCGCGCGCACCAGGGCCAGCTTGCGGTTGGCTTCCTTGCTCTCCTCCCGCAGACGCTCCTCCTTCTGACCAGCGGTCTCCTTGGTGCGCTGCTTCTTGAGCTGCTCCTTGAGCTTGCGCTTGGCCTCCTGGGCCTTGCGCTTCTCCTCGATGGCCGAGCGATCCACCGCCGGTTGAGCGAACGCCGGCAGGGCGAAAGTCGCCATCAGCAGGGCCGACAACAACTGGCCTCGCAGCGTCATGGCCGCGTGAAGACAGGTCCGGGTCGGGTTCTGGCGTGCTCTCATCGCTTCTCCTGCTGCTGTTCGTCGCCCTTTTTCGCCGCGGTGGTGCAGTGTATCAGCAATTTACGTTGTGACGTCAGGTCGGGTCCCGCGCGGGCCTGGATTGTAACCCTGTTGAGGCCGCTGTCGAGCTTGAGCCGGGCCTCGAATTGCAGTCGATCGCTGCCGTGTCCGGCGTGGTAGGTCCGCTTGGTGCCAGCCACGGAGACGGTGACGAAACGCCGGCGCGGGGCATCGGATTCGAAACGCGCCCGGCCGCGCACGGTGGCGATGCAGTCTCCCTTCAGCGGCGCAAAGATGCCCGCGGCCTCTCCTTCAGGCGCCTGATCGGGACCTTCGCCCAGGCGGATGGAGGGCGCGCGATTCCACTGGCCGATGGCCGCCTGGCGCCACTGGCGGGTGCGATCGAGCAGCTTGCGAACGCCCTCGTCGTCGCTGCGCAATGTCGCCGGTCCGGCGGCCCAGGGGATGCGCAGGAGCTGCTGTCGATGGTAGCCAACGATCTCGTCGATCAAGGCCAGTCGAGCCTGCAGCAGGCCGGCCGGCCGGTGCCCGCGAGCGCCGCGCTCGCCACGAATGGCAAAAGTAGCTGTGGCCTGTTGATCGATGGCGATGGCGCCGACGCGGGTCCGCCCCTTTTCCAGGTGCAGGCGCTGGCCCGACAGGCTGCGCAGACTGGCCGCGACAGAGCGGGCCGCGCCCGGCCCGGCGTTGTAGACCTCCACGCTCAAGCGCGCATCTTCACCCGGCAGCAGGTAGCCGTTGGTGGCCGTTTGGGCGGCCGCGGGGTCCACAGCGCCGGGCGGCCCTTCATCGAGGCGATAGCGAAACCACAGGTCCGGCCGCGGCAACCTGTGCACCGTGACCACCGTCGTGGTGCTGGCCGACAACACCGCGCCATCCTGTGCGGCGCTGAAGGTGACCGGCACCTGCACACCCACGTGGCGACGGGAGACCCACGCCCGCAGTTCCACCGTGCGATGGGCGCCTGCGGCAAGCCGCCCGACCACGTGTTCGATGCCGTTGAAGCTGCCCTCGTCACTGCGCCCGACCACATGAAGGCGGTACAGGGGCTTGTCGCCGTCATTGTGCAGGCTGGCCTTGATGGTGAGCACCTCGCCGGCGCGCACGGAGAAACCGCCGGGTGGCTCCTCCAGGGTCAGCCGCAGGCGCGGTTCGGGCACCCTGGGACCGGGCCGCCAGTCGATGCCAGCGTGCAGCAGTCGCTCGGTGAGGGCGCGATCATCGCCTTGTTGCATCTCGGCGATATGGGTCTTGGCGTCCGCCAGCATGGTCGCCGCCTTGTCGCTGCCCGCGTAGCGCAACAGGCGCGACGCCCGGCGAATCGGCTCCCGATCGCGCACCTGGGCGGCAGTCTCCCGCTTGGCTCTCTCAGCGAGCGGCGCCTTGCGATCCGGGAGCACGACGCGCAGTCGATGACTGGGTCGAACCGGCAACTGCTCGTCGGCGGCCAGGCGACGCCAACGCGGCTTCTTGCGACTTCGCCGACGATCAAAGAGTCGAATTCGATCCCGACGGGCCGAGATGAAGCGCAGAGCCACATGGGGGATCACGCCGCGATCCTGGATGTCCACATCGCCGGGGACCAGGTACTTGGCCACAGTCAGCTTGAGGGCGCCCTGGCCGATCTCGTAGGGCACCTGAACCGTACCTTTGCCGTAGGTCTGCTCGCCGATGACCATGGCTCGATTGCTGTGTTTGAGGGCGCCGGCGACGATCTCCGAAGCGCTCGCCGATCGCCGATTCACCAGCACGGCGATGGGCAGGTTGCGGCGCGTATTGTCGCTGCCGGCGCGTCGTACCTCGCGCACCAGCCCGGCCCCGCCGACGGTGATCACCACCGGGCCGCCGTCCATGAACAGGTCGCAGACCCGCACCGCCTCGTCCAGCAGGCCGCCCGGGTTGCTGCGCAGATCGAGCACCAGGCCGCGCCGACCGCCCTTGCGATGCAGCATCACCAGGGCCTTGGCCAGCTCCGCCGCCGTGCCGCGCTGGAAGTTCTTGATCCGGGCGTAGCCGACGCCGTTATCCAGGACCCGTGACTCGACGCTCTTGAGGTGAATCACCGCGCGCACGATCACCACCTCGCGCGGGCCGGCCCAGGTGCGCCGTCTGATCATCAGGCGAGCGGGCGCTCCGACCTCGCCGCGCAGTCGATCCACGGCGTCGTCAATGGACATATTCAGGGTGTCCTCACCGTCGATCAGCAGGATTTGATCGCTATCCTGCAAGTCGGCGCGCGCCGCGGGTGAGCCCTCGATTACGCCCACGATGGTCAGCCGACCGTCGATGGCCAGGATGCGGATCCCCAGCCCGCCGAATCGGCCGCCGGTGCTGGTGCGCATGTCTCGATAGGCCTCGGGATCCAGCATGTGGGAGTACGGGTCCAGGGTGCCCAACATGCCGTTCACGGCGACGTACTCGACCCGGGTCGCGGCGACATCTGCTGGCAGGTGGCGGGCGATGAAGCGGGTCGCCTCCAACAGGGTCCAATTGAGGCGAAACAGGTCCTCGACCGCGTGCAGGTCGAGGTTCAATTCGGCCCGATCGATGCGCAGCCGCAGGGCCAATGGCGCCCCATCGTCCGATCGTTCAGTGGCGTCGACCAGCATCTCCGGCACCCGGTGGGCCACCGCCTGCAACGCGGCCTCCAACATCACCCGCGGATGGATCCGATCGGGCTCCACGTAGCGCTTGCGAATATGGGACAGGGCCCGCGAGGCCACCCGCACCCGGCGCAGGTCGGCCAGCGCCTCGGCGCGGCCGCGGCCGTCGATAGCCCGGGCTTCCAGGACCAGGTCATGGTTCGGGTCGACGACATCGTCGCTTCGAGACAGGGCCGCCAGGGCCACCTGCAGGTTGCTCGCCTGGCTGGCTGCATCGCTCGAGAAGCCCTGCCAGGCCCACGCGCTGGCGGCCATCAGCAGGACCGCCAGCACGGCGATCAGGCGGCGACCGGTGGGCAAATGCGGGCGGGCTGGTGGGGGGCCGGTCAAGCTGAGATCCGTGGCCGCGACGGCGGCGTCGGCGGATCATAGCGGCGCGCGGGAGCGGTGTCATGGTGGCCGATCGGGGCTCCAGGTCGGCGATCGGAAGGCTGGCGCCGGGACGCCGGCAGGCGGTATACCTGCGGCCTGGGCCCACGCCCGGCCCTCCGGAGTCACAGACGTTGAAGCCGCGCCCCGCCGCCCTGCCCCTGGCCGTCCTGGCGTCTCTACTCGTCGGGCTGACGCTGGCACCCCGTGCCGACGGCGCGGCTCGGAAGCCGGATATCACCACGCTCAGCGACCGCGTCGGCGCTTGCTTCGCGCGTGAAGATCCAGATTGTGCCGAGCCGTGGATCGCCGCCCTGGAGGCACGCACCAGCACCTCGGCCGCGGTGGCCTATACCCGCGGCTTCCAAGCGCTGCTGCGCGGCAGGTTCGACCAGGCCGCCGGCATCCTCGACAAGGTCGCCGCCAATCGGCTGGTCCCGCGCAATCTGCACGCCAGGGCGATCGAGTACCGCAAGCTGGCCCGCGCCACTGCGGCGGTGGCCGCCGATCTGAAGCGCCACGCCATGGCCAATGGCCGCTTCGAGGTCTGGGTGCGCCCCGGTCCGGACGAGGTGATGCTGCCCTACCTCGAGCGGGTGCTGAAGGCTGCGCTGCCGAAGCTCGAGGCCGCCTTCGGCCCCGCCCCCAAGGCCCCCATCAGCGTGCACATCTACCCGCGCGTCGACCTGCTGGCCCGGGTCAGCGGCCTGACGTCCAAGCAGATCCAGTCCTCCGGCACCATCGCGTTGTGCAAGCACAACCGCCTGATGGTCACCAGCCCCAATGACCTGGTCTTCGGCTACCCGTGGGCGGATACGGTGGCCCACGAACTCATCCACTACCTGATCATCAAGAATGGTGGCGACCGGGTTCCCGTCTGGTTGCACGAAGGTCTGGCGCGCAGCTTCGAGAGCGCCTGGCGGGGCGGCTCGGCGCTGGTCCTCGATCGCGATGAGCAGCAAGCGCTGGCGCGCGCACGCAAGCGCGGACGCTTCATTCCGTTCTCGCGCATGAGCCCGACCATGGCCCGATTGCCGACCCAGGAGGCCACCCAACTGGCCTTCGCCGAGGTGCATCACGCGGTCCGCTGGTTGCTCACCCGACCGACGCGTCCCGGCCGCGCTCCGCCCGCTGCCGATCCGGCGCCCCGCGACGCCGAAGTCGAGGCGGCCGCGGCCGCACGCCGCCTGGTGGCCCTGTTCGGCGATGGCGCCGACGAAGCGCGCGCGCTGGAGGAGTTTCTGGGTGTCGGACGCAAGGCCTTCGTCAGCGCCTGGCGCAAGGCGCTCAAACGCGACGCGGCGCGCCCGCCGGCCAACCTGCCCAAGGGCAAGCGGCGCGATCGGCTGCTTTTTAAGGGTGTGGCCGCCGACAAGGGCGCCCTGGCGGCGCTGGACAAGGAGGCCCGGCGCTTCGTCGAGTTGGGTGATCGGCTGCTGGCTTTGGAGCGCCCGCTGGCGGCGGTGATCGAGTACCGCAAGGCGCTCGCCCGGGGCGTCGCGGGCGGTCCCCTGCTGGTCACCCGCCTGGGTCGGGCGTTGCTGCGACTGGGCCGGACCGAGGAGGCCGCCGCGACCATCGAAGACGCGCTGAAGGCGCACCCGAACCACGCCCCGCTCCTGGTCCTGCACGCCCGGGTCCTGCTCGCCCAGGGCAAGTCCAAAGCCGCCCTGGAGGCCGCCGATCGCGCAGCCTGGGTCAATCCCTTCGATCCCGGCATCCACCGAGCGTCGAGAAGGGCGTGGCTGAACCTGGGCGAGAAGGCGCAGGCGGCGTCGGCTTTGCTGCGCGAGAAGAAGCTGACGACGCCCTGAGGGCGCCAGTCCAACGGGGCGTACGACTCGGCGGCGAGCTGGGACCCTGCAAAAACTCCACGCGCGGGCGATTGGGCAGTAGCCTGCTGGCCATGAGCGGCCTCCTGCCTCCGATCCCACCCATCTTGCTCGCCGTCACCGGCACCGACCCGCTGACGGCCGCGATCCAGTCGCGCGGCATGGTGCTGGCCACCCTGGTGGTCCTGGTGCTCATGAGCGTGATCAGCTGGTTCGTGATCGGCGCGCGGGCGTGGGCCCTGGTCAACCTGCGGCGGCAGGTCAACGAGTTCCGCGTCGCCTTCCTCAAGCACAGCGACCTGGCGGCCGCGGCCGAGGCGTTGCGAACCCACGTGGCCTTGCCCCACTTCAAGTTGCTGGTGGCGGTGCTCAAGGAGCTGGCCCGCGACCCCGATGGCGACGTCGATCCGGACATGGAGAACATCGAACGGACCATGCGGCGCGCCGCCGAGCCCCTGGTGGAAGACCTGGAGTCGGGCCTTGGACTGCTCGGCACGGTGGCGTCGGCAGCCCCCTTCATCGGCCTCTTTGGCACGGTCTGGGGAATCATGATGGCCTTCGGCGACCTGAGTGATACGGGCAGCATGCTGCAGACCGTGGCACCGCATATCGCCCAGGCGTTGGTGGCCACCGCGGTGGGCCTGCTGGCGGCGATCCCCGCGGTCATGGCCTACAACCTGCTCGGGCGCATGGTGCGGACGATGGTGACGGATCTGGACGGTTTCGGCCTCGAACTGCTCAATCATCTCAAGCGTCGCAGCCGCGAGCCGCCCGACGAGTACGACGAGTAGCGGGAGCGCGGCGGGAGAGCAGCGGTGGCCTTCAACATGGGCAGCGGTGGGGGGCGACGCGGTGGACGCATCGCCCAGGCCACGATGGCCGAGATCAACGTGACCCCGCTGGTCGACGTGATGCTGGTCCTGCTGGTGATCTTCATGATCGCCTCGTCCATGGAGACGGCGCGACTGTCCCGTGAGGCGGAGACCCTGCGTCAGGTGGGCGCCGACGAGCAGACCGGCGACCCCAGCCAGAAGGAACAGCAGGTCCCGGTGACCCTGCCCAAGGCCAAAGCCGACAAGCTGATCAAGGGCAAGGGCAAGGACGCCAAGCCGGTGCTCACCTTCGATCGCAAGCGACGGATCTTCCTCGGCGTCGACCTGCTGGTGGACTGCCGCACCGTCTCGGGCGCCTTCAAGCGCTGCCTGGATCGATTCGAGGCGGCCCTGCAACGACATCCCCTCGCCGAACAGGCCAGGGATGTGCACCTGCGCGCCGATGAGCGCCTGCGCTACGGTCTGGTGTTGGCTTTGATGGCGCGCATGCGGCGGGCCGGCATCCGGCATTTCGGCCTGGTCACCGAAGGGCCCAAGCCCAAGGCGAAGCCGTGAGCAGCATCGTCCAGCGGGCGGCCCACCTGGTGGCGGTCGAGCAGCGCACGACCCGCAACCAGATGGTCGTTGGCGCCGTGGCCGCGGCGCTGGTCCACACCCTGGTGATCGGCGGCCTGGCCCTGGCGCCAAGCCCGAGCGAGGCGGCCAAAGAGAGCGAGCAGGAGCCCATCGAGGGCAGCGGCTGCGCCACCATCGTCAGCCCCTGCCGTATCTGTCGAGGCTCGGACATCGCGCCGCCCGCCAGCTCCGGCAAGGTGCATACCCGCCGCTGTCCGGAGCCCATGCGCCGTCTGCTTCGCCGCACCGCCCTGCGCGCGCCGCCCGTGGAGGTCGACCTGCTGCGGGCGGAGATCGTCGAGAACCTGGGCGATCCCGCGGGCAAACTGCCACCGGACACTCCGCCGCCCCAACCCGAGGAGCAGAAGCAGGCCGCGCGGGTGCACAAGGTCCGCCGCCTGGTCTCGCGTTCCAAGCTTGGGAAGATCCTCGCCGGCGACAAGTCGGCGGCCAAGCGACGCTCCAAGCTGGGCAAGATCATCGGCACCCGCACCGGCCGCAAAGGAGGCGACGGTCTGGTCTCCCGCAAGGGCTCGGCCTATGTGCGCGAGGTCCGACTGGACATGCAGCGCAACTTCGTCCTGCCCGGTTCGGTTCCGGTGTGGCTGCGCAAGACGCTGCGGGCGCGGGTGCGCATTACCCGCATGACGGCCACGGGCCGGGTGATGACCTACAAGGTGGTCAGCAAGAGTGGCAACGAGGCCTTTGATCGTACGGTTCGGGCGCTGCTACGTGGCTACAAGGCCGGTGTGCGCAGGTTGCCAGAGCCGCCGCCGCACATTTTGGACGAGATCAACTCCCGAGGGCTCTTGATCATCCTCCGGGGAGGATGATTCCCTCTTAAGGGGAATTGCGGGCAATCCCCCTCGGCCCGAAAAGCGTCGTTTTCGGCCCTCACCCCAAGCTCCGCTTCGCGAATGCTTCAAAGTGTTGCGATCGTGCTGTTGGCCGGTTGCCAGGCGGCCAGGCTGGAGCTGATCGCGTTGATGATGCTGCGGTTCTGTTCCAACGTGCGCGAGGCGACGCGCATGTAGTGACCCTGCAAGCCGATCTTATCCGAGCAGGTGCGCGTATACACGCCGTGGGCCACAAGCATGTAGAAGACGAAATCGTCAGCGGGCGGGCCGTCGAGCAGCTCCAGCAGGACGAAGTTGGCCATGGATGGCGTGATCCGGACCCCCGGCAGCCGCCCCAGGGCGCGGAAGAACTCCTGCGACTCGTTGATGTAGCGGACCCGAACCTGCTCGTACTCGCGCTGGAACTCGGGCTCCACGTAGAGCTTGAAGAAGTACTCAGCCAGGCCGTTGATATTCCAGAGATACCCGTTGGCCAGCAGGGCCGAGACGCGCTCGGCCGCCATGACGCCATAACCCGCCCGGATGCCGGCGATACCGAAGTCCTTGGACATGCTCTTGACCACCACCAGGCCGGGATGCTCATCCAGCAGGCCGATGGCCGAGCGCATGGTGAACTGGTCATCCTCGTACGCGAAGTGGATGAAGGACTCGTCGACGATGACGGTCTGCACATCGGCAAGACCGGCCAGGATCTCGCGCAGCTTGGCGAAGGGCAGGTAGCCGCCGTCGGGGTTGTTGGGGTTGATCAACACCGCAGTGTCGGGCCGCTCCCGGCGGATGAAGTCCAGGTAGGCGGGCACGTCCAGGCGATAGTCCTGCGCCTTGTCCAGGCGATGTTGCACCACCTCGACGCCAGCGGGGGCGAACTCGTAGTAGGACGAAAACGTCGGGATGTTGACCGCGATTTTGCGCTGAGCGAATCGATGCAGCACCGCCTGGATCACCTCGATGGCGCCGTTGCCGATGAAGATGCGCTCGGCGGCGACCTCCAGGAAGGGCGCCAGGCTGGCGGCGACGACGGTATTCTGCGAGGGGTAGAACTCCAGCACGTCGCGAATCCTGCGGCTGGCGATCAAGTCCGTCTCCAGGCGGCGCAGAAAGAGCTCGGTGGCGTAGGGGTTGGACAGGAAGCAGGCGTCGATCTCGAGCGCGACCTCGGGCACCTCTTCGATGATGGTCAGCATCGAGGGCGAGTGGCTGCCGGCCTCGTCTTTCAGAGCCAGCAGCCGGTCCATCAGGACGCGTTGATCGGGCGACATGGCGAACATGGGCTCTCCCAGGCCGAAAAGACGGCGGCGGAGCATACGCGCTGGCGAACGGCTGGCAAGTGGTCACCGAGGCCGGCGGGCCAGCGCCACCGCCTGTGGAGTCCGTTGCCGAGCCGGCAGGGATGGATCAAGGGGAGAACTTGACGGATCGCGACGACATCGCATGGTCGAAAGGCGGGTCCGAAGTACTGCGGGCGATTGGAGGATGGCATGTCGATGGTAGAGGGAATCGGACGGCGACTTCGCAAGGCCATCGGGCAATCCGGAGGGCGCGCCAGAAACAAGGAAAATCCTGTTGATTGCGGACCTTGCGCAATCATCGCCGTCGCTGCCCAAAAAGGCGGCGTGGGCAAGACCACCACGGCAGTACACCTGGCCGCCTCTCTGGCCGCCGATCACGGGCTGAAGGTGTTGTTGCTCGACCTGGACAACCAGGGCCACGTGATCTCGAGCCTGCGCGCCCACGTGCGCAGCGGCGCGGCGCATCCCATCTCCAAGGTGCTGTTGGGCGAAGGGCCAGACCTGCTGCAGACCGTCGTGCAGACCGACATCGAGGGCCTGGACGTGACCGCGGCCGACAAAAGCCTGGCCGATACCGAAGCCCAGCTGGCGAGCCGAATCGGCCGCGAGCTGCTCCTGCGGCGGGCCATGTGGTCCGTACGCAAGCGCTACGACGCGGTCATCATGGACTGCCCGCCGAACCTGGGACTGCTGACCCTGAACGCGCTGATGGCGGCCGACCACGTGCTGATCCCGTGTGATTTGAGCATCTTGAGCCTGGAAGGCGTGGACGACCTGGTGCAGACGTTGGCCTCGTTGGAGAAGAGCTTCGGCGGTTCGCCAGAGCTGCTCGGCCTGCTGCATACCCGCGTCGATCGCCGCAATCGTCGCCACAACGAGTCGGTACGCCAGGCGGTGGCCGAGCGTTATGGCGACCAGGTCATGCGCAGCGAAATCGGCATCAATACCGCAGTCTCACGCGCGCAACTCCGCGGTGAGACGGTCTTCCGCTTCGGTCCGGAAGCGCGCGGCGCACGCGACTACCGCGCCCTGGCCACCGAGGTGCGCGAGATCGTGCTGCCCGAGCGGACAGCGCAGGTCATCCAGATGGCGAGCTAGCCCGCCGTCGGTACAAATATCGAAGGGACTGAAAGGGCGTCCGCGCTCAGGCCGATGCGGCGCTGGCCTGCGGACCCTGGCTGTCGTCGATGATGCGGTCGAGTTCGTCTTCGACGGCTTCCTCGGTTTCCTGCCGAGCGACGGACAGTTCTTTGACCAGCAGCGCGCGCGCCTGGTCGAGCATCTTGCGCTCGCCGAAGGAGAGCGACTTGGTGTACTTCAGCCGGCTGAGATCGCGCATCACCTCGGCGATGTCGTACAGCGAGCCGGTATTGATCTTCTCGACGTAGCGGCGGTAGCGGCGATTCCACGTCTGCCGATCGACCGACTTGGTGCGCTCGCGCAGCACCTGGTAGACCCGGTCGACCTCGGTATCGCCGACGACCTTGCGCAGGCCCACCGACTTCACCTTGGATACCGGAATCATGATCTTTCGATCTGTATCCAGCACGCGCAGCATGTAGAGCACTACGGTGGCACCGGCGATTTGTTTGGACTCGATGCCGGTGATCTCGGCGACACCCTGGCCCGGATAGACCGCCCGATCACCAATTTTGAACACCATGTCGGGCGACTCCTGGGAGGCGGGCAGCAAGTCGGGCGCGCCCGCCCGGCTTCAATCCCGCAACCTCGCTTCGCGCGTGCCGCGACGAGATAACGGCCGGAGGATTCCGGCCGCCCTCGGTCTGTTAAGGTAACAGGGTCAAATGGGGGAAGCAATAGAGAACGCCCCGTGATCAAAGCAACTCCGATACAATCCGCGGGATTGTGGAGCACCCGCCCTGTGACGCGTTGCGTCGCGACGCGTCAAAGCGTCCTGCGCGCGCGCAACGCCCGGCCGAGCGTATCCTCATCGATATACTCCAACTCCGCGCCTTGAGGCACTCCGCTGGCGATCCTGCTCACCACCAGATCGCGCCCCCGCAACAGGCCCTGAATGTAGGAAGCGGTGGCCTCGCCCTCGACCGAAATCGGCACGGCCAGAATCAGCTCCCTGGGCGTCTGTTCTTCGACCCGCTCGACCAGGGTCGCCAGGCGCAGCTCACCTGGGCCCACCCCGCGCAAGGGCGAGAGCACGCCGTGCAATACGTGGTAGGTGCCCCGGAACTCCGCCGTGCGCTCGATCGCCAGCAGATCCGGCACGCCCTCCACCACGCAGATCTGACCCGCGTCACGGTTGGGATCGACGCAGATCTCGCACAGCGACCCCGCGCTCAGGTGATGGCAGCGATCGCAAAAACGAACGCCGTCATGCAGCTCCTCGAGGCTGCTGGCCAGGGAGCGCGCACGGTCGCGGCCGCTGGCCAGGACATGAAATGCCAGTCGCAGGGCTGTTCGCTGGCCAACGCCGGGCAGGCGGGCGAGTTCGGCGGAGAGCCGCTCGATGGCGGCGGGCAGCCGCCTCACCCGTCATCCAGGCCGGCGGCGGCCAGCTCCTGTTCGCTGATGGTCGCGGTCATGGTGCCACCGAAGGCGGCGATCACGCGCTTGACCGTGGCGTCGTCCTTCAGGGCCTCGACCTCGTCCGCACGCAACTGTTCCCGCTCGCGATCGCGTCGCGCGGACAGGCTGTCTGTTCGAGCCCTCTCCTCCAGTCCGCCGATGACCACCTCGTAGCTGCCGCCAAAGGCGCGCGCCGCGGCGGCTGCCAGTCGCTCCAAGCGCGCCGGCTCGGCCGCCTGGTCGGCGTGAAAGCGATTGGGGAAGGCCAGGGTGACGCGTCCCGGTCCGCTGGCCTGAACCACGGCGTGGTCCAGGAGCGAGGCGATCACCTTGCCCTTTTCCTGTTCGACAACCGCCGCCTGCCAGTCGGCCATGTCCTCATCGCGCAGGCTGCGGCCGCGTGCAGTCCCCTCCACCGGACCGGAGCTGCGTGGCCCGGGCACCGCCGTGGGTCGACTGGGACGTAGCTGAATCGGCTCGCGGTCTCGGGGCCGGACGTCGAGCAGGTCCTCGGTCTGCGACGGCTCACCCCGAGGCGTCGGCTGGCTTCGGGGCGCCGGCTCACCACGCGGGGGCGGCTCATCGGCGGCATCCATCGGCGGCGCAGATCGAGCGGGGGCAGGCCTCGCATGTGTCGCGGCGGCCGGTGCGGGGCCCGCGCGAGCGCCGCCGCGATCGCGACCACGCCCTCGCCCATCAGAGGCGCGCGAGCCACCACCACGACCGGGTCGCTGGCGCGCTCCGCCGCCGCCGCCGCCACCGCCGCCGCCCAGCAGGCCCTCGACGCGGGTGGCCAGCTCGGCCACGTCGACCAGGGCTGCCGCCTGGCAGAGTCGGACCACGCCCATCTCGATGACCAGGCGCGGGTGGCGGGCGCCGGCCACCGATTCGGCCAGCTCCAACATGACCTGGGCCAGGCGCTCCAACTCGGCCGTGGAGATGCCATCGATCAACGTCTCTATGGCCGTGATCTCGCTCTCGGCCCGATCGACCAGGTCGCGCGCGGCTTTGCCGGCCAGGCGGACCACCAACAGGTCGCGTGTCTCCTGGGCCAGGGTGCGCGCGAAGGTGCGCAGGTCCATGCCATGTTCATGGGCGGCCGCCACCGCTTGCAAAGCGGCCGGCGTGTCGCGAGCGACCAGGGCGGTCATCAACGAGGCCGTGCGATTGCG
Source organism: uncultured Enterobacteriaceae bacterium (assembly GCA_964438735.1). GTDB lineage: Bacteria > Myxococcota_A > UBA9042 > UBA9042 > UBA9042 > CAYTLW01. Next base: position 13,448 of record CAYTLW010000005.1, on the reverse strand, counting down.
ATCAGCCACGCCCAGCAACGCGGCCACCTCTTCGGCGCGCATGTCCTCGCCGCCGAAAGCGATCACCTGGTCCAGGACGCTCAGCGCATCGCGCATGGAGCCGTCGCCCTCGCGAGCCACCAGGTAGAGGGCCTCGTCGTCCAAGGTCACGCCCTCCGAGGTGCAGATGGCGCGCAGGCGCTCGACCACGTCGGCCGAGCGGATGCGCCGGAAGTCGTAGCGCTGACAGCGAGAGCGGATGGTGATCGGCAGGCGTTGCGGATCGGTCGTGGCCAGGATGAAGACCACGTGCGGTGGCGGCTCTTCGAGCGTCTTCAGGAAGGCGTTGGCCGCCTCCTGAGTCAGCATGTGCGCCTCGTCGATGATGTAGACCTTGTAGCGGTCGCGCGCGGGCGCGTAGCCCACCCCCTCGCGCAGCTCGCGGATCTCGTTGATGCCGCGATTGGACGCAGCGTCCAGCTCGTGCACGTCGATGCAGCTGCCGGCGGTGATCTCCACGCAAGCGGCGCACTTGCCGCACGGCTGCGCGGTCGGCCCCTCGTTGCAGTCCAACATCTTGGCGACGATGCGCGCTGTGGAGGTCTTGCCGGTGCCGCGGGCGCCGCAAAAGAGGAAGGCGTGCGCCACGCGTTCCATCTTGATCGCGTTGCTCAAGGCGCGGGCGATGTGGGATTGGCCAACCAGCTCATCGAGGGTGGCGGGGCGGTACTTTCGAGCGAGGACGACGTAGGGCATGGCCGGAGCATGGCCCAGCACGATCACGTCTGCAAGCGCGTTGGTCGCAATGAAAACGGCCGCCGGGTGGAACCCGACGGCCGTCTCGTTGGCAGGTAGTCACGGGCAGGGCAGGCGGCACACGGCATTGCCACTACCGTTGCTTCCTCTCGGACCTGGCGGGATTCGCCGCGCCGCCGTTGCCGCCAGCCTTGCCCGTGACTCACCTTTTCATTCGCTGGGTCGAGCGTCGCGCGCGGCGACCCTCGATTCGGTCGCCTCGACGGCGACCCTCCGGGCGGAGAGACGGGGATTCGAACCCCGGGTACCCTTTTGGGGTACACCCGCTTTCCAGGCGAGCACCTTAAACCAACTCGGACATCTCTCCATGCGATCCGCGCCGGCCCCGTGGACCCTGGCGGAGAGCGAGGGATTCGAACCCCCGGTGCCTCTCGGCACACCTGATTTCGAGTCAGGCACCTTCAACCACTCGGACAGCTCTCCGATGCTGTCAGGTGCGTGCAGCACCGGACCGACACGGCTCCACCGCGCAGGCGGAAGCCGGCGGAGTCTAACGGTGCCCCTCGGAAAAAAGCAAGCGGCTCGCGCGGCCATTCCGTCGCCCGTTCAGCGGCCTGTGATGGGCTCGTTTGCCCGCTCGCCTCCTGGCCGGCATCCTCGCCGCGACCCCGGGATCCATGACCATGGCTGACACCGCCGAAAACCCCGCCGTGATTCGCCTCCGCGGCGTGCGCCAGAACAACCTGCGCGGCGTTGATCTCGACCTGCCCACCGGGCGGCTGATCGCCATCACAGGGGTCAGCGGTTCGGGCAAGTCATCGCTGGCCTTCGACACCCTGCACGCCGAGGGTCAACGGCGCTACGTGGAGTGCCTGAGCAGCTATGCGCGCCAGTTTCTCGAGCGCATGGACCGACCGCAGGCCGATCTGATCGAGGGCATTCAACCGACCATCGCGCTGGAGCAGGGCCGGAGGATCCGCTCCTCGCGGGCCACGGTGGCCACGCTCACCGAGATCGCCGACTACCTGAAGGTGGTCTTCGCCGCGGCGGCATCGCCCGATTGTCCCGGGTGTGGCGCGAGCATCCGGCGGGTCCGTGCACCGCAGGTGGTGGCTGCGGCACAGGTCGCCGCGGTGGCGCGTCGCGCGGTCGTGACCTTCCCGCTGTGGGTGCGCAGCGCCGCGTTGATCGAAACGGCGCGCCTGGGACTGGCCGCCGCCGGCTATCACCGCCACCTGCTCGACGGCCAGACCTGCCAGCTGGCGGATTTGAGTGACGAACACTGGCTGAGCGACGAGCTGCACATCATCCAGGACCGACTGCGCATCGACGCGGAGGACGACGGCAGGCTCTTCGACTCGGTCGATCGGGCCCTGCAGCGAGGCGCGGGGGTGGTCGATCTCTGGCTGGAGGGCGCGCCGCTGGCCGACGACGACACGCTGCGCGCCAGGGGCGAGGTCGCCGGTGGTCTACGGCCTTATCGAGCGTCCACTGCGCTGCGTTGCGACGACTGCGTCATCGAATTAAACGAGCCGGTGCCCAATCTCTTCTCCTTCAACTCACCGGTGGGCGCCTGCCCCAGCTGCAACGGCTTTGGCCGGGTCATGAAGATCGACTGGCAGCGCTGCATCCCAAACCCGCGCCTGCCCCTGCGAGGAGCCGGCGGACGACTGGCCGGCGCGGCGATCCGGCCCTGGAGCACGCGCAAGACCGGCTGGGAGAGACGCCAGCTCTTTGCCCTCTGCGAAGCCACGGGCATCCCCATCGACGTGCCCTGGCAGGAGCTGCCGCAGGACCAGCGGGACCTGATCCTGGAGGGCCACTCGCGCGCCGATCTGCCGAAGTACTGGGGCCTGCGCCAGTGGTTCGACTGGTTGGAGACGCGCACCTACAAGATGCATGTGCGCGTCCAGCTGGCCCGCTACCGCACCTACGCCACCTGTCCGGCCTGCCACGGCGCCCGCCTGCGCCCAGAAGCGCTGGCCTGGAAGCTGGGTCCCGGCGGTGCAGCTTGGACCCTGCCAGAGTGGATGGCGCGCCCGGTGGATGAGTTCCACGCCGGTCTGGCCGACCTCGCATTGGATCGGGTGCAGCGGACCGTCCTGGACCTGCCGCTGCGCGAGCTGGACCAGCGGGTCGGGTTGCTGCGTGAGCTGGGGCTCGGCTACCTCAGCGCCGGCCGTTCGGGCCGAACCCTGAGCGGCGGTGAGTTGCAACGGGTCCAGTTGGTCTCTGCGCTGGCCAGCGGTCTGTCGCAGGTGCTCTACGTGCTCGACGAGCCCAGCATTGGCCTGCATCCACGGGATAACGCGCGACTGATGGGCGTGCTGCATCGACTGCGCGCAAGCGGCAACACCGTGGCCATGGTGGAGCACGATCCGGCGCTGATCCGATCCGCCGACATGGTGGTCGACATGGGCCCAGGCGCCGGCGAACACGGCGGCGAAGTCGTCTGGGCCGGCCCGGCTGATGAGATACAGCGCGCTTCGGGCAGCCTGACGGCGGACTATCTGCTCGGCCGCAAGCAGGTGCAGGAGCAGCCGCCTGGCCCGCTGCCTGCCGCTCGTCGACGGGATTGGATCCGGGTCCTGGGCGCCACCGCGCGCAACCTGCGCGGCGACGTGGTGCGCTTGCGCCGAGGCGCGTTGAACGTGATCTGCGGGGTCTCCGGTTCCGGTAAATCCACCCTGGTGGAGGAGGTCCTCGTCCGTGGACTGCTGCGTCGGCTGGGGCGGATCACCGAGCCGCCCGGCCCCCACGAGGCCATCGAGGGCGCGGACGAGATCGACCAGGTCCTGTTGGTGGGCGCCGAGCCCATCGCCGGCTCCAACCGCGCCAACCCGGCGACCTGGCTCAAGGCCTGGGATGCGATCCGCCGACGACTGGCGGCCGAGCCCCTGGCTCGCGAGCGGGGCTACAACGCCGGCACATTCAGCTTCAACCGCGCCGGTGGCCGCTGCGACGTCTGCGAGGGCGCGGGACTCGAAGTCGTCGACATGCAGTTCCTGTCCGATGTGCGCATCACCTGCGAAGCGTGCGGCGGGCGCCGATTCAAAGCCGAGGTCCTGCAGGTTCGTCACCGCGGCCGAAGCGTCGCCGACCTCCTGGACATGACCGCGCAGCAGGTCGCCGATGAGTTCGCCCACGACCGGGCGCTGCGCCGACCGGCACGGGCCATGTGTGAGTTGGGCCTGGGCTACCTGCGCCTGGGCCAACCCCTGAGCACCCTCAGCGGCGGCGAATCGCAACGCCTGAAGGTGGCCCATCACCTGCTCTGCGCGCGAACGCGCGGCGCCTTGCTGGTGCTGGATGAGCCGTCAACCGGTCTGCACCTGGACGATGTGCGGGTGCTGGTGGATAGCCTGCGGCGCCTGGTCACGGCCGGCAACACGGTGGTCGTGGTGGAACATCACCTCGATGTCATCGCCGCCGCCGATCACCTGGTGGAGTTGGGGCCCGAGGGCGGCCCGGACGGTGGCCAGGTGGTCTTCGAGGGCACGCCGGCTGCGCTCCTGTCGGACGGCCAGACGACGACGGCGCAGTTCCTGGCCGCAGAGAGCGGTGAGCGGGTCGCGCTGAGTCCGCCGTCCGAGGACGACCTGGACCCCGGGCACGTCCGACTGCGCGGAGCCCGGGTCCACAACCTGCGCGACCTGGACCTGGCCATCCCACGGGACAGCCTCGTGGTGGTGACCGGACTGTCCGGTTCGGGCAAGAGTTCGCTGGCCTTCGACGTGGTCTTCGCCGAGGGACAGCGCCGCTTCCTGGACTGCCTGTCGCCCTACGCGCGCCAGTACCTGCCGCCGGTGGGACGACCGGATGTGGACGCCATCGACGGCCTGCCGCCCACCGTGGCCATCGCCCAACGGACGACCCGTGGAGGGGCCCGCTCCACCGTCGCCACGCTGACCGATATCTACCCCTACCTGCGCCTGCTCTTCGCCCGATGTGGCGTGCAGCATTGTCCCCGCTGCGGCGATCCGGTCACCGGCCAGGGGGCTGCGGACGTGGCCGCGGCCATCCGCAAGCGCAGTCGGGGCGCAGATCTGTGGGTGATGGTACCGGCGATCCGAGGTCGCAAGGGCTGGCATCGGGACGTGATCGAAGGCCACCGGGCTGCGGGTCGGAGGTGGATCCACGTCGATGGCCAGCTGCACGACATCGATGAAGTGCCGGAACTGGCCCGCTACAGCGCACACGACATCGACGAGGTGGTCGCGCATCTGGCGTGGCAGGACGAGGGGACCGAGAAGGCGCGTGGCGGACGGCGCTGGCGGCTGGACAGGCTGGCGCCGGCCATCGAGGACGCAGTCGCCGCCGGTGAGGGCACGATCCTGGTACGGAGCGGAGATGGCGCGCTGCACATCCACGCGCTGCACCGGCATTGCGGTCGCTGCGACCTGGGCGTCGAACCGCCCGATCCGCTGTTATTTGCTTTCACCAGCGCGCGCGGCTGGTGCCCCCATTGTCGGGGTTCGGGCAGTGAGCCGGAGGCCGGGCCACCTCGCAAGCGCAGACGTCGCCGCAAGCGCAAGGCGCGCGATCGGGAACTTGAAAAGGCCCGCCTGGAGCGAGAAACCCGGGCTGGCGAGCAGACCACAACCCGGGTCGTCGCGCTGTGCTCCCAGTGCCAGGGCGCCCGGTTGCGGCCCGAGGCGCGCTCGGTGCGCATTGGCGGACGCGCCATCGACGAGCTGGTGGCGCTGACCCCGGCCGAGCTGCGCGACTTCCTCGGCCAGCTGTCGTGGGCCCCCCGCGAGGCCGTGGTAGCGGCCGACATTGTGGTCGAGCTCTCCGCCCGCTGCGAGTTCCTGCTCCAGATCGGCCTGGACTACCTGCAGCTGGCGCGGGGAGCGGTGACCCTGAGCGGCGGCGAAAGTCAGCGCATCCGCCTGGCGGCGCAGCTGGGCTCCAATCTACGCGGCGTGCTCTACGTGCTCGACGAGCCGACCATCGGCCTGCATCCGGCCGACAATCAACGCCTGCTGGAGGCCTTCGAGGTCCTGCTGGCGCGCGGCAACGGCCTGCTGGTGGTCGAACACGATGAGGCCACCATCCGCCGGGCGCGACACGTCATCGAGATGGGCCCTGGCGGCGGCGGGGAAGGCGGCCTGGTCACGTTGCAGGGCTCCCTTGACGAGATGCTGGCGGCGGAGGACTCGCCGACAGGCAGGATGCTCAGTCATCCAGAATATCGGCGCGCGCGCGAGCAGGTGCGACCGGTGGCGGATCACCAGGGGTGGATCCAGCTGCGCGGCGCCCGCCGCAACAACCTGGCCGCTCTGGATGTGCGCCTGGCGCGCGGCCGCCTCAACGCGGTCAGCGGCGTCAGCGGCTCGGGCAAGTCGACCCTGATCCGGGACCTGCTGGTGCGCGTCGGCAACCGGCTGCTGGCCGACGAGAGCACCGACGGAGAGACGCTCGACGGCATCGACGCCATCGAGGGCCTGGCGGGCATCGGCCGAATCGTGGAGGTGGACCAGTCTCCCATCGGCCGGACACCACGCTCCTGCCCGGCGACCTACATGGGGGTCATGGATCCCATCCGTCGCGCCTTCGCCGCGCTGCCCGAAGCCAGGGTGCTGGGCCTGAGCACGTCGCGTTTTTCATTCAATGTCAAAGGCGGTCGCTGCGAGACCTGCAAGGGCGCCGGCGTGGAGCGCATCGAGATGAGCTTCCTGCCCACCGGCTACAAACCCTGCGAGGCCTGCGAGGGGGCCCGATACGACCCGCAGACCTTGCGCGTTCGCTACCTCGGCGCGTCCATCGCCGACGTGCTGCAGATGTCGATCGCCGAGGCCGCCGAGCATTTCAAGAACGTGCCCGCCATCCACGCCCCGCTCGCACTGGCCGCCCGCACCGGCCTGGGCTACCTGCGGCTGGGCCAGGGCAGCAACACGGTCAGCGGTGGCGAGGCGCAACGCATCAAGATCGTCTCCGAGCTGCGCAAGAAACGGCGCAAGGAGACCCTCTACGTGCTCGACGAGCCGTCCACGGGCCTGCACCTGGCCGACCAGAAGCGTCTGCTCGATGTGCTGCACCAACTGGTCGATCGCGGCGACACGCTGGTCGTCATCGAGCACAACCTGGACCTGCTGCGCGAAGCGGACTGGCTGGTGGACCTCGGGCCCGGCGGCGGCCAGCGGGGCGGCCAGTTGTGCTGGCAGGGTCCGGTGGCCGAGCTGATGTCCGGCCCATTGCAGACCCCGACCGCCCTGGCCTTGCGGCCGAGTTGATCGAGGACAGTTTCGAGATTGCGATCGGCGGGGCCGGCCAAGTATCCTGCCGGCTGCAGGAAAGGGGCTCCGGCTGGCCTGGCGACGGCTGGCCGCGACATCATGGGAGGCAAGTATGCGGCTCATCACAACAAGGCATGCCACCAGAGCGTGTAGCCACCCGCTCATCGTCGTGCTCGGCATCGCGCTGCTGGCGGCGTGTGGCAACGAGCAGGGCGCCAGCGCCGGCACAGGGCCCGGCAACGACCCCGACATCGGCACCATCGCCGACCAGGAGAGCAAGGCGGACGACAGCGTTGCCACTGACAGCGTCACCGCGGGCGACAGCGGCGGCGCGGTACAGGACATCGCCGCTGCCAAGAAGGACGCCGGCATGGCCGTCCAGGACAGCGGCGGCGGCGCCGTGGACAGCGGCTCGGCCAACGCCAATGACGCCGTGATCAAACCCCAGGACGCCGGCCAGCCCAACGTCCAGGACACCGGCGCTGGCAGCCACGACGCCGGCAGCCAGCCCGTCGATGCCGGCCCGGCCCAGACCGGTCTGAACTGGTACAAGACCTGCGGCGCGCCCGTCTGCCAGGGCGGCCCGTGGCAGCCCACGCCAGGGGTGCCCGAGTGCACCAAGGGCGAGAAGGTCGGCGACGCCTGCGGCTCGGCTGGTGTCATGTGCGACAACAAGGATGGCTGCAAGGCCTTCCTGGTCTGCGCGGCCAAGGATCCCAAACAGGGCCCCGGCGGCTGCCCGATCTCACGACGCTCCTTCAAGACGGACATCCGCTACCTGACGCCCGCAGACGAAGCCGGGTACGCCCGTGAGTTGAGCGATCTGCAACTGTCGACCTGGGCCTACAGGCAGGGTGATGGCCGCACCCACCTGGGCTTCATCCTCGACGACGCGCCCGCCAGCGTCGCCGTCGACGGGGCGCGGGATCGCGTCGATCTGTACAGCTACATCTCCATGGCCGTGGCCGCCCTCAAGGTGCAGCAGCGAGAAATCCGCCAGCTACGGCGCGAAATCCGGCACCTGCGCGGCGACATCAACCCGGCGAGCCTGCGCTGCGAATGACGGATTCGACGCCCGACCCTGAGCTGCTACGCGAGGTCGCTTCGGCCCTGCGCTGGGCGGCCCATGGTGGCGCCGAAAAGGTCGAGCGGCCGCGATCTGCCGCGGTCGCCGCATCTGCCACAGCAGCGCCGGCGCAGACCGCTTCAACGGGTGGCCGGTTGCGCTTGCGGGAGCGGCCTCGCTTTGACGATCCGTCACCGGTGCAGACGCCGGACGCCCTGGACGCTGTGCGCGCGCGCGTGGGCGACTGCACCCGTTGTTCGCTGCACGCCGGGCGCAGCCAGATCGTCTTTGGTGCCGGGCCGGCGCCGGCTCGATTGATGATCATCGGCACCGGCCCCGGGGTGGCAGAGGACAGCGCCGGCGCCTTGTGGCAGGGCGAGACGGGCAAACTGCTCGACAAGATGCTGGGCGCCATGGGGCTGCGTCGGGCCGAGGTCTACCTGGCCTCGTTGGTCATGTGCCGTCTGCCCGAAGGCGGCCAGCCGGGCAGCGACGCCTTGAAATCGTGCACGCCCTTTCTGCGCTCGCAGCTGGTCGCCGTACAACCCGAGGTGGTGTTGATCCTGGGCGAGCCGGCGGCTCGCTTTCTCAGCCGCAAGGACGGGCCGATCGCCGAGCTGCGAGGTCGCTGGTGGCAGCTCGTGGATCGACACGCCATCGCTTCGCACGATCTGGAGCAGGTGCTCGCCCAACCGGCGCTCAAGCGAGAGTCCTGGGCCGATCTCCAGCAGGTCATGGCCCGTCTCGGACTTCGTCGTCACTGACGGCATCCAGAATTGTCGCATTGCTCGCAGGCGCTCGAAAGCGCGCCTCTTTTCGCCGATAATTCGCGGTAACCTCATGGAATTTCACAAGGATGCGGGCACCTTCCATTTGACCTGATCCGCCGCCGCCCATACACTCGGCCCTTGCGGTGTTCATACCGCCACCGGAGGTCCGTCCGCTTGCAATCGAATCGCGCCACTCCGATCCCCCCTCGTCGGAGTCCCCTGGAGCCGCGCACGGCGGTCTGGCTCGTTCCGGTCTTCGCCCTCCTCCTGCTCAACGCCTGCACCGAGCCCTCACCACCGCCGATCCAGGGCACGTGGTTCGAGGCATCGAGTCCCAGTGGCCCGCTGGTCCTGCCCGCTGGCGAGGCTGCTCCTTCGCCGGTCAAGGCCGCCAGGAGGGGCGCGGTCGAGTCGAACCTGCGCACCTATGTCGGCCGGCATATCACCCTGCGGACCGATACCCGCCACGCATACGCCATGGCGTTGCTGGGCAAGCTGGACTCGTTCATGTCGCAGGCCGTTGCCGAGCTCGCGCGGCTGTTGAAGACGCCCCCCAAACCACTGGCGGCGACCATCGTGGTCTTCGAGACGCAGCAGCGATATCAGCGCCACGCACGCGCCCACGCACCGGGGCTGATCAACAACGGCGGCTACTATGACGGCAGCAAGCACACGGTGGTGACCTACCGCTTCAACAACAGCATGCAGCTCTTCTTCCACGAGCTGGTGCACGCCCTGATGGGCGAGCACTTCGGCGACCATCACTTCTCTCGCTACACGCGCAAGAACTGGCCGATCTGGTTCGATGAGGGCATGAGCGAGTACCTGGGCTCCTACGCCGTAGACGGCGAAGGCATCCGCATCCCGGCGCCCAACAAGGGCAAGCTGGCCTACCTGGCCAACGCCATCGAACATCGCGCCTTCGTCGACCTGCGCAGGCTGCTGCGCGCGCCCACGTCCATGTTCTCGGGCGAGTCGATGAACATCTTCTACGCCGAGAGTTGGGGCTTGATCGACTACCTGGTGAGCACGCCGAAATTGCGCGCCAAGCTGCCCCTGTTCTACCGCAAGGTGCGCTCCGGCCAGGATGGCCTGGTGGCGTTCACCACCTGCTTCGGTGCCGATCTCGACGCGTTCGAGGCGAAATGGCGCGCCCACATCGAGCGCAGCGTCAAGCCGTCACCACGCGCCGTCTGGCTGTTCAACGGCCATGGCATCGACGACTGGACGGTGCACGAAGGCGGGAGCTGGAAGGTCCGCCGCGGGCAGGTCTTCGGCGAAGGAGATCGCAACTACAACTACCTGATCAAGAACGAGATTCCCCTGCGGGACTTCACCTTCGAGTTGGACATCTTGATCGAGAAGGGCATGGCCGGGCTGATCCTGGGCAACAACTATCACGGCGAATATCCGTACTACTACCTCATCGACGTCGCCCGGGATGCCATCACCCTGCGTCGCTCGTACACGGCGACGCGGATCAAGGACGTCAAGGCGGCCTTCGCCGACGTGCCGCTGGGTCGCTGGGTGCGCCTGCAGGTCACGGTGCTCGAGCGCGACCTGTCGATCCGTGTCAACGGACGTGAGGTGCTGGCCGCGCGCAGCGATCGGGACTCGTACTCCTTGTTTGGCCTGTACCTCTACCACGCCCACGCGCGCTTCAAGAACATCCGTCTGCGTCCAGAACGTCGCGAGGCCCCCGGATGGGCTCGGGACGCGCCGCCCGGACGGACGCTCATCCGGCCCGCTGGTGCCGGCGCGCCCGCCGCCTCACCGCGTCTGCCGGCACCCACCCGGCGTACCAGGTTCCCACGCCGCTGAGCGTCGGCGCCCACGCGATCGTGCCCCCCAAACCACCTCCAATGACTCGCAACTGGTCGCTTCGCGCGTCTGGCGATATGCGTGCCAACCCGCTGACCCAACTCGCCCGACGCCGCCATGAGGCCGGTCTGCCGACGTTGGACTTGACCGGCACCAACCCGACCGTGGCGGACATCCCCTACCCCGAGGCAGAGATCCGCACCGCCATCTCCGCCGGCGAATGGTTGCGCTATCGGCCGCTGCCATTTGGCCTGCCGTCAGCGCGGACTGCCGTGGCCGCGGCGTTGTCCACCGATCATCGCCCCGTGCGGGCAGAGCAGGTGGCGCTGACCGCGAGCACGAGCGAGGCGTATGCCTTCTTGTTCAAGCTGCTTTGCGACCCGGGCGACGAGATCCTGGTGCCGGTCCCAGGCTATCCCTTGCTCGAACATCTTGGCACATTTGAGTCCGTGCGACCGGTGCCATATCCCCTGCAACCCGCAGACGACTGGGCCATCGATCGCGCGGCACTGACAGCGGCCATCGGGCCACGCACACGGGCGATCGTCTGCGTGCAGCCGAACAACCCGACCGGCTCGGTATTGCGTCCCGACGAGCTGGGCTGGCTGACGACCCTTGGCCTGCCGTTGATCGGCGACGAGGTCTTCGGCGAATATCCGCTGGAGGCGGACGCCGTCACGGCGCCAGATAGCCGATTCAGCAGCGTTCTGGCGGCGGAAGATGGCCTCGTATTCTCCCTGGGCGGTCTGTCCAAGAGCGCCGGGCTGCCGCAGATGAAGGCCGCCTGGATCGCCGTTGGTGGCACGCCTGATCACGTTTCTGCGGCGCTGGAGCGCCTCGAGTTGATCGCCGACACCTGGTTGTCGGTGAGTGCGCCCGTACAGGCGGCCCTGCCCGCGCTGCTGGCCTGTCGCCATGTGGCCGCCGACGCCATCCGTGCGCGTACCCGGCGAAACCTGGCGGCCCTGCGCGCAGCCCTGGGCAGCGGCTCTTCAATCAGCGTGCCGCACGTCACCGGCGGCTGGGTGGCGCCACTGCGCTTGCCGGCCACACACGACGACGCGGCGTGGGCGATGCACCTGCTGCAGGAACAGGGCGTGCGGGTCCAGCCGGGTCATTTCTACGATTTCGAGCAGGGCACATGGCTGGTCATCAGCCTGCTGGTGCCGGACGCGCTCTTTGACGAGGGCATCGAGCGCCTGATCTCCGCTGTCGACGGTTGAGGCGACGCCAGGCGAACCACCCTGAAACTCAAGGTTGTCGATCCGGTCGGTGGCTCTCGACCTCGGCCATGTCGATGCGATTGGCGCGCAGCCAACGATAGACCTGCCGGCGATCGCAGCCCAGTTCGCGACCGACCTGTTCGAGGTTGCCGGCACAGTCGACTACCAGCTGCAGCATCGCCTCGCGCGAGGGCCGCTTGCGACGACCCGACTGGCTCGGCCGCTGCGGTGAAAGGGGCACCTGCTGCGGCTGGGCCTCCAGGGCGGCGACTGTAGCCAGGATCGGCTCTGGCAGGGCGGACAGGGGCACGGGCCGCTCCGGCACCGTCGACAGGCTGGCCAGGGTGCGCCGAAGACCGCGCAGGTTGTCTGGCCACCCATGGAGGAGCATGGCCTCGACGGCGTCGGCTTCCAGGGCATCGAACCAGCGCGTCGGACGATCAGCCTGCCCGACCAGCGGCCAGACGGCGTCGGCCAGATCACCGAGGTCAGCGCGCCGATGCCGCAGGGGGGGCAGGGCCACGTCGTGGTGCCGCAGCCGCGCCAGCAGATCGTGCCGGAAGGTACCTTGAGCCACCCGCGCGGCCAGGTCGGCGTTGGTCGAAGCGACAAACTTCACGTCCACCTGCTGGTCGCGATCGAGCCCGACTGGACGGATCCTGCCCTCTTCCAACATGCGCAGCAGCTTGGGTTGCAGCTCCAGTGGCAACTCGCCGATCTCGTCCAGGACCAGCGTGCCATGATCGGCCTCCCTGGCCAGCCCACGGCGACGCTCGCCGGCACCTGAGAACGCGCCGGCGCCGTGACCGAAGAACTCCGACTCGAACAATCCCGCCGGGATGGCAGCCACATTGACCCGGACCAGGGGGCCGCTGCGCGTGGCCAGGCGATGCACGGCGGCGGCCGCGTGCTCCTTGCCCGTGCCCGTATCGCCATGCAACAAAACCGGCTCAGAATCTGCGGCGGCCCGGAGCAGCGCGGCGCGGACCCCGGCGGCCCGGTGGGAAGGTCCAGGCATCTCGGCCATGGGCGTGTCTTCGATGGGCTCAGCCCGCTCCACGACCGCGATGGTATCGCCCGTGCGCAGCACGGCGCCGTCGGGCAGCGGCGCGCCGGCGGGCAGCCCCTGCCGCAGACCGGAGTCGACCGCCAATCCGTCGACGAAGGTGCCGTTGCGGCTGCCGAGATCGATCGCCTCGAGGCCCTCTCCATCGTTGACGACCACGATCACCGCATGGCGCCTGGACATGGCGTCGTCGGCCATGACCAGCTCGCCGGCCACGCCCTCGGCCTGGCGTCCAATGATGGTTCGATCGTGGCCGATTTCGATGGCGACACCGATCAGCATGGGGTCGGGACTGCAGGCGAAATGCAGGCGCCAATGGGGAGCAAGGCGGCGCCCACGCAGGCCGGCGAAGCGGGGAGAGCGATGCGTGGTCTCCGACATGGGGTTCCTCGAGCGACCGCCGGGGCCCGCCTGGGTCTTTCTTCGGCGGTCGCTATGTTATGGTTCGAATCGACGCCATGAGACGGCGGCATCAGCGCAGAGGATCCTATGGCAGGCAGAGTCGCGCAACAGTTGCGCCCTGACGAG